>DAIPIC010000156.1:0-6015 GCA_036771025.1 Solirubrobacteraceae bacterium
GCTGGTGGCGGGCGTGGTCGTCGTCGGCGTGGTGGAAGTCGTGGCGGTGCCTGTGGCGGTGGTGGCGGTCGGAGCGGAGCCGCACGAGGGAAGGTTCGTCTTGTCGCTGTTGACCACCGTTCGGCCCGCCGGCGCGGCCGCCGGCGGCGCCTGCGCGGTCTTCGCGCTCGCGGTCGCCGTCTGCTTGCTGTCCTGCTTGTTGGACTTGTTGTCGGTCGCGGCGAGGTTCTGGGGCTTGGGGGCGAGCTTGCGCGTCACATGCTGGACGGCGGTCGGTACGACAAGCTCGGGCATCCCGACGCCGCCCGACCCGGCAGCCGCGACGTTGCGGCGCACCGTCGAGCGCCGTCCGGAGGAGCCGACCTCGACCGCGCCGGCGGTCACGATCGCCGTGACGGCCAGACCGGCGACGGCCTTGGTGGCGACCGCTCCGATCCCGGCCGAGAGTGCCCCGCTCGCTCCCGAGGCGGCGACACCCGCGGCGGCGGTGCCCGAGCCGGCGGCGGCGCCCGAGCCGGCGGCGCCGGCGCCGGATCCGGCGGCCCCCGTCCCAGCCGAATGACCCAGGTGGGTGAACACGAGCTTCTTGAGCACCACGAGCGGTCCGAACGGCAGGAGGGCCGCGAGCGCCTTGTTGGTCTCCCGCAGCTGGACGCGGAACGTCGAGCAGCGATCGCAGGAGCGAAGGTGGCGGCGCACGAGCGTGCCGGGACGGCGCCTCAGCCCCTCGGCCACCTCGCCCAGCTCCAGTCGCACTTCCTCGCAGGAAAGGAGACGGGCCTCGGCGGCTTCGGCCAGTGATACACGCGCGCGCACGAGGAGCGACTTGACGCTCGGCACCGTGGTCTCCATCGCCTCCGCGATCTGCTCGTAGGACATGGCGTCCATCTCGCGCAGCACGAGCGCCGTGCGCTGGGTCTCGGGAAGGTCCTGGATGTCGCCGACCAGGAGCCGGAACTCCTCGCGGTCGTGCACCTTGTCGGCGGTGCTGGCCCCGTTGTCCGAGAAGTGGACGTCCATGGAGTCCACGCCCATGGCCTGGTTGCGGCGAAGGTGGTTCAGGCATCGGTTGCGGGCGATCCGGTAGAGCCAGGGCCTGACCTTGATCGGCCGCTCGTCGGCCAGGATGGCGTTGAACGCCGCCGCCATGACCTCCTGGAGGATGTCCTCGGCGTCCTCGCGGGACCCGAGCAGATGCCGGCAGAACGCCAAAAGCCGCGTCTCATATCGGCTGACGAGCGCCTCGAATGCCGCCACGTTCCCGCGCCTGACGAACGCGATCAGCCGGTCGTCTGATTGCAGGCGCAAGATGGGCGAGCGCGCGTGCAGCCCAAGTCCCCCGCGATATTTGAGAGCTGAGACTTCCATCCAGTTGGCTCGTGGGCCTCTACCCGGGCTTGGACACGGTAGCAGCGGATTAGTTGCGGTTCCGCGCCGGCGCCGTCCGCCCCTGGAAAAAGCCCAATACCCGGGGCGGGATTCGAACCCGCAAGCTCCGAAGAGCAACGCGTTTTAAGCGCGCAGACTTTGCCAGTTTGTCCACCCGGGCCTGTGCCCGCATCTTAGTCCCGCCCGCGCGTGGGACTTCCGGCCGCGTAGAGCGCAAAAACGATTGCAGCTGGGGCCGCCGGTTCCCAATTGACAGTGCAATAAAGCCCTTGCTAGCGTCGGCCCAGCTTCGCGCAGGGAGTTTGTCCCCAAAGCCCCGCGCGGGAGGAGACCGATGGCCAGTCGCATGCGCGTGAAGTCCACCAGCGGAACGCCCGGCTCAGGTAGGGAAGCCCGCGGCCCGCACAGGGGTGTCGAAGGTCGCGCCGCACGATCGGTCCGACGAAGGCGAACCACGGGCTGAGGCCGGAGTGCGCAACGCATCGGTGATTGGCCGGATCGCCGCACTCGGCGCTGTGGCGATCGCGATCATCGCGGTTGTCGTGATCCTGCTGTCCGGGGGCTCGGACTACAAGGTCTACGCGATCTTCCAGGACGCCAGCCAGATCTATTCGGGCAATCAGGTGAATGTGGCGGGCTCGCCCGTCGGGGCGGTCGGAAATGTCACGCTGACCCCCCAGGGACAGGCCAAGATCGAGCTCGACGTCTCGAACTCGAGCTACAAGCCGCTGCGCCAGGGAACGGTGGCCACGGTCCGAAATCCCTCGCTCACGGCGGTCGCCAATCGCTACGTGGAGCTCCGCCTCCCGCCCGGCAACCCGTCGCCGATCCCCAATGGGGGCACGATCCCCGCCCAATACACCAACAGCGCTGTCGATCTGGACACGCTGTTCAACACCCTGACCCCGGACACCCGCCGCTCGCTGCAGAAGGTGATCCAGGGTTCGGCCAAGCAGTATCAGGGTTACGGACCGCAGGCCCAGCAGGCCTGGCAGTACCTGAACCCAGCGGTGGCGTCGGCCAGCGTCCTGTTCAGAGAGCTCAACCGAAACACGCCCTCGTTCACGAACTTCATAACGCAGACCGGGAACCTGTTCACGACGATCGCCGCTCGCAATACGCAACTCTCTGACCTGGTCGTGAACCTGAACGGCACGACCACGGCGCTCGCCAACCAGCACCAGGCGCTGGCGCGGACGATCCAGCTCCTGCCGCCGTTCATGCGCCTGGCCAACACCACGTTCGTCAACCTCAGAAGCGCGCTGGATGACCTCAAGCCGCTGGTCGACGCCTCAAAGCCCGTGGCGCCGAAGCTCCAGAAGCTGCTGGTCCAGCTGCGGCCTCTGGCCCATGACGCGGTCCCGACGGTCAGGGATCTCTCGAACATCGTCTCCAAGCCCGGGGCCAACAACGACCTGATCGACCTGATCAGCCTGGGGCAGCCCCTTCAGGCGGCCACCGTCGGCGACATCTTCGTCAACGGCAAGCAGCGCTTGGGCGCGTTCCCGATCACCACCCAGGCCCTCCAGCAGTCGACGCCTGAGCTGGCGACCGCGCGGCCTTATTCCCAGGATCTGACCGGCTGGTTCGAGGGCTACAGCAAGCCCGGCGGCGTGGACGCCAACGGGAACTACGCCCGGGTCGCCGGCGTGGTGGGCGCGGCGTCGATCTCCGGAGGCGGCATCCTGACCCCGATCCTGCGGGAGCTGAACCTCACGAACCTGCTCCAGGCCGGGGACCTCAAGCAGGGTCAGGGCGACCGCTGCCCGGGCTCCATGGAGCGAGGCGCCGTCTGGTTCCCGGAGCCCGGCTATCCCTGTAACCCGAGCCAGGTGCCGACGGGGCCATGAGGCGGATTCTCATCTCGGTGGGTTTCATCGTGGTGGTGGGCGCCTTCGTGCTGGTGGCCACCGGCGCCACGAGTGGCTCAGGCTCGAACTCGGGCGGGACCCCCACCTTCAAGGTCGAGCTCGATAACGCCTTCGGGCTGACGACCGGCGAGCAGATGAAGGTCGCGGGCGTGCCGGCGGGCAAGGTCACCAAGATCGACCTCTGCTACACGGATCGCCACTCGGGCTGCCAGAACCCGCTCCACGCGCTGGTGACAGTGAACGTCAGCCAGACCGGCTTCGGGTCCTTCCACCAGGATGCCTTCTGCCAGTCGCGCCCGCAGTCGCTGATCGGCGAGTACTTCATCAACTGCGACCCCGGCAACTCCGGCCCTGTGATCAAGTCGGGCAGCACGATCGGAATCAACCACACCCAGTCCACGATCCCGGGTGACCTGCTGCAGAGCGTCATGCGGCTGCCCTTCCGCGAGCGGTTGACGCTGATCATCAATGAGCTCGGCGCGGCCGTGGCCGGAAACAGCCAGAACCTCCAGCAGGCGCTGGACCGTGCGGTCCCCGCGCTGACCGAGACCGACAACCTGCTGAACCTGCTGGCCAACGACTCGCACACCATCCAGGACCTGACGACCACGGCCAACACGCTGGTGAGCGCGTTGGCCGACAACTCGACCCAGGTGGAGCGGTTCATCGACCAGGCCAACAACGCCGCCACCGCCACCGCCACGCAGCAGGCCAACCTGGCGCGCACCATCCACAATCTGCCGCCGTTCCTGGAGGAGCTGCGTCCCGCGCTTCAGAAGCTGGGCGTCGCCGTCCAGGCCAACGAGCCGGCGCTCGCGAACCTCAACGCCTCGGCGGGGCAGATAGACCGGCTGTTGAAGGACATCCCCCCGTTCTCGAAGGCGGCCAGGCCCGCGCTCCAGTCGCTGGGACAGGCCTCGATCACCGGCAAGCAGGCGGTGGAGGCCGCCAATCCCACGGTCGCCAAGCTGAACACGTTCGCCCAGCCCACCCCCGAGCTGGCTCAGAACCTCTCGATCGTCCTTCACGACCTGGACGACCGCAGCCGGGCCACCGAGCGAGATCGCCGTGCGCCCGGAGGCCTGGGCTTCACGGGCCTCGAGGCCCTGCTCCAGTACGTCTTCAACCAGACGCTCAACCTGGTCTACCTGGGTCCGTTGGGCCACGTTCAGGCGGTCAACATCTTCATCAGCCCGAGCTGTAGCCCGCTGGCCACGCCGGGGACGATCTCCAACAACCTGAAGATATTCGGGCCGAGCTACCGCAATTGCTACTCCTGGCTTGGCCCCAACCAGCCCGGCGTCAACTCGCCCGATCCATCCAGCCCCGGGACCTGTCCGCCTGACGCGGGCGGACAGCCGCCCTACGCGCCCAGCGGCTCCCGCCCGTCCCAGTCCGGCTGCACGGCTTCGGCCGCCGCCAGCCGCCCGGCGAGCGCCACGGCGGCGTCCAGCAACCAGCAGGCCTCGCCGAGCGCCACCACCGCGTCGTCGCCGTCCGCCGCAGGCCGCGCCAGTCCCGCTAGCTCTTCCTCGTCGTCCTCGGGCGGTCAGTCGGCGAGCGCCCCTACGACCAACCTGCACAACACGATTGGGCAGCTGCTCGGCGCCAACGGGGCGGGCACGGGCGCCGCTCCGGCGCCGTCGTCCTCGGCTCCAGCCTCCCCCTCGACCACGTCCTCGGGCACCACGACGTCGCCCAACCAGGCCCAGCAACTCCTCAACTACCTCCTGTCGCCGTGAGACGCCGCCAGCAGACAGTGTTCGCAAATCCCGTCCTGGTGGGGGCGGTGACGGTGCTGGTGGTGCTGGTGGCGGTGTTCCTGGCTTACAACGCCAACAAGGGGCTGCCGTTTGTGCCCACGCGGGAGCTGAAGGTGAATATCGGGGACGGTTCGAATCTGGTGCCCGGCAACGACGTGCTCGAGGGTGGGCACCGGATCGGGTTCGTGTCCCAGCTGAAGCCGGTGGGGCTCAAGAACGGGACCACGGGTGCGCAGCTGACGTTGAGGATGTCCAAGAACCAGGGGCAGATCCCGGTGGACTCCACGGTGACGGTGCGGCTGCGGTCGGTGTTGGGTTCCAAGTACGTGGAGATCGACAAGGGGACCTCGAGCCATTCGTTTGCGGATGGGGCGACGATGCCGATCTCACAGACGAACATCCCGGTGCAGCTGGATCAGGTGTTTAACATCTTCAATCCGCCGACGCGGACCGCCGTGCAGGGCAACCTGGTGGGGTTCGGGGATACGTTCGCGGCGCGGGGTGGGGATCTGAGCTCCACGATTCAGAGCTTGCCGGCGCTGCTTCAGTACCTGACGCCGGTGGCGTCGTATCTGGCCAATCCGGCTTCCGGGCTGACGCGGTTTTTGAACTCGCTTGATTCGTTCACGGGAGCGGTGTCGCCGGTGTCGGGGACGCTGGTGAATCTGTTCCGTGATTCGGCGACTACGTTCGGGGCGTTTGCCGCCAATCCGGGGAACCTGGAGGCCACGATCGCCAAGTCGCCGAACACCTTGTCGGTGTCGACGACCTCGTTGGCGGCGCAGCAGCCGTTCCTGGTCGATCTGAAGACGTTCGGTGGGTATCTGACGCCGGCTACGGCGTCGTTGAAGGGGGCGTTGCCGAACATCAATCCGGCGCTTGAGGCTGGGTCTAAGACATTGCGCCAGACGCCCGTGTTGAATCAGAAGCTCCAGCAGCTGATGGGCCAGCTGAGGTCGTTGGCGCTCGATCCCGGGACGAACGTGGCCTTG
>DAIPIC010000157.1:0-5831 GCA_036771025.1 Solirubrobacteraceae bacterium
GATGGGCGATCGTCGCGATCACGTCGTAACCGTCGAGGTTCTGGAGCGGTTCGAAGAAGTCATACGCGCCGCCCGAGCAGCCCGTTCCCCGCATGTTGACGTCCACCACCGCGAACCCCATCAGGTTGGCGAGGACCGCGATTCCGTTTACCGGTCCGTTCGGATCGGCGTAGCCGTAGCCCGAGTACTCGATCAGCGTCGGGTAGGGAGGGGCATAGCTCGTGTTGGCCGGGAAGGTCGGAAGGTGGATGAAGGAGGGAGCGCCCGGTTGTCCCGCGGGGCTGGTCGGCGGATGGACATCTATGGCCAGCTTGGTGCCGTCGCGCGTTGTCAGATAGCCGTAACCGCTGCTCGGGATCGACTGGTTGTAGATGCCGGGATCCCACGGGGCCGCGGCATTGGAATGAACGGTGATCGGAGGGGACTGTGGGCCACCTGCGGTCGGCTGCACCCGGTAGCCCTTACCCGCCGGGACGTTGCGGAACAGGAGCCCGCCGAGCGAATCGGCATTCTGCGTGTAGAGCGTCGTCCCCGACGAGGTGAGGAGCGACACCTGCTCGCTCGGCGCCAGGCCGGTGACGTACACCTGCTGGGCGCTGCCCTGGGCGGTGAACGTGGGCGCGGCGGCGGCCGCGGTCGGAACGCACACGACGGACATCAGCGCGACGAGCACGACGGCCGCCCAGAAAGCGCTGACCCGGGCAGGGCTCTTCGGCACCTTTCCTCTCCGCACTCGCCTACTCTCCCACATTCCGGTCCGTCATGTGCCGGTTCCTCCTACCCCCGACCAGCAAAAATGACGGGGCGGCCAGAGTGTCGAGTTCGATCAGGCGGCGGTTGCCCGGTCCCCGGCTCGATCCGCCGCCCGTCGTGCCATCTTGTATGTGCTGTGAAGCCGCACGTTTGTCAGCGGATCGGGCACGGCGGCGCGAGCGCCCTGGCTCCGGCGAACACCCTCGCCTCGTTCGACACCGCTCGGGAGATCGGCGTCGACATCGTGGAGTTCGACGTTCGCTGCTGGAGAGGTGAGCTCGTGCTCGCCCACACGAGGCTCGACGCCCCCCGCCCCTGGAACCTGCGCCTGCACGAGGCGCTCTCCTATCTGTCCGGGCCGGATTTCAAGGAGATCGAGCTGAACGTGGACGTCAAGCAGGTGGGATGCGAGTCGGCGCTGCTGGATGAGCTGCGCGGTGCCGGGCTGCTTCATCGCACCGTGATCTGCTCGCAGATGGCGGTCGTGCTTGACCGGGTGCGCGCGCTCGAGCCGCACGCGCGCGTGGGAATCTCGGTCGGCGGCCGCGTGGCCCGCCTGAGCCGCCGCTGGCGCGATTGGCGCGAGCAGGTGCTGGCCGGTCTCGCCGCGCATCGCTGGGATGCGCTGATGGCTCAGCACCGTCTGGTCGACTTCAAGCTGCTCGAGGACGTGATCGCGCGCCGAGGCCTGCTCTACGCCTGGACCGTGAACGAGCGAACGGCGATCGACGCCCTGCGGACGCTGGGGGTGCACGGGATCGCCACCGCCGACCCCCGGCTGTTCACGGCGTAAAGACGATCTTTCCCACGACTTCCCCGGAGAGCATGGCCTCAAAGCCCTGCCGCGCGTCCTCCAGCGGCAGCGTCTGGTCGATCTCCGGGCGCACGTCTTTCTCCACGCACAGTCGGATCAGCCGCTCGAGCTCATCGCGCGTCCCCATCGTCGATCCGATCACCGAGAGCTGAAGGAAGTAGATCCGCCTCAGCTCGGCGGATGGTGCGTCGCCCGTCGTCGCTCCCGAGACCACGAGCGTTCCTCCGGGCTTCAGCGAGCGCAGCGAATGAGGCCAGGTGGCCTGGCCGACGGTCTCCATGACCGCGTCCACCCGCTCCGGCAATCGGGAGTCAGACTCAAACGCCTGATCGGCCCCGAGCTCCACGGCCTCCGAGCGCTTTTGCTCGGAGCGAGACGTGACCCACATTCGCACGCCGGCCGCGGTGCCCAGCACCACCAACGCCGTCGCCACTCCGCCCCCGGCGCCCTGAACCAGCACGGTCATCCCAGGCGCCGCGCGGGCGCGGCTGAACAGCATCCGATACGCGGTCAGCCAGGCGGTGGGAAGGCACGCGGCCTGCTCGAAGGACAGCTCCGGCGGCTTGGGCACCAGGTTCCGGCGGGGCACCACCACCTCCTCCGCGAACGTGCCCTGGTGGCGCTCGGAGAGGATCGAGCGCCGCGGGTCGAGGGTCTCGTCGCCCCGCCAGGAGTCGTCGGTGATCACCGAGTGGACGATCACCTCGTTTCCGTCCTGGTCGAGTCCGGCGGCGTCGCAGCCAAGGATCATCGGCAGCCGGTCGCGATCCAGACCTACCCCTCGCAGCGACCACAGATCATGGTGGTTGAGCGATGCGGCACGGACGGTGACCGTGCTCCAGCCGTCGGGCGCGGTGGGCTCGGGCCGCTCCCCGAACTCCAGGCCGCGGAGGGGATCGTCGCTGTCGATGTCCGAGGCGAACACTGCGCGCATGGGGGCATCATGCCGAACCGCACCGCCTCTCGCTCTCGATGCCAGAATGCCCATCCATGGCCCAGGTGACAGCCAGCGCGAGCCAGACCGTGAGCGCTTCTCCCCAGCGGGTGCTGGACTTCCTACGCGACTACCACCAGTCGCGGCCCTCGATCCTGCCCGACAGCTACAGCCGCTACCGGGTCGAGGAGGGAGGCGAGGGTGCCGGCACCGTGTTCAGCTACCACTTCAAGTCCGGTCCCACCGAGAGAGACTTCCGCCTGCGCGCCGAGGAGTCCGACGGCCGGCTGATCGAGCGCGACGAGCTGTCCTCCTTCAGCACTACCTGGACGGTGGCCGAGGCGGCCACGGGCAGCACCGTCACCGTCGAGTCCTCCTGGGTCGGAGGCGGCGGCATCGGCGGGTTCTTCGAGCGGCTGTTTGCGCCCATGGGCTTGCGCCGCGTGTATGGCGAGATGCTGCAGCGCCTGGCGGCGTCGCTCAGCGACTGACCACCCACGCGGACAGGAACCCGTCGGAAGCGGTCAAGGTCTACGCCACCCGGACGATTCTCACCACGTCGCGCACATCGCGTACGGAGGGGGCGTGACCGTGTACGGGTGGGTTACGGGCTCCGACGGGATCCCACTAGGGAACGCGCCGGTGAGGATCCTGGCCGCGCCCGACAACGGCTCCGGCGCCTGGCACACCGCCGCGGTGGTCACCACCTCCGCCGACGGCAGCTGGCAGGCGACACTGCATCCCGGTCCGTCCCGGCTGGTCCAGGCCACCTACGCAGGCGGTCCGGACACCGAGGCCGCGAGCTCAGCGGTCGTCAAGGTGATCCTCCCGGCCAAAGTCGTGCTCACCGATGTCACCCGGTCCGTGTCGTGGGGCGGCGTGCTCGTGATCCGCGGGCGGCTGCTCGGCGGTACCCAGATCGCGGTCACGACGCTCAAGGAGACCGACTACCCATACGCACGCGGATCCTCGCCGCGGGTATGGGTAACGATCGGGTAGGCGCAGATTCAAACATGACGGGTCGAGCCTGCATTGGCGGCTGCCAGTGTCGCCCAACCACCGAGCGGCGTCTCGGCGCCAATAACGCAGAGCGCCGCTAGCGTGGCAAAGCGCTCGTCCGCCGGGCCCGCCGGCGACTGCCTCGTCGCGAGTGGCGGAGGTCTTCGCGGCTCGCCTGATTGTGTTGACCACATCTGGAGCAACGGTGCGTGCTGCTGCCTGTAGGAGACCCTGCCGGGTGTGGTGTCGTAGCCGTTCTCGGTGATCCAGATCGGCACCGTCGAGCTGAGCCCGCCAGCGGCATGAAACCGCGCCGAACGGTGGTGAGGTAGAGCTCACCACCTCATCCGCCGAGCTTCTACCGTCGGCAGCGCGATATTCGCTACCGCGGCCGGCTGAACAGGGCGGCCAGCGGCGATCACACGAGACTGCTGCAGCACCTGGCATTCGAGCGGGCACCGGTTGGTTTCTGGACGAATGTTCGGTGCAGGATCGCCGATCCGTTTTCGCTTGTGTCGTTTCGGCAAGCCCCTCCGAACGACGACTAGCGAGGGAGCAAGGAATGGCAGGAAACGTGCAAGATTTGGTCCGGGAGGCGCTGATCAGCGCGCTTCAAGGTAGCGGCGGAAGCGCGCCGAACGGCAATGAGAGCAGCGGGTCGAATGGCGGCCTGTCGGGGATGAAGGGGCTTGCGGCCGGTGCCGGGGCGGCGGCGCTGGCTCCGATCGCGCTGAAGGGCGCTGGAAAGCTGGCGCGAGGACTGGGCGTTGAGAGCTTGGAGGATCTAGTCAAGTCGCCGGGAGATGCCCTTAGCGGAGCGGCGTCGAATCTCGGCGACCGTGCCACCTCGAACGTCAAGGAGAAGATCAAAAGCCAGGTCGACGAAGCGGGTGGGCCTGGCGGGATGCTCAAGGAAGCGGCCAAGGGCGCGCTGCCGTTCGGCGGCGGCGACGGGGGCGGGAGCAAGGGCGGCACGCCCGGCGTGGGCAAGGGTCGGCGTATGCCGGTGCAGCAGGCCATGGATATCGGGCTGCCGATCGAGACCGTCTATAACCAGTTCACGCAGTTTGCGGAGTGGCCGAACTTTATGCACCGAGTGGTTCGTGCCACGCAGGAAGACGACTGCACGGTGTCGTTTGAGGCCAAGATCTGGACCAGGACCAGGGAGTTCACGGCCAACATCGAGACCCAGCGTCCCAACGAGCGGATCAAGTGGTCAGTCGGTCAGGGCCTGACCCACACGGGGGTCGTGACCTTCCACGAACTGGGTCCGAGCCTGACGCGCGTGCTGGTGGGCTTCGATGTCGAGCCTGGCGGGATGATCGAGAAGTTCGCCCGCGGTGCCCGCCACATCAAGCGCGCCGCACGAGCCGACCTTCATCGCTTCAAAGCCTTCATCGAGACGGCCGAGCAGGAGACCGGTGCCTGGCGCGGCGTGATCGAGGAGGGCGAGCTCGTGGAGGAGCACGATCAAAGCTACGACCAGGAGCGCGAATACGCAGACATTGACGAGCTGACGTCCGAGAGCGATTCCGAGAAGGACGAAGAGGAAGAGCAGCAGGATGGAGAGGACGAGCAGGACGGCTCGGAGAAGCGGCAAGGAAGATCGCGTGCCTCTACCTCAGGCAGTTCGAAGTCTCGTCAGCCACGCGGCGAGGCACGTCGCGGTCGCGAGAAGAAAGGCAGCCAGTCGTCCCGCAAGCCGCAGCGTCGGAGCCAGTCAACGAAGTCTGAGCAGAGCCGGACGCGAGGGCGCGGCCAGAATCGGCGCAAGAGCGGTGACAGCTCGGCGAGCGGCCGCTCGGGCGGCCGGTCGCGTTCTTCCGCGTCCTCCTCCTCCGGCCGTCGGTCAAGCGGCGGTCGTAGTTCGCGGTCGCAGGGCAGCAAGCGCTAGGAAAGAAGATCGTGGCGATCGATATACAAAGAGTCCTTCAAGCGGCGTTCGAAGCTGCCACCCAACAGGCACCCCCACAGAGCCAGCCGAAGCCAAAAAAGCCTCAAAGGCCTCATCTATCGGCCGGCAAAGGCTTGTTGCTCGGTGCAGGAGTGGTGACCGTTGGACGTCTCGTCGCGGGCTCCAAGGGGCAGGAGCTATTCGGATCCCTCCAGCAGCGCCTCGAGGAGTTCGCCGAGGAGCCCGAGGCCGAGGACGAAGAGGACTTCGAAGGCGAGGAGGACGAGGGGCCCGAGGCCGAGGACGAGGAGGACTTCGAGGATGAGGAGCCGGAGGCCGAGGCCGAGGAGGACTTCGAGGATGAGGAGCCGGAGGGCGAGGACGAGGAGGACTTCGAGGATGAGGAGCCGGAGGGCGAGGACGAGGAGGACTTCGAG
>DAIPIC010000158.1:0-5869 GCA_036771025.1 Solirubrobacteraceae bacterium
GGATCGTCAACACCCACTTCATCGGCTCGTATCTGCTGATGAAGTTCGGGACCGAGGAGCAGAAGCAGAAGTACTTGCCCCGGATGGCCAGCGGCGAGATCCGCGCCGCCTTCAGCCTGTCCGAGCCCGAGCTGGGGTCAGACGTCCAGGCCATCAAGAGCACGGCGCGCAAGCAGGGTGAGCACTACGAGATCAACGGCCAGAAGATGTGGGTCACCAACGGCCTGCTGTCCGGGCTGGTGTTCGTGCTCGTCAAGACCGATCCCCAGGCCGAGCCCAGATACAAGGGCATGACCTGCTTCATCTGCGAGAAGGAGCCCGGACAGGCGGAGAACGACGGCCTGACCATCCCGCCAAAGATCAGGAAGCTCGGCTACAAGGGAGTCGAGTCGACCGAGCTCGTATTCGACGCGTACCGGGTGCCGGCGGAGAACATCCTCGGCGGCGAGGGTGATGGCCTGGGCCAGGGATTCGTTCAGATGATGGACGCGCTCGAGGTGGGCCGGGTCAACGTCGCCGCCCGCGGCGTGGGGATCGCCCAGCGGGCGCTGGAGCTGGCGCTCAGGTACTCACAGGAGCGCAAGACATTCGGAAAGCCGATCGCCGAGCATCAGGCGATCCAGTTCAAGCTCGCGGACATGGCCACCCAGGTCGATGCTGCACGGCTCTTGACCATGCGGGCCGCGCGACTGAAGGACGCTGGAGAGCGGAGTGATCTGGAGGCGGGGATGGCCAAGCTGTTCGCCTCCGAGGCCGGCCGCTTCTGCGTCGAGGAGTCGCTGCGCATCCACGGCGGCTACGGCTACTCCAAGGAGTACGAGATCGAGCGCCTGTATCGCGACGCGCCGCTGCTGTTGATCGGCGAGGGCACGTCAGAGATCCAGAAGATGGTGATCGGGCGCACGCTGCTCAAGCGGCACAAGATCTAGGAGTGGCCTCCCAGACGGATACCAAGTCCCTGATCGAGACGGCGGTCAACCGGTTCCTGGACGAGGTACCGGCGCTGAAGCCGATGAAGCTCGTCGCCGGGCTGGAGCTCCGGGGCCGCGGGGACGTCCAGATGTATCGGGTGGAGCTACCCGGCCCGCAGGTGACGAAGGACATCGCCGCCGACGCCAAGGTCCGGCTGTCGGTGTCGCGATCGCACTTCAACTCGCTTGCGACCAAGGGCCGGATCAAGGACTGGCGCGAGGCGTTCGCGCATGGAGACGCCCAGGCGACTGGGATCGATCAGGTGCTGAAGCTGATCGTCAACGTCGTGGAGCGCCATGAGGAGCGCGCCAGGACCCGCAAGGCTCGGGCCTGAGCGAGCGCGGGCCCGGACAGGCCTGAGCGACCGCAGGGCTCTAAGACGGCTTCAGCTTGACGGTGACGAGGCTCGTGAACCCTCGGGCGTCGGTCGGCTTGAGCGTCAGCTGAACCTGATGGATCTTCCTGCGTTTGACGCCTGAGATCAGGCTCCGGCTCGCGCCGATCGCGGGCTGCCCGATCGTGACCCTCACCCGCGTGAAGCCCTTGGGTAGGGAGACGACGAGCAGGCCCTTGGAGAGCTTCAGCTTGAACCCCTTCACCCGCTTTCCGTTCGGGCCATAGACGACGGTGCCCGCCGCAAAGCCGCGGGTGAAGGAGAGCCCCTTGGGCAGGCCGATCTGAAGCCTCTTTACCGCGGGCGATCCCTTCCCGGCGCTTAGCGTGAACACCAGCCTCGGCCGTCCCTTCGCGATTCCCGTCAGCGACGCCCGGGACACGGTCGGACCGGCGATGCTCAGGTTGAACCTGGTGCTGCCGGTGGCCGGCCCCGTTCTGGCTGTCACCGTCACCGAGAAGGTGCCCGGCGACGACGGCGTGCCGCTGATCAGTCCGTTCGATTTGATCGACAGGCCTCGGGGGAGACCGGACGAGCTGTAACTGAGCGCTCCGGCGTTGTTGTCGAACGCGCTCATCTGGAGGCTGAAGGGCTTGCCGACGCGCCCGCTTCGGTTGCCCGGATAGACGACGGCCACCGACACCGGGTCGACGGCCCACGCGAAGACGCCGCTCCCGGAGCGGTTGCGGCTGTCGGCCGCATGAACCGTCACGGTGTAGTTGCCGGCGGCGCTGGCGGCTCCCGAGATCGTTCCAGTGCCCGACATCGTCATTCCCGGCGGCAGTCCAGCTGCGCTATACGTGAGCGGGAATCCGGCGCTGTCGTATCCGGGGATCTGGATGGTCCGACCGACGCCGACGACGGAATGCTGTGGGCCGGGATTGCCCACCGAAACCTGTGGGTTGCATATGTTCGCCGCCAGCCGGTCGGCTTGGGGGCTTCCCAGGCCCGAGGCCATGTCGTAGCCCGAGCCGGCCGGGTAGAGGCCCGACCCCGTCACGGCGTTACTGCCGAAGACGACGTCATTGAAATCGCTCGAATAGGCGTTCCCAGCCGAGCCGTACAGCACCGGGTTTGCGAACCCCACAGGTGCCCCTCCGCACCCGCTCGACGCGTTGATCAGCGCCGCGAGCGCCGCGAACAACGGGGTCGCAGCACTGGTCCCCCCAAAGCCGTGCCAGCCGCCTGCGTAGAAGACCGCGAGGCCCGTGGAGGGGTCGGCGTCCGCGGCCACATCCGGGACTTCTCGGCAGAAGCTGCCAGCCGACGCGCCACATGGAGCCCCCGACGAGTGCGAGTTGATCACCTGCAGCGCAGCGGGCGCGCCGGACTGGTAGGAGGGCATCGCCCAGAACGACGACACCCCGCCGCCGCCGGCAGCGGAGCCGTTGTTCCACACCGATTCGAAGGGAGGCGGTCCCAAAGACGGAAGCGACGTTCCACCGACGCCGGTGACGAACGGCTGGCTGGCGGGATCTCCGACCGCCAGCCCGCCCCCGCCGCAGTCGCTGGAGCCGGTGTCCCCGGAGGCGGCGAAGACCGACTGGCCCTGGACGGCTGCTTCTTGGAAGAGCGCGTTCTCGGCGCTGGCAAGGGATCCCTCCGCTTGCTCGCAGATGCCCCACGAGACCGAGACGACCTTCTCCGCGTTGGCGCTGACGATCGCGCTGTAGACATCGAACAGATTCACGAGCGAGTTAGGGGCGCGATAGACATCTATCGCCGATTGAGGCGCCAGGCCGATCACGTCCTCGATGTCAAGCGCGGCCTCTCCGGAACCCGCGCCCGCCCCCGCGCCGCCGTCAACATTGATGTAGCTGACGCTCGTACCGGTCCCGTAGCAGGACTGGTAGGCATTGATGTCCGAAGCGCTGTTGGGCTCGAGCTCCACGATCGCCACCCTCTGACCCGCTCCCTGGTCGCCGCCTCCGTACAGCCCGGGAAACCGGTAGGCGGATGCCACGTCATCCGCGGTATAGAACCCAGATCCTCGGGCCGCGCTGCAGGGCTGTGGGCCACCGGTAACCACGTGCGGCACGGCCTGGGCCCGGGGTCGTGCAGTCGGCACCGCGAGGGGCCGAGGCACCTCCACGTTGTCGAGGCCGATCACGTTCTGAACCAGGCCGGCCACGGAGGAATCGATCAGCGGAGCCTGGTCTGGAGCGAAGGCGCTTCGACCGCTGTGGAGCTTGAGGCGCCGCAACGAGATCGCGAATGCGCGGCTCAAAGCCCCGGCGTTGGAGCGCACCGGGATGGCGAGCCCGTTGGGCGTAACGCCGCCCAGAGCCAGACCGTGCCTGCGCAGCGAGCTCTGCACGGCAGAGATCTGCGATGCGGTCGGAGCGAAACGCTGACGGAACTCCGCCACGGACAGGTAGTGGTGGTAGAGGCTCGAGCCCGGCGTCGACACGGCCGTGGCGTAGGCCTCGAGCGCGGAGGGATCGCGCGGCTTGAGTACGACGGTGCTGTCGACCGGCGTCGTGGGGGTCAACGCGCCGAGGACGGCCGACCCGGCGGGCACCGGCGGGCGGGGCCCCACCCTCACCTGGTCGGGCGTGGCGGCGGATGCCCCCGACGCCGCCCCCAGCATCGTCGCCGCTAGTAGAGCGAGGATCCTCCTCGAAGCCACCCCGTATTCGTACCAGCGCACGCGGGCGCCCGCGTCAGTCGCGCTGGGCCAGCTCCTCGGCCGCCCTGAGCTGCTGCTCGACCAGCCGGAGGCCGGAATCCCAGAAGCCCGGGTCGGCAAGATCGATCCCGACGATCGAGGCGAGCTCTTCGGGGCTACGCGAGCCGCCGGCGGTCAGCAGCTCTAGATACCGAGGGGCGAACGACGGCCCCTCGTCGAGGTAACGCCCGTACACCGACAGGGCCAGGAGCTGCCCGTAAGCGTACGCGTACACGTATCCGGGGACGTTGATGAAGTGCGGTATGTACGACCACCAGATTCGGTAGCCGTCGGTGATCTCGACGGCATCGCCGAACATCTCGGCCTGGCTCTCGATCCAGAGCTCGGCGATCCGATCTACGGACAGCTCTCCCTCCGTGCGGCGGCGGGTATGCATCAGATGCTCGAAGCGGTTCATCGCCATCTGCCGAAAGACCGTGGCCACGGCGCCGTCGATTCGCTCCGCCAGCAGCGCGAGGCGGGCTTGATCGTCGGCTGCCTGGTCGAGCAGCCGTCCGAATACCAGCGCCTCGCCGAATACCGACGCAGTCTCCGCGAGCGTCAGCGGTGTCGTGAACTGGAATACGCCCTGGGGCTGGGCCAGCGCAGCGTGGAGCCCATGGCCCAGCTCGTGGGCCATCGTCAGGACATCGCGCTGGCGGGCGGTGAAATTCAGCAGCACGTAGGGATGAACGCTCGGCACCGTGTAGGAGCAGAACGCGCCGCCGCGCTTGTTTGGCCGCACCGGCGCATCGATCCACCGCTCCTCGAAGAATTGGCGTGTGATGCGTCCAGCCTCGGGCGCAAATGACTGATAGCTATCGAGCACCAGCTCCCGGGACTCGGAGAACGAGTAGGTCACGTCTTCGGGCGAGACCGGGGCCATGCGGTCGTAGTCGGTCACCTTGGGGATTCCCAGCAGCTTGGCCTTCAGCCGGTACCAGCGCTGGGGGATGTCGTACCGCCCGCGGACTGCCTCGATCAGGGCCAGCACCGATTCATCGGATGCTTCGTTTGCCAGGTTCCGGCTGGCGAGCCAGTGGGGGTAGGAGCGGAGTCGGTCCTCGACCGCCTTGTCGTAGATCAGCGTGTTGTAGATGAAGGCTCGCGTTCGCAGTCCGGGTTCGAGGGTCTCGGAGACCGCTTCGGCGGCGCCACGCCGCCCGTCGCGATCTGGAGACTGAAGGCGGCTCAGGGCGACCTCGAGCGGGACCTGATCGCCATCCAACTCCACCCGCAGCGCCGATACGAGCTCCCCGAACAGCCGCCCCCAGGCGCTTTCGGAGGAAATCGACTTCTCGGACAGGATCTTCTCCTCCGGCTCTGACAACAAGTGAGGCCGATAGCGGCGCGCGCTGCGCAGGTGGTGGCGGCAGAAGTCGAGTCCCTCTGCCTTGAGGAGCTCCTCCGCCCGGGTGTCGTCGAGCGCCGCCCACTCGAGGTCGAAGAACAAGAGCTTGGTCTCGATCTCGGTCGCACGCTCCTGGGCACGCTGCAGCAACGCACCCCGGGCGGGATCGGCGGTGTCCGTCGAGAACCTGAGTCCGGCGTACGAGGCGGCCCGGCCGAGCATGTCCTGGATCTCGCCTAGCTCCAGCATGGCCCGCTCGAGCCCTCCGGAATCGATCGCCTCGAGCTTGCCCGCATACAGCTCGGCGAAGCCGTTCGCGCGCTCGGTGGCCTCGTTCAGCAGTCGATCCACGCCGGCCTCGCCCTCTCCGTACACGAGCGGCTCGAGGTCCCACTCGGTCTCGAGCAGCTCGGGATCGGCGAGGTTCTCGGCGGTGGTGGCCATCCGTCGCAGCTTAGCCTGGGCCCCGCTCCTGGGCACCGTT
>DAIPIC010000159.1:0-5844 GCA_036771025.1 Solirubrobacteraceae bacterium
AGCGCCTGTTGCCCGGCGCGCTGCAGGTTCGTGTCCAGCGACAGCTTCAACGCATCGCCGGCCTGAGGTGAGCGGCCGGGGAGGTAGCCGTTGAAGTCGCCTAGCGCGTTGACCTGGAATCGCTCCTGCCCGTCCGTTCCTTGCAGGTAGTGGTTGTAGTACCACTCGAGGCCCGATTGGCCGACGTAATCGGTCTCGGGAATGCCCTTGTAGCGAAGATCTTTGAGCTCGGTACTCGAGATAGGGCCGATCGTGCCGAACAGCTGCGCGGCAAGGCTCCCGAGCGGATAGCGGCGTACGAACACCTCCTGCACCTGCACTCCCGGGAACTGGTTCTGGCGTTCGAGGATGTAGTACTGGACGTCGGGAGAGACGTTGCGTTGGATCCGCACGTTGGCGTACGGAGTGGTGACCAGCTGCTGGTCGACCGCGCATTCGATCTGCGAGACGTGGAGGGTCCCGTAGTAGTGGCCCAGGATCCGGGCGTTCATCTTGCACGGCGTCGGGGCCGGCGAGATGCCAACCACCCGAGCCAGCCGGCGGTAGACCGCCCTATCCGCCTTCGGCGTCTTGTCGATGTTCAGCTGGGTCAGCTTGACCGGCAGGCTGGCCGGCGCGATCTCGACGTCCAGCTCCTTGGTGTTGTCGACCAGCACATTCCCGTTGCGGTCCAGGATCTCCCCGCGCGGGGCCGGAGTGGAGATCTGCCGTACCTGGTTGACCTGGGCCTGCTTGACGTAGGCCTGGCCGTTCAGCACCTGCAGGAACCACAGACGGAAGAAGATGATCCCGAACATGGCCAATGCAAACGTGCCGAGAATCGCGACGCGCAGCGCGAGCTTCGGCGTCAGCGGAGGGCGCCTGTCCTCGGGCGTCTGGATCATCTCGACCGGGCTAGAGGTCCGGTTCGGCTCTGCAGCGGGCTGAGGCCGCCGGTGGTGTAGGCCCGACGTCGCCGACGGCGGGGATCGTCCGGAAGCGCCGAGGACAGGATCCGGCGCACCAGCGCATAGACCGGCAGAGCGATCAGCGTGTTGACGAGGATCGTGACGAAGATCTGCTGTAGCAGCAGCGCGCTGACGGGGGCGTCCACACCCAGCAGGAACTGGATCAGCGCCATCCCAAAGCCCGCTACCGCGGTTGCTCCCGCACCCATGCCCAGCGGCACGAGGCCGTGCGCGGGATCAAGCAGCTCGCGCACCCGCCCGGACCAGTAGCCGATCGCGATGTAGAGCAGCGAGGTCACGCCCAGCGTCTGGAACAGGACGAGGTCCACGAGCAGGCCGGTGCTGAAGCCCATGATCGCTCCGGCCATGGAGCCCGCCAGCAGCCCCACCGACATCACCACCAGCGGGCCGAGGTCGGCGGTCACGCCGAAGATCGAGATCTGCGAGATCGCGGCCTGCTGGATCACGACAGTGCCGAACGCCAGGAGGGCAAGACGGAGCGCCAGCTTCGTTTGATCGGTCATCCGCTAGGCACCTGCGCTCGGGCCGTGCCCGCGTTCGGCTTGATCAGGATCTGGACCGCCGAGAGGTGGCGCAGGTCGGCGGTGGGAGACACGACCACCTGGTGGTTGTTGTAGAGGTTGTTCTGGTTGGCGTCGGAGATCTGTCCGATCGGGATTCCAGCCGGATAGAGGTCTTGAAGCGGCCCGTTCTTGAACCCCAGCGTCACCACCTGCTGGCCGACCTGTGGCGCGGGTTGCCCCGGGTTGATAGTGGGCAGATCCTGAAGCACCAGCTGGTTGGGGTTGCCGACCTTTGGTACGAGGACCCCGGCGTCACCATGCTGGTCCTGGACCTGCGCCGCCGCCGCGAACGTGTGGTCGGTGATCAGCGTCACCTCCGAATACGTGGACCCCACCGCCGACACCTTGCCGACTAGGCCCCCCTCCCAGACCACCGGATCATTGATCCGGACTCCGTCGGAGGAGCCCTTGTTCACCTCGACCGTCTCGTACCACAGGGTGGCGTCGTGGGAGATGACGCTTGCCGCCAGCTTCTGGTAGGCGGCGATGGTGTTGCTCTGGTCGAGCCCCACCTGCTTCGTGAGCTGGCGGTTGAGCAGCTCAGCGCTCTGCGCCTGCGCGAGCTGTGCCCGCAGGGAGCTGTTCTGCTTTTGGAGCTGATCGGCCCGAGACTTGGCGTGCAACGTGTCCGAGAACCACCCGGCCACGTCCCGGAAGGGCGTCAGGACCTTGCTGGCGCCCTCCTGGATCGGCGAGATCACCTGGACGATTCCGCGCTGGAGCGTATGAAGCGGGCTCGACTGTGGCTCGCCGAAGTACGCGGTCAGAAGGATTAGGGAAACGACGACGAGCGCTAGAAGTACGGCGCGCCTGCGTCGAACCTGCTTGTTATGCACGTGATCCGTGTCTCCAACAGCTTGTTCCGGGCCATCTCAGCTCCAGGCCCTCAAACCTAGTACCGGCGGCGCCGATTACGTGAATTCTTGCTCGATCGGTGGATGGCTTCGAACTCCTCCAAGGACCTTCCGGAGCCCACCGCCACGCACGTCAGCGGTGACTCCGCCAGGTGTGCGGGCATCTGCGTCTCGTGCCGCAGGCGCTCCTCGATCCCCTGGAGCAGTGAGCCTCCTCCGGCCAACATGATGCCACGATCCATGATGTCCGACGCGAGCTCGGGCGGCGTCCGGTCGAGAGTCTCCTTGACCGCGTCGGTTATCTGCGACACCGGCTCATCCAGAGCGGCGCGGATCTCCTCGCTCGTAAGCACCACCGTCTTCGGCAGCCCGGAGACCATGTCCCGTCCTCGAATCTCCGCCTGGACCTCCTCGGGCATAGGGAAGGCCGACCCGATTTCGAGCTTGACCTCCTCAGCGGTCTGCTGCCCGATCAAAAGCTTGTACTCCCGCTTGACGTAGTTGATGATCGCTTCGTCGAGCTCGTCGCCCCCGACCCGAATCGACTGCGAGACAACGATCCCGCCCAGGGAGATGACCGCGACCTCGCTGGTGCCACCGCCGATGTCCACCACCATCGAGCCCGTGGGCTCACCAACCGGCAGCCCGGCGCCGATCGCGGCCGCCATCGGCTCCTCGATCAGGTAGGCCTGGCGGGCGCCCGCGGACAGGCAGGCCTCCTCGACGGCCCGCTTCTCCACGCCCGTCACCCCGCTCGGCACACACACCACAACCCGGGGGTGGGCCCACCGGTTCTGGTGCACCTTCTGGATGAAGTGCCTGAGCATTTCCTCGGTGACCTCGAAGTCGGCGATCACCCCATCCTTGAGAGGGCGGATGGCCTGGATCGTCCCGGGGGTGCGGCCCAGCATCCGCTTGGCCTCGATCCCCACGGCGTGCACCTCGCCGGTTCGCGAATCGACGGCGACGACGCTCGGCTCCGAGAGGACGATCCCCCGTCCACGGACGTAAACCAGGGTGTTTGCGGTCCCCAGATCGACGGCCATGTCGCGGCCGCCGAATCCGGTTAGGTACGTGAAGAAGCCCATGCGTCTATATCCAGAGAGGCGGAAGCACGGACGGGACCCAGGAGTTGCTGTTAGCCACGACCAGGCTGCCGGTTCCGTCCGGGCGCGAGTGTAGCGAGTTTGCGGGGGAAAGCCCCTCCGCGCGCCACGCCCCGGGGATCCCCCGCCGAAAGCGTTTCCACCCTTGCGCGAGTGGCGCTCGGAGGGGCATTTCCCCCGTCTTAAGAGCCGATTAGGCGGGGCTCGAGCTCGAGAAGGGCCGCCAGAGGAAGCCCCACGACGTTCAGGTAGTCGCCCTCGATGCGCTTCACCAAGGCGGCGCCTTTGCCCTGGATGGCGTAGGCGCCGGCGCGATCGCGCCATTCGCCGCTTTCGAGATACCAGTCGAGCATTGGTCCGCCCAGGATGCGGAACTCCACCTCGGTGGTCTCGACCGCGGTCCTGGTGCCGGCCGGCCCGATGAGGCAGAGGCCGCCGACCACGGCGTGGGTGCGCTCAGAAAGGGCCTGGAGCGTTTCCCGTGCCTCCGCGCGATCGGAGGGCTTTCCATAGAGCCGGGCTCCGAGCGCCACCACCGTGTCAACGCCGAGGACCGGCCGCTCGTCTTCTCGGCCCGTCGAGACGGCCTCCGCCTTGCGGCGGGCGTTCTCGAGCGCAA
Organism: Solirubrobacteraceae bacterium; assembly: GCA_036771025.1. Classification (GTDB taxonomy): domain Bacteria; phylum Actinomycetota; class Thermoleophilia; order Solirubrobacterales; family Solirubrobacteraceae; genus Palsa-465. Next base: position 4,111 of record DAIPIC010000159.1, read on the forward strand.
CCTGATGCGGCGGACCGCTCTCGGACTCGTCGACGTCCGCCGGCCGGACCTCGAACGGGATCCCGAGCTGCTCGAGGATCCTCCGGCGCTGGGGAGACCGGGAGGCGAGGACCAGGGGCGCGGGCGTCAGCGGCTGCTCACGGAGTCGAGCGATCGCCGGTCCCGGCCCTCAGGCACCTGCATAAGGTCACAAACCCGGACCCGGTCCGGCGTTTGGGCGCAAACGTCTGGCCCTGATGCGTATGTCCCCAACCCACCGGGCCAGGTCGGGTTTTGGGGGCTTTTGCAGCCGCGGCTTCAGTCCACGCGGCGTTTATTGGCATGTGGATCATCGAGCTCAGCGAGGGCCTTGGCGCGGTCGTGAAACGATCGCATGCTTGCGATCTTGGTGCCCTCGAAGCGGACGACCGTTGTCACCTCGGTGTCGACGTTCGCGCCGCTCGTGCGACCCCGGCCCCGAAGGCGAGCGCGGATGAGGAGCAGGTCCCCGGCCTCCTCGATGTCCTCGATGTCGTAGCGAATCGATTCCCAGCTTTCGTCGCTGTCCGCCATGAAGGCGGCAACCGCGCCCTCGCCGCGATACGTCGTGTCCTCGAGCACCGCGCGCAGGGGCACGATCTCAACGTTTGGCGTAACCAGCCCTTCCATCTCTTGCACGTCGTGCCGGTTGAACGCGGCTATGGCGCGTCGCGAGATCTCGACGTTCTCACCAGCCATCTCAAAGCTCGGGAAAGAACAGTCCCACCTCGCGTCTCGCCGATTCGGCGGAGTCAGAGCCGTGGACCATGTTCTGCCCTACCTCGATCGCGTAGTCGCCGCGGATCGATCCCGGGCTCGCCTCGAGGGGATTGGTGGCGCCGATCACCTGCCGGGCGGCGTCCACCGCCTGCTCGCCCTCGAGCACCATCGCCACCAGTGGGCCGGAGGTGATGAAGCTCACCAGCTCCTCGTAAAAAGGCTTGCCCTCGTGCTCTGCGTAGTGGCGCTCCGCCAGCTCGCGGGTCATCGTCATCTGCTTGAGCCCCTGCAGCCGCAACCCCTTGCGCTCGAACCGGGCGATGATCTCGCCGGTCAGGTTGCGGGCGAAGGCGTCGGGCTTGACGAGGATCAGGGAACGCTCCATGGGCGCGGCATCCTATGCGCCGCTGGGGCACGGCGTCGCGACGGCGATCCCTCAGGTGATCTGGGGCTGACCCGCGGCGGGCGGCTCGGCCGATGAGGACGCGGCGGTGGACGCCGCGGGCGAGGGGGTCTCGCGTCGCCGGCGCGCTCGGCGCGGCGTGGGCGCCATCGCACCGACCTCCGACTCGCAGAACGGGCAGATCTTCCAGCTCGGGTCGAGCGGCTTGCCGCACGTCCGGCAGGGGTCCTTGAGCTTGCGCAGGCAGCTCGGGCAGCGCAGGAAGTCCTTCTCGACCTCGGCGTCGCAGTGTGGGCAGAGGTGGTAGCCGAGCTGCGCGAGCCTGGCTTCGGCGGCCTGCATCTCGAGATCCCGCTCGCGCACGTCCTCGAGGTACTCGGGCGGGCGGACGATCATGTAAACGATCGTGCCCACGAAGGGGAAAAAAGAAGCCGCGGTGGCGCACCACACGAGCATCTGGTCACCGATCCTGCGGCGGGCGTCGGCGTACGTCCAATAGACGAGCGCGAGCCACACGACGACGAGGAACAGAATGACGAGGTTCGCCGCGAGATTGAGCCCGCTGCTCTTGATGCCGAAAACGGCCGGTAGGA
>DAIPIC010000160.1:0-5821 GCA_036771025.1 Solirubrobacteraceae bacterium
CAAGCACATCGTGAGGCCGACGTCGGTGATCGACTGGTCGACCTCGGTGGTCGCCTCGGCAGCGTGATCGAGAGGCTGGGGCGGGCGCTGGTCGCGCTGCTGCGCGGTCAGACGCCGTCGTCCGCGACAGCCCCCACGAACAAGAAACGCGACGGGGATGCCGCCGAGCGGCTCGAGGCCGCCAGGCAGCGGCTCAAGGAGACGATCCCGCCGCCAGAGGACGAATACGGCTCTGGCAGCGGAAATTAGGCAGCCGAGCGAACATCCGGTAAAGACGGCATAATCCGCCGAGTCGAAATCCTCGGATCCCGACTGGGGCGAACCGGCGGAGCACCCGAAAGCGGCACGAGCCGCGCCGTCAGGTGGCGTCAAACCGTGTGCCAGGTGGCACGGGCGAGACTCGGCGACGCAGTCAAAACCGACCTACAAACAACCAGGGAGTTCTCACGTCATGATCTTGAATCGCTGGGCTGATCACGGGGCCGGCAGGTGGCTCTCGGGCGCCGCCGTCGCGGCGTCGACGGTCGCCTTGGCCGTGGCAGGCTGCGGCGGCTCATCGAAGTCCAACTCCACCTCGTCGTCCTCCTCGTCCTCTACGCCGGCGTCCTCGACGCCCGCGGCGACGACCAGTGGGCAGCCGCTGACCAAATCCCAGTACGAGGCGAAGCTCGGGCCGCTGTTCAACAACCAGATCGATCCGGCGCTGAAGTCGGCTCTGTCAAACGGCGGCGCGACCAACCCGCAGAACCTGACGACCGCGGTCGGGCTGGTCACAGAGGCCCGGGACGCGATGTCCTCGATCAACCCGCCGACCGGGATCGCAGACCTGCACAAGCAGGCGGTCGGCTACCTCAGCTCGCTGATCAAGGACATGTCCAAGCTACGCGACGCTGCCCAGGCGAAGAACAGCGGCGATTACCAGACGGCCGCCAAGTCGGTTGAGACCGACGCCCGCAACATCCAGTCGGTCGGGCAGAAGTTCGTCGCGAAGGGATATTGAGCTAACGCTCTTTCGGGTGCGCTCGGCCCTACGGGGCCGAGCGCGTCCCGGCGCTATAACGGGTCGGGCCGCCCCCGCGCCTACCGCGGGCCGTGATCCTCTTCGATCCCGCCCGCGCCGAGCTCGAACGCGCCGTGTAGTGCCCGCACCGCCTCGGGCACGGCCTCGGCGCGGATGACGCATGAGATCTTGATCGGCGAGGTCGAGATCATCTCGATGTTGATCCCCTCTCCCGCGAGCGTGTTGAACACCTTCGCCGCCACCCCAGGATACGAGCGCATGCCGGCGCCCACGATCGACACCTTGCCGATCTGCCGGTCGGTGTCGATTTGAGCGATTCCCAGTTCGCCGGCGACGCTCTGAAGCGCCCGCTGGGCCTCGGCCAGGTCCGTCTGCGGAACCGTGAACGACACCTCGGCGTCGCGGCCGTCGCCCAGAGGCTCGTTCTGGATGATCGTGTCGACGATGCATCCGGAGTCGGCGAGCGCGCCGAAGATCCGGGCCGCCGCCCCGGGACGGTCCGGCACCCCGAGCAGCGTGATCCGGGCCTCATCCGTCGAGTGGGTCACAGCGGTGACTAGCGGGCGTTCCATGGTCTCGTCTTCTCCGAGGACAAAGGTACCCGGGCTGTCCGCGAAGCTCGAGCGACAGTGGATGCGGACGCCGTGGTTGCGGGCGTACTCGACTGAGCGCAGCTGCAGAACCTTGGCTCCAGAGGCCGCCATCTCGAGCATCTCCTCGAACGAGACGACGGGCAGCTTCCGTGCGTCCGGCACGATCCTGGGATCGGCGCTGAAGACCCCGGCGACGTCGGTGTAGATCTCACACACCTCGGCGCCGAGCGCTGCGGCCACCGCAACGGCGGTGGTGTCCGATCCGCCGCGGCCGAGGGTGGTCACGTCCCGGCTCGTCGACACGCCCTGAAAGCCGGCGACGAGCACGATCCGGTCCTCGCTGAGCGCGTCCTGGATGCGGTCGGCCCTGACATCGAGGATCCTTGCCTTCGTGTGCGATGCGTCAGTGACGATGCCGGCCTGGGATCCGGTCAGCGAAATTGCGCGGTGGCCGAGATCGTTGATCGCCATGGCGCACAGTGCGCAGGAGATGCGCTCGCCGGTGGAGAGCAGCATGTCCATCTCGCGGCGGTCGGGGTTCGGCGAGACCTCCTCGGCCATCGCGATCAGCTCATCGGTCGTCTGCCCGCGCGCGGACAGCACTGCCACCACGCGGTTCCCCGCCTCCCGCTGGGCGACGATCCGCTGCGCGGCGCGCTTGATCCGCTCGGCGTCCGCGACGGACGTACCGCCGAACTTCATGACGACGGTGGGGGCCTCCGAGCTACGGCGAAGCCCACCCGCCTCGGGACGGACTGCTGTATGCGCCAGGTCTCCAGCCACGGCAGCCAAGAGTAAGGCTTGAGCGTGTCGCGTCCCGAGTCTCTGCTCGAGCTGCGGCCGCTCGCCCCAGGCGACGAGCACGAGCTCCTGCGCATCCACCGCACGCCCGAGGTGATCCGATGGTGGGACCGCCCCGAACAGGACTTTCCCTGGGATGAGCCCGACTCCACCCGGCTCACGATCCTGGTCGATGACCAAATAGCCGGGCTTATCCAGTACTGGGAGGAGAGCGAGCCCCGCTACCGCCATGCTGGCATCGACCTGTTTCTCGACCCGGAACTCCACGGCCGTGGGTTCGGCACCGAAGCGGTCAGGCGCGTCGTCGACCTGCTGATCTCAGAACGCGGGCATCACCGGATCACGATCGATCCGGCGCTCGCCAACGCGGCAGCGATACGGTGCTATGAGAAGGTCGGCTTCAAGGCCGTGGGCGTCATGCGGCAGGCCGAGCGCGACCCGGGCGGCGAGGCCTGGCACGACTGCTTACTGATGGAGCTCGTGAGGGCCTAGACCGCCCGGCGCCCGGCCAGGGCCCGCCCGAGCGTGAGCTCGTCGGCGTACTCGAGGTCAGACCCCACCGGGAGGCCGCTGGCCAACCGGGTGACCTTGACGTCGGGCGCGCGCTCCCGCAGGGCGCCGGCGATGTGCAGAGCCGTCGCCTCTCCGGTAGTGGTGGGATTGGTGGCGATGACCACCTCTCGCACCGCGGCGTCCCGCACGCGGTCAAAGAGCTCACCGAGCTTCAGGTCCTCGGGATCGATGCCGTCGATCGGCGACAGCGCTCCACCCAGCACGTGGTAGCGGCCGCGGAACTCGTGGGTCCGCTCGATCGAGATCACGTCCGAGGGCTCCTCAACCACGCAGATCAATTCCGGATCACGACGCTCGTCGGCGCAGATGCGACAGAGCGGCCCATCGGCCAGGTTGAAGCAGGTCTCGCACAGGCCGATCCGCTCCTTGACCTCCCGGATGGCCTCGGCCAGCGCCATGGCTTCCTCATCCGTCGAGCGCAGGAGATGAAACGCAAGCCGCTGGGCGGTTCGCCCGCCGACCCCGGGAAGCTTCGAGAGCTCGGTGATCAGCCGCTGGACCGGTGGCGCGTACACAGGTCGGCTACATGCCCGGCAGGCCCAGGCCGCCGAGCCCACCCGCGAGCCCGCCGAGCTTCGACGCCGCCAGCTCCTGAGCGGCGCGGAGCCCCTCGTTGACGGCCGCCAGGACCATGTCCTGAAGCAGCTCGACGTCGTCGGAATCGACCGCTTCCGGATCGATCTTGATCGATTTCACGACCAGATCGCCGGTGACCTGGACGGTGACCATCCCGCCGCCGGCGGAGGCATCGACCACTTCGTGCTTGAGCGCTTCCTGGGCAGCCATCATGTCCTGCTGCATCTTCTGCGCCTGCTTGAGCAATTGCTGCATGTTGGGCTGTGGTGGCATCAGTGGGCCTCGCGTTGTTCGGTTTCCGGGTCGGGTTCCTCCTCCAGGATCTCCTCAGCGTCGAACTCCTCTACGAACCGTCGCACGAGCTCCTCGCCCGAGAGTCCATTCGCTCCGTCCGTCTCGCCTCCCTCCTCCTGGCCGCGGAGCTCGTAGCGCAGGCCGAGCGCCCTGCCGCTGACGGCCTTGAGCGCCTCCACGGTGGCCCGCCGGTGCTCGTCCTGCTCTGCCTTGCGCTTCAGGAAGTCCGCGCCGGAGGGAAACGCCAGCGTCAGCTCTCGCTCTGAGACCGCTACCGGCCTGGCGTCCGCCAGTAGCGCGGCGAGCATCGCATTGCGCTCCTTGACCTGCTCGACCACGGCGGGCCACAGTCGAGCGGCGTCCTTGAGGTCGGGCGAGGCGGGCGGCGGCTCGGATGGGGTGGGTGCGTCCTCTGCCTCGGGTTCGACGGCTGCCACCTCTGGCTGGCTGATCGCCACCTCTGGCTCGCTGGCCGCTCCCTCCGCCTGGGGGCGCGGCGCCTCGGCCCCGCTGGCGGCTCCCTCCGGCCGCCCGGCGCCACCCTCCAGCCGCTCGATTCGAGACAGAAGCGCGCTCACCGAGGGATCGACCTCCGGGACTGCGGCCTTGATCAGGACGAGCTCCAGCTGAATTCTCGAGTTGGCTCCGTTGGCGGTGGCGTCCAGCGCAGCGGCGACCAGATCGAGCAAACGGACGGCGTCGGCTCTGGGCACTGCCTTCGCCTGCGAGGAGAGCCGACGGTCTCGGTCAGGCGTGACCCGCAGCTCGGGCGGCACCTCACCCAGGATCTGGACGGCCAGGAGCTCCCGGGCGTAGCGCTCGAGATCCCGCAGCACCTGCCCGGGATCGCGGCCGGACTCCGCCAGCTGCGCCGCGGTCCGCAGCGCCTGCGCCGGATCTCGCGCCACGACGGACGTGACCGCCTCGGAGAGCAGCTCGTCATCGGCCACCCCGAGGACGGCGAGGACGTCGGCGGGTTCGATCCGCTCCTGGCCTTTATAGGTGAGGAGCTGCTCGAGGGTTCCCAGCGCGTCGCGGAAGCTGCCCGTTGCGTGGCGGGCGATCAGCGCCAGCGCGTGGTCGTCGATTGCGATCTGCTCCGCTTGGGCCACGCGCTGCAGCACCGTGGACACCTCCCCCGCCGAGGGTCGGCCGAAGTCGAACCGGTGGCAGCGGTCGACGACCGTGGGCAGGACCTTCTGGGCCTCGGTGGTGGCCAGGACGAAGATCGTGCGAGGAGGGGGCTCCTCGAGCGTCTTCAGAAACGCATTCCATGCCTGAGGAGAGAGCATGTGCGCCTCGTCGAGGATGTAGACCTTGTGCCGGCCGGACACGGGAGCGAGTGCTACTCGGTCCCGGAGGTCCCGAATGTCGTCGACCGAGTTGTTCGAGGCCGCGTCCATCTCGATCACGTCCAGCGAGGTGGCGTTGGCGATCGACACGCACGACTCGCACCGGCCGCACGGCCCGATCGTCGGCCCTTGTTCGCAGTTCAGGCAGGCGGCCAGTATCTTGGCCATGCTCGTCTTGCCCGTGCCCCGCGACCCCACGAAAAGGTAGGCGTGATGCACCTTTTCCTGCTCGACGGCGTGCCGCAGCGTCCGCACGACGTGCTCCTGGCCGACGACGTCGGCGAACGTCCGGGGACGGTGGCGGCGGTAGAGGGAGGGGCCGGTCGACACTGGTGATCGAGTCTAGTGTTGGCGGCAGAGGTGGACCGTGCACCCTCCGTCGAAGCCGGTACCCAGGGCGCTGCCGCCGCTCGCGACTCCGGTTCGGTGCCCCCGCAACGCCTGAAGGTGGCCGCTTAAGGCTGCTTCCTTCCGGACCTGACCTGGTTCACGGGTCTTCATCGCCTAGGGACCGAACCATCGACGTCGCGCACAGGGCGCTGACCCCGGGGCCTGTGCCCCTCGGGAGGGGATTCAGCCCCGCTAGAGCGGATTGCGGGTACAGGGCACCG
>DAIPIC010000161.1:0-5759 GCA_036771025.1 Solirubrobacteraceae bacterium
AGCCGCTCGTAGTTGAGGCCGGCCCTCAGCTGCATCCAGGCCTGATCCTCCTGCCCCAGCAGCCGTTCCGCCGGCACGTGGCAGTCGGTGAAGAACACGTCGTTGACCTCGCGGCCGCCCATGGTCTCGATGCCCCGCACCTCGAGTCCGTCCGAACCGGCGGGGATGGAGATCATGCTGAGTCCCTCGTGCTTGTTCTGAGTGCGGTTGGTCCGGCACACGAGCAGGATGTGATCGGCCTCATGCGCACCCGTGATCCAGGTCTTCTGGCCGTTGATCACGTACGCACCATTCGAGCGCTCCGCTCGGCAGGACAGGTTTCCGACATCCGAGCCGGCCTCGGGCTCCGACATCGCGATCGACTCGAGCATCCCGTCCACGATCCCGCCGAGAATCTCCTGCTTTTGCTCCTCGGTGCCGAACCGCTGATAGGCGCCGGCGACGATCATGGTCACGGCGAAGAAGCCCATCGGGATCTGGCCGCGCGCCGATTCCTCAAGCAGGAGGCACATGTCGACGGCGCCGCCGCCCGAGCCGCCATAGGTCTCGGGGATCGCCACGCCAAGCCAGCCCAGCTCCGCAAGCCGGCGATAGACGTCGCGGTTGTGGACCTCGCGGCCATGGTCGGTGAGGGCGTCGCGCTGCTCGCGCGTGCCGCACTCGCGCCTGGCGAAATCGCGGATCGACTCGACGAACGCCTGCTGCTCGTCGGTGAGGCTGACTGCCCCTAGTGCTTGGGTGACGGACATGGCGGCTCCTGACGGATTCGTTCTCTTCCAGGCCGCGGCGGTGCTCGAACTCACATGCGGCCTGCTGTTGGCATTGTGCCAATAACGGAGAGGGCGTGTGCGATTGATACGTTCAGGCCGTTGCCGCGCGCACGGAGCACCTGGACCTGATCAGGGACGCCGATCCCGCCCGCGACGGAGCCGGCTGCGCCGCGGTCTACGCCGCGTTCGTGACCGACAGCGCCTCGTCGTTCGAGGAGCGGGCACCTACTGCCGAGGAGTTTGTGCGGCGGATCGAGCGGACTGCACGGACACATCCCTGGCTGGTGGCCGAGGACGGAGAAGCGGTGATCGGTTTCGCCTACGGCTGCCCGCACCGCGAGCGCGCGGCCTACCGGTGGGCGGCCGACGTCAGCGTTTATGTTGCCCCCGAGCATCACAGGCGCGGCGTTGGCCGCGCGCTGTACGGCTCACTGCTGCCGCTGCTTGTGCGCCAGGGCCTGCACGTCGCCTGCGCGGGAATCACGCTCCCCAACGACGCCAGCGTCGCCCTGCACGAGTCGTTCGGCTTCACGCCGGTGGGCGTCTACCGCCGGATCGGGTTCAAGCGAGGGAAGTGGTGGGACGTGGGGTGGTGGGAGCTCGAGCTGCGGGAGCCCGAGACCCCCGCGGAGCCAACCGGCCCCGTGCGGCTTGCGGACCGCTAGCCGGCCGAGGCTGGTCGTTTGACGGGCCATATGTTCCCGCGAGACGACCAGCCTCCATATCTAGGGCCCTTCCCGCTCCAGCAACAACGCCAGCGTCGGGCAGGCGTCGACCGCCCGACGCGCCAGGCCTTCCAGCTCGGGCGGGACCTCGGCCTGGTCGATGATCGGATAGCCCCAGTCGTCAAGGCGGATCAGCTCGGGCAGCAGCTCTGCGCACAGACCGTGCCCCTCGCAGGTGATCGGATTCACGCGGATGCGATGGCTCATCGGTCCGCTCCTGCAGCCGCGGTAGCGCCGTCGCCCACAGGAAAGCTGGGCGGCCGCGCCGCGCACCTGCCCCGCTGGTGAGAGACCAGCTCGTCACCAAACACGGCGAGCACGCTCTCGATGAAACGGGCGGCACCATCCGGGTGGTGGCAGGCGCCCCGTCCGCGGATCTCGGCGGCCCACCGCAGCACGCGCTGGGTCTCCCCTGGATGAGCCACGCCGTCCGCCAGTTCGGCTACGAGATCGGCGATGGCCCGCAGTCCATGCACGCACGGCCCGCACTGTCCTGAGGATTCGCGCGCCAGGTAGTCGATCACCCGGGCGCTCTCGTGCAGCCCACACGAACCCTGGCCGAGCGCGATGAGCGCGCCCGAACCGAGCGAGCAACCGACGGAGCGCAGGTCCTCGCGTGCCAGGCGGAGCCCCATCGCCCGCGAGGCATCCACCCAGGTGCCGAAGTAACCCCCCACCAGCAGCGCCCGCAGCGGCTCGGTGGCCCCGCCGGCTGAGGCCAGCAGGTCGCGCATCGGTATGCCGAAGGCCAGCTCGTAGACGCCGGGCGCCGCGACGGCCCCGGAGATCGTCACGAGCGCCGACCCGGGGTCGGCGTCGGTCCCCACCTCGCGAAACCAGTGGTCCCCGTGGCGAGCGATGAGAGCCAGCTGAGCGATGGTTTCCGCGTTCGAGATGAACGTCGGGCGTCGCCGGTAGCCACGCTGGTATGGCCTGGGCGGCACGAACGTCGGCTTGGGCTGGCCCGCGTTCAGGTAGTGGATGACCGCGCTCTCTTCGCCCGTGACGTATCCACCGGGCGCTGGCACGAGATGAACCGCAAGCGGGTCCTCGCGTACCGCCACCGCGCCTTCGAGCGCCTGGGCGGCACCGGCCATGCGGTCCGCGACCTTGACGATGACCTCGTCCGCGCCGACCACGTCGGCGGCCAGAACCGCGCCGTCAAGCACCAGATGGGGCAGCCGCGAGAGCAGCAGTCGGTCCTTCTCGCTCGCCGGTTCGGTCTCCGACGCGTTGACGACCACCGCCCGGTGGCTCTCCCGTGCCTGCGCGACGGCGCTCAGTTTCCGCGCCGTTGGGAAATCGGCGCCGCCCCTACCACGCAGGCCGCTGCGCTCGACCATCGCGATCATCTCCGAAGGGGCACGTCGCGGCAGCGGGCCATGAATGCGCTCATGATCGGAGAACGTCATCGGCGTCCCGCTCCCATCGATCCCGGCCAGCAGGCGAGGAAGGCCCATCAGGACGCCCCGGTCGGGTGCGCTTGAAGCGCGCCGGACACCGCGTTGTCTGCCTGGTCGATGTCGAGATTGACCTGTAGGAAGAGCGCCCAGCCATCCGCCCTCCGCACCCAGGCCTTGAACTCCCGACCCCGGAGGGCGGTGACTCTGCCTTGGAACAGCGATCCGCCTGTCAGGAGATCGACCTGGCTTCCGGTCATCGACAAGCCGCCGGCTGCAACCGGCACGCCGCCGAGGCGGACTCGCAGCCTGCCGCTGGCGCCGCCGCTGAGGCGCATTCCGAGCTCCACGATGGCTCCGCCATCGACCGTCGTCTGGTCCATCGTCCCCGACAGCTTCGCCGAGAACGGCCTGGGTGGGTGAAATGCGGACGTGACGAGAGCAGGCCGGACCGCCCGAGCTCTCTGTCCCAGCAGCGTGGCCGGCGTGCCCGCGCGCCGCGCCCAGCCTGACTGCAGCGGGCCCGCGAGGGTGAAGGTCGCGAGACCAATGGGCGTCGCGACCGTGAGCGCGATCGCCGCCTGGCGAAAGCCGCCGTACAGGGGCGCGGCGGCCTGGATCCGAGCCCACACCGCCGCCACCACGGCCAACAGACACACCGCAGTCAGCGCCAGGCTCCACCAAGCCTTCGTGTCCGAGCCGGAGCCGAGACCGTGCAGCACGGCCACCGGCCAGCTCGCGTACGCGAGCCAATGGATCGCCCTCCCGGCCCGGTAGCCCAGCCGGCGGCGGACAAGGCTCGTGATCACGAGCGCCAACAAGAAATCGAAGGAGAAGGCGCCGAGCCCCATCCACAGAGGTCGGTACGCCGAGCGGAACGGCAGCACGGCGTCCAGCAGATTGATCGGCGCAAAGCCGTCCAGCACGCTGGTCACGATGTGAATCACGAGCACCGCGATTACCAGCAGCGACACGTCTCGGTGCAGCGTGTCGATCGCGAAGCGGGGCCAGCGCCCCGGAACCGTGAATCGCAGCGGCCCCAGCACGCCCAGAACCACGCTGGCCGTCAGGAGCAACAGGGACACGATCCCTGTGGCGCGGGCCAGGTACCAGTAGGCGCTCGGTCCCAGGGTGGCGGCCAACTGCATACTCATGCCGCCCGGTGGGACTCGTATGTCGGCAGGTCGTCTCCGTCAGTCGGCCAACCGGCCAGATGGACGCTGGCGCCGCTCGTGGTGACGAGCCGGCTCGGAAGGTGCAGCGAGGCGAGCCAGGTGGCGGCCCGTCGTCCCCGGACGATGGCGGCGGTGCTTGCGATGTTGGCGTCGAGGCATGAAGCGGCGGCGACGCTGGCGGTCCGCCAGCCGCCTCTTACGGGACGCCCGGTGGCGGGATCCAGTAGGTGGTGGACGGTCTTGCCAGCTGCTTGCCACCGGCGCGCGGTCGTGCTCGAGGTAGCCAGACCGCCCGATCGCAGCCTGATCCACTGCCCCGGGGCGTCTGTGCCGGCGCGATGGTCGTCGGTGACGCGAATCCTCCACCCCTCCTCGGGTGCCGGGCCCGCGAGCGCGATGTCACCTCCCAGTCCGACGAGGGTCCCGCAACCGGCTTGCCGCGAAGCGCGAGCTGCGGCCCGATCCGCGGCCAGCGCCTTGGCGGTGGCGCCGAGGTCCAGGGTGACGCCGCGCGGCAAGGAGATCGTGCCCGCCTCGCGGTCCACTCGGATCGCGCGCCATCCGGGAACCTTGGCGATGGTGGGTGAGCCGTGGGCGGACGCGGCGCGACCGCCCGTCGCACCCGGAGCTTCAGCGCCGATCGCTGCGAAGTCCCCCTGATAGCCGAGGGCTATCAGGGCCTCACCGAGGCTGGGATCGACGTCGCCTCCGGTAAGCGTTGCCGCCCGGAGCGCGGCCTCAACCGAATCGATCAGGAGCCGGCTGACCTGAGCCGACCGACCGGCGGCGGCATTGAGCGCGCTCAGTTCGGAATCCGGGCGGAATCGCGAGCACGCGCTGTCGAACTCTTCGACCACCTCGACCACGGCTTCGCGCGCCGGCTCGAGGCGGGCCGGGTCGGCGACCGCGACGAGCGCCACGCTCCCCCACACCTCGAATGTAATCGCGCTCATGACCCGCCAGAGACGGCGGGCGGTGAGCTGCTCGACCCAGAGGGATCACCGCCCGATGATCCACTCGGCGAGGGAATGCTGGGAGGCGGCTGGTCAGCGGAGGAGGGTGGCTGAGCGGGGCCCCGAAGGCCGAGCTGGCTTGCCCCGGCGGGGGGCGGCATCTGGGCCGATCCTGAGGTGGTCGAGGGCGGGGCGCCGCTCGTAGACATCGTGCGGCCATGTCCGCTTGCTCCCAGTGTCCGACCCGGCGCCACGGCCGAGATCACTGCCGCAATTGCGGCGGTTGCCGCCGCGGCCGCTGCGATTATCCAGCGGCGCGTGCGGAGTATGCGAACCAGGGCGGCGTCGCGGTCTAGGCGCCGAGACTGGCCCGAGGATTCACTGGGCATGGCCGGAATTGTGGGATTGCTGGCTAAGAGACGTGTCAGAGCGGGATGAGAATTCGGCCATAGGATTTTCGCCGCTTAGCTGCGTTTATCCGCGATGCGGCAAGATCCTGCCACATGACTAGACCTCTCCCGGCAGGGGGAGGCGGGGATCCCTTGCCTCCTCGGCGGCGGCGTCGCCAGGATTCCGTGCCTCCTGAGCGGCCACGACGCGAGCCACCGCCCCCCGACTGGGAGGGCGAAGAGCCGCGCCCCCCAAGCCGGTTCGGGGGTGGGTCCAGGCCTCCCCATCGACAGGGCGGCGGCGTGCCGTCGCGCGGGCGACCGGCCCCGCGCCCGGAAGGCGACAC
>DAIPIC010000162.1:0-5747 GCA_036771025.1 Solirubrobacteraceae bacterium
TGTTCGCCGGGGACATGTTCTTGCCCGCGGCGTTGATGATCAGCTCCTTCTTGCGATCGATGATCTTCAGGTAGCCGTCCTCGTCGATCTCCCCGACATCGCCGGTGTGAAGCCAGCCCTCGGCGTCGATGGCCTCCGCCGTCTTGGCGGGCTCGTTGCGGTAGCCGACCATCAGAAATTCGCCGCGGCACAGGACCTCGCCGTCCTCGGCGATCTTCAGCTCGACCCCCGGTGCGGGAGGTCCCACGGTGCCGACCTTGACGGCCCCGGGCCGGTTGCAGGTGCCAAACCCGCAGGTCTCCGACATGCCCCACAGCTCGGCCAGTTCAATTCCGATGGCGTGGAAGAACTCGAGCACTTCGACCGGCGTGGGCGCGGCGCCGACGTTGACGGCCACCGCCTGGTCCAGTCCCAGCATCTCGCGCAGCTTCGAGAACATCTGCTCGTCCGCCTGCTGGACGCGTGCCTCGAGCTCCTCGGGAACCGGTTGCTTCTGCTGCCGGAGCCGGCCCCGCTCGATGGCGGCAGCCAGCCCGTCCTCCACCGGTTTACGCTGCTCCTCTGGCTGGGCGTGCAGCATCGTCTCCAATCCGGCCTTGAGCTTCTCCCAGATCCGGGGCACGGCGAAGAACCAGGTTGGCCGGACCTGCGGCAGGTAGGAGACGACCTCTCGCGGGTTCGGCGCGCACGTGATGGTGCCGGCATAAATGGTCGGGATGTAGTGGTGTGCCATGCGCTCGGCGATGTGAGCCGCGGGTAGCCACGAGATCACGCGCCCGCCCGGTCCGAAGGGGACGATCTGCTCTACCGCCTGCGCGGAGAACATGATGTTGTGGTGGGAGAGCTGGACGCCTTTCGGCTTGCCCGTCGTGCCCGAGGTGTAGATCAGGGTCACGATGTCGTCGGGCTCGATCTCCCCGGAGGCGGCCACGACATCGAATTCCGGGTTGGACCCCTCTACGTGCTCGAGCGATAGCGTCCCCTGCGGCGCCTCCCCGTCTACGACGATGATGTGCTCGAGCGACGGCGCCCGCCGCCGGACTTCGAGCATCGCCGGCAGGTGGGCCTCCTCGACGATCGCCACCCGGGAGCCGGCGTCGCCGATCAGGTACTCGATCTCCTCCGGCGGATAGGTCTGGTAGATGGAAAACGGCGTCGCTCCTAGCATCGCCGCGGCCAGATCGACGATGTGGAACTCAGGCCGGTTGGAAAGCATGATCGCGATCGTGTCGCCGCGCTTCAGCCCTAGCTTCGCCAGCCCCCCCGCGACCGCGTCAACGCGCTCCAGCAGCTCGGCCCAGGTCAGCGAGCTGCTGTCGTCCGGAAGGCGAACCGCGACGATCGAAGGATTGTTGGCGGCCGTCCGCCGCAGCGCCTCGGTCAGCGTGGGCGCTTCGGTAGCCGGTCCGGCAGCGGCCGTGATCGTCGTGCTCTCCATCTCCCTCACCACCTGTGTCGATGCCCTTGAACAGCGGTAAAGCTACCGCTAACGAGCGTTGAAGCCCTGGCCGGTGAGCGTTGAGATGTCGTTCGAGAGGCCGATCACAAAGACGAACAGGATCAAGACGAACCCCACCACCCCGGCGCGCTCCATGGCCTCGAACGGGATCCGGCGGCCGCGCAGCTTCTCCGCCAGCGCCCAGAACACATGCCCTCCGTCGAGTGGCAGGAACGGGAACAGGTTGATCACCGCGAGCGACAGGGAGATGAGCGCCAGGGTGATCAGCGCGTTGGTCGTGTCCGACGCGAACTCCTGCTGGGTCACGGTGAAGCCGCCAACGACGCCGTGAAGCTGTGCGCGCTCCTTGGGCTCGAACAGGCGGGCCACCGTGGACACCGTCCGGCTGGTCAGGAACCACATCTGCGCGATGCCCTGGTGCGCGGCGCCGGCCAGGCCGAGAGGCGGCGCTCGTTCCCCGAACGCGAACCCTAGGCGCGTGCGGCTCAGGCTCGGGTCATAGCGCGGGTAGATCGTCAGCGACAGCGACTGCCCGTGGCGATCCACAAGGAGCTTGACCGGCGTCGCGGCCTGACAACCCTTCACCGGCTTGCCGGC
Organism: Solirubrobacteraceae bacterium; assembly: GCA_036771025.1. Classification (GTDB taxonomy): domain Bacteria; phylum Actinomycetota; class Thermoleophilia; order Solirubrobacterales; family Solirubrobacteraceae; genus Palsa-465. The sequence continues at coordinate 2,057 of DAIPIC010000162.1, forward strand.
ACATTTGTGAGAGGAGATTTGGTGGGAGACCGCCACGACCGATAGGCCACGCTTGCCGTCGACCGCGACGATCTTGTCGCCCGCCTTCAGATACGAGGATGCCGGTGCCTGGAGCGCGCCCTTGGCGACGGTGTGCGTCGGGGTCGGCTTTGCGAGGTTTCCGTGCGACCAGAAGATCGCGGTCAAGATCACGAACGCGATCAGGAGATTCATGCCGGGGCCCGCGAGGATCACCACCACGCGCTTCCAGACCGGCTGGTTGTAGTAGGCGCGCGGTATGGCCTCCGGCGGGATCTCCTCCCGGGGGTTCATGCCGGTGATCTTCACGTAGCCCCCGAGCGGGATAGATCCGATCCCATACACCGTCTCCCCCCGCCGGAAGCTCCACAGCATCGGCCCGAAGAACAGCGAGAACTTCTCCACCCGCATCCCCACGGCTTTCGCCACCGCGAAGTGGCCGAATTCGTGCAGGATGATGAGGGCCGCGAAGCCGGCGAACGCCAGGAGGTACGACATGTGTCGCCCAGTGTGGCAACCGCCGGCTCCCGGCCCCTAACGGTCTGCTTACGAGGCGCTTACCGGCGTGTCGGTCTGGGCGCCCACGTCTTTGTTCTCCGGCGCGAACTGGCTGGCGAGGAAGGCGGCGCCGCCGGGGTCGGCGATGCCGGTCAGGCGGGCCCACGGAGCATCGAACGGCGGGACCAGAACCTTCCCCCCAAGCTCTGCCGCCTTCTGGGCTGTCGCCTCGGCGTCGTCAACCGTGAACGTCACGCTCCAGTGCGCCGGGACGTCGCCCCGGTCCTCGGTGATGGGTTGGATGCTCGCCACCACGTCCTCAAACCCGGCCATTCCCCCCATCTCGGCCACCCGCTGGCGAAGTCCAGGGGTCTCGCGCTCCAGGTAGTCGCCGTAGCCGGGCAGCGTCCACATCTCAAAGCCTCCGGGCAGCGTCAGGGTCGTCCAGCCGAAGACCGCGCCGTAGAACCGCTTGGCGCTCGCGGCGTCCCGCGTGTTGAGGCCATTGAAGTTCAGCGCGCCATGCTCGTTGACGATCCGGGCGCCCCGGTGCTGCTTGGCCTGCCACACGCAGAAAACGGCACCCTCCGGGTCGGCGAGCACCGCCATCCGACCGGCGTCCATCACGTCGAACGGCTCCATCATGACCGTCCCGCCGGCATCGTTGACCTTCGAGGCGGTCTCATCGGCACTGTCGACCCAGATGTACGTGTTCCAGGTGGCCATCGGCGGCGCACCCTCCGGCTGGGATCCGACGGCGGCCACGTCGCCTCCGCGGATCCGGCCGATGAAGTACTTGCCCCCCGAATCGGGCGGCATCATGTCCTCGAACTCCCAGCCGAACAGGCCACTGTAGAAGTCGAGCACCGCCTCCGGCTCCGGCTGGCTGGTGTCGATCCAGCATGGGACGCCTGGGATGTATCCGTCTCGCTCGGCCAATGCTGCTCCTTTCCGGTCGCTTACAACTGGCCGGCAACCCTAGCTCCGAACTAGGTCAAGACTTGGCCTGGGTGTTATCGCGCGGAGGGTCGTAGCTCAGCTGCTCGTACCAGTCACTCGGGCGTCCCTCCGGCGTCAGGTCGAGCAGGTTCCAGAGAGGCTCGAGCGTGCCGACGTGGCGCGGATCCTCGCCGGGGTCCGTGGGGGCATAGAGGAGCTCCGAGCTCCAGAAGTGCCGGATCAAGTCCTCATCGCGCCGGAACACCGTCAGCATCGGTCGCTGCACCCCATCCGACGTCTCGGCGAGGTAGTCGCGGTTGTAGGTGTTCTCGGCCGAGGACAGGAACCGCAGCCACCGCCATCCGCGCTCGCGGGCAAACGTGACGACGCGCTCGAGCGGTGCCTTGGCCACGACGGCGAGACTAAGGTGCTGGCCGACGTGCTGGGCGGCTCCGTCGAGCTGGTCGAGCAACGCTGTACACGACGGGCAGGGGCCTTCCGCCAGCGGTAGCAGGGCCGTTCGCCCCGTCGCCGGACCTGGGCTCTGGTCGTCGGGGTCCCGCGGGAACATGAAGCTATAGATGGCGAGCGAGTCCTGCCCGGGGGCAAACAGCTCCGAGAGCCTGACATCGACGGGCGCCCCATCCGGTCCTTCCCCCTGGAAGACGTAGTCGCGTGGCACGACGCCGCCGGGGGGAAGCTCCCGTCGGGCCGAAGCAACCGCCTCCATCGTTCGTCGCAGCTCCGTTTCCTGCTGCAGCAGCCGCTCGCGCGCCGCCCGGTACTCCTCCGATTCTCCTGGAAACGCGATCGCCATCGTCTGTCTTCTCCTTGGACGTTGTGAGCTTGTCTAGGTGCTAGCCGGCGGCACGTCGCTGCTCCACTGCATCGATGGCGGCTCCTCTACGATGCGTTCGCCTTCCGGATGACCTCGACGTTCTTCTCGGACATCGCGCGAACCCTGCCTAGGCCGCACGTTGGCAGTCGATCAGGATGATGGGCGGATCGCGAAGGAACGTGTCCCAGTATCCCGAGCCTGAGCTCTCGCTTCCGCCAGGGAAAACCTCCGGCCGCACCCAGCGGACGCCGGTCAGACCCGCCTGCGCGACCGCCCGCTCGTGGGTCGCCACATCGAGGTGGTAGACCGTGATGTCGAACGAGGTGTCGTCTTGATAGTTGCGAAAGACGAATGGCGAGCCGTTGCGCATGTCGGCAGCCACCAACCTCTCGAACCCGTACGGCCGGTAGTCCACCGGCTTCGCTCCAATCTCTGGATTGCTGTTGACGGTGACGAACCGGCAACCGGGCTTCAGGTGGCGCGCCACCGCCCGGCACATTTCGCATAGCTCGGCGGCGCTCGAGGCGTAATTGAGGAGAAACGCGGCCGCGACGAGGTCAAACTGCTCGCCCAGCTCAAGCGCCTGCACATCGGCGAGTACGTAGTCCACGCCAGCTCCCCCGGCGCGCTCCGCCGAGCGAGCCAGCGAGATCATGGCGGGGGAGTTGTCGACTCCGACCACGCGCGCGGCACCCCGGCGCATGAACTCTCGGGAGTAGAACCCCTCGCCGCAGGCCAGATCCAGCACCGACTTGCCCGAGAGCTCCCCCAAAAGTCGCATGAACGACGGGATCTCGATCTGCATTCGCCAGGGGGCGTGCTTGGAGTCCCGGTACTGCTCCGCTATCGACTCGTAGTCGGTTGACATTCGATCGACCGGCCTGCGGAACGTGTACCAGAACCTGTGACGACGCTGCTTCCTACCGGAGCATCCGCGGCAGCCCGAAGTGCGGGAAGGCGCCGCTGGCCGCCTCGGCTACGCCGCCGCCGCGCCGGCTACGCCGCTGCCCGCGCCGCCGCCAGCTCCGCCGCCACCCCGCGGGACTGGGTGTCCGCGTCCGCCAGGGCGTCGAAGGAGTGAACCGGGGCCGCCGGGAGTCGCGCCAGCGTCTCCTCGATGACCGCGGCGATGTCGCTGAATCGAAGCTGGCCGCCGAGAAACGCACGAACCGCGATCTCATTGGCGGCGTTGAGCGTGCAGGGCATCGTGCCACCTGTCTCCCCTGCATCCCGCGCTAGTCGCAGGCACGGGAATGTGTCGGTGTCGACCGCTTCGAAGGTCAGCGCGCCCAGCTCCACCAGGTCCAGCGGCTTCACAGGGACCTCGGCGCGGTCCGGGTGATGGATCGCGAACGAGATCGGCACCCGCATGTCCGGGTAGCCGAGGTGGGCCAGGGT
>DAIPIC010000163.1:0-5732 GCA_036771025.1 Solirubrobacteraceae bacterium
GGAAGGGGTCACACTCTCGGCGGGGCGGCCTGGGGCCAGCGCGCGGAATGCCGCCCGCGAGCGCGGGAACCCTGGCCGCGGGACCGCGACGGGCGGCCACGAGACCTCGACGGGCGGGCGCGAGACCGGATGAAACGTGGCCGCGAGCCCCCGGTGAAACCCTGGCCGCGAGAGCCTGAAGAAGTCCCCAACCCGCGTGCGGCCGGCCGTCGATGGGGGCTTATTCATCGTTGACCCTGCGTATCTCCCCACCCGCGTCCCGCCAGTCCGGCTTTGGGACCTTTTACATGTGTGGTGGGGGACGGGCCCTCGTCCCCGGGCCGCTAGCGCGCCGCCTCGTCCCCGGGCCGCTAGCGCCGCGACTGGGCCACCCGCCGCGCCGCGGCCACCCGCCCCGCGCGCGCCGACGACCCCCCGACAGGCCCCTACCCCAGCAGCCCGATCCGCTGCGCCCGCTGTACCGCTTCCGCCCTGTTGCGCGCGCCGAGCTTGCGGTAGAGCGCGCTCGTGTGCTCCTTGACCGTGTGGGGCGAGAGATAGAGGCGCTGTGCGATCTCGCGATTCGTCGATCCGGCGGCGATCAGGTCGAGCACCTCGCGCTCGCGTTCGGACAGAAGTGGCGCCGGCTGATCCGACTTGGGCGCGAACATCGTCATCCCCATTCCCACCGCCCGTACGGCGGCCGCCACCTCCCGCGCCTCGAGATCCTTGGAAACGAACCCCGAGGCCCCGGCCGCCCGCGCGGCGGCGGGCGACATCCGGCCCGCACCGGAGATCAGGAGCACCCGCGTGGAGGGCGAGGCGCAACGGATCGACTCGCATATGTCGGCGCCCGACTCTCCGGACAGGAACAGGTCCACCAGGGCCACGTGGGGCCGGAACCGCGCGACCAGCTCGAGCGCCTCTGCACCCGTGCGTGCCGCCAGGCACCTCTCGACCCACGGCTGCTCGCCGAGCAGCAGGCGGAACCCCCACTGGACGACGTCGTGATCGTCCACCACCAGCACGCGAAGTCGGCGCTGACCAAGCCGCGAACTAGGCTGGGCTGCCGTCAACTGCCGTCCCGTTCCTCTTCGCGCCGGAGGGGCACCACCAGCCGCACTCGCCAGCCGGCGTCCGCGGTAGGCCCGAACTCCACCATGCCGCCGTGCTGGAGGGCCTCGAACGCCGCCAGCCTCAGGCCGATGCCCGGCCCGCGCGCCGCGTGGCTGACGCCGTCGTTTCGGATCTCGAGCTTGAACGTGTCCTCGTCCCGGAACAGGGCCACATCGATCGCGGTCGCGGCGGCGTGCTTTGAGACGTTGCGCAGTGCCTCGGAGAGGACGGACTGGGTCAGCGGCTCCAGGTCCGGTGGGACCGTGATCCCGTGCGGCCACTGCACGCGGATCGGCGGTCCCGGGGCGGCGGCCACACGCTCCAGCTCGGCGGCCAGCGTCGTGCCTGTCTCTTGCGGAACGGGCGCCAGCGGACGCTCCAGCGCTCGTCGCAGGTCGGCGAGGGCCTCCTGCATCTCGAGCCGGCAGCGTTGACGCTCTGCCTCGGGCAGGGGCTGCTCGGCGCTGAGCGCAAGCGAGACGCCGAATAGCCGCTGCATCACGCGCTCGTGGATCTCACGAGCCAGGTCGAGCCGCTCGCCCAACCTCCGGGTCCGCTCCTGCTGACGGGTGGCGTTGCGGGCCGTGGCCACGAGCGCAGCGGTCTTGCCAAGCGTCCACAGCAGATGGCGCTCGCCATCTGACAATGAGAACGGCTCCCCGCCGCGGTCGGCGCAGACGACGCCGTACGAGCGACCGGCCGCGCTCAGCGGCGTGCAGACCAGCGACGTGATCCCGAGCGCGAGGAACTCCGCCGGGACCCAGTCCTCGATCCGGTCGGACACGACGACCACGCTGTCCTCCAGCAGCGCTCGTTGCGCGATCGGTGTGTTGACCAGCGTCGGACGCATGGCCTGCAGCTGCGCGAATGAGGTCCCGTGCGCGCCCACCGCCCGAACCCGGCGCCGCCCGGCGTCGGCCATGAAGATCGCCGCCCGGCGCATGCTCGTCAGGCGGCAGATGGCCTCGCAGATTCGGTCGTAGAACTCGGTGGAAGACGTGTCCGTATCGATGTCCGACAAGAGCTCGACAAACACCTCGAGCGGCTCGACCCCGGCGAATAGAGAGGGGGTGGCCGTCACGCGGGCACCTGCAGCTCGTAGCGCCGCCGGATCTCATACAGGGTGGTGCGCTCCGCCGCCGGTCGCCCCGCGCGGTGCGCCGCAGCCACCAATTGCTCCGGTTGGAGCCGGACGCCGTGATAGCTGCCGGCCATGCGGGAGATGGACTCCTCCATCAGCGTTCCGCCCAGATCGTTCACGCCCCAGCGCAGCGCCTCCGTGGCGGCGTCCAAACCCATCTTCACCCAGCTGGCCTGGAGGCTCCTCACGGTCTTGCCCAGCGCCAGACGGAATGCCGCCGTGTGCTTGAGGTTCTCCTCCCGGGAGATCTCCTGCACTCCATGGGTACGGCCCAGCAATGTGTGGAACGGGATGAACGACAGGGGCACGAACTCGGTGAAGCCGCCGGTGCGCTCCTGGAGTTCCCTGACCACGCGCATGTGCTCGGCCAGCTCCCACGGCTCCTCGATGTGACCGAACATCACGGTGACGGTCGACCGGATGCCCTCGGCGTGCGACGCCTCGATGATCTCGATCCAGCGAGCGACCGGCAGCTTGTTCGGGGAAATGCGCTCCCGCACGCCGTCGTGCAGCACTTCGGCGGCGGTCCCCGGTGTGGAGCCCAGGCCCGCCTCCCGCAGCCGCTCGAACACCGTTCGAGGCCCCAGCCCCGAGACGTCGCACATGTGTGCCACCTCCATCGGCGAGTACGCGTGGAGGTGGATGTCGGGAGCCAGCCGCTTGGCAAACCGCAGCCACCTCTCGTAGTCCTCGAGACCCCAGTCGGGATGGATCCCGGACTGCATGCAGATCTCCGTGGCGCCGAACTCCACCGCCTCCTGCACCCTGCGAGCGAACTCCTCCTCCGAGTGCTCGTAGGCATCTGGGGAGCGGCGGCCCTGTCCGAATCCGCAGAAGGCGCAGCCGACGACGCAGATGTTCGAGACGTTGATGTTCCGATTGACGACGAACGTGACCGTCTCCCCGGCCAGCTCCTGGCGCAGCTCGTCTGCCGCCAGACGCATCTCCTCGATCACTTCGGGGCGGCGCTCGGCGAACAGAGCGGTCATCTCCTCGCCCGTCAGCCGCGCGCCGTCGCGGGCCTTCGAAACCGCCCGTGGCGCGGCGTCATCCGGGACCGTCACCTCCTGGCGGCGGCCCGACCCCCGTCGGGGGATGAACGACCAGTAGGCCCGCTTGATCACGTCGAGCACCCCCTGCGAGACCCACTCGGGGTCGATGTACTCCGGATACACGCACAGGCGCTCGGTCAGCGCAACACCCTCCGCGGCCAGCTGCTTGCGGATCTGGGCCGGGGACGGAAACGGATGCTCGGGCGAAATGTGGTCGCCGTTGACGGATAGGCCGCCGAGGTCGGTGGCTCCGGCGCGCACCAGCTCGAGCCACCAGTGAGACAAATTAGGCGGCACCTGGATACCGACGCCAGGCATGAGCCGTCTGGCCTCCGCCACCAGCCTGCTCAGATCCTCGATCGTCACCTCAGATGCCCACCCGGGCGCGCCCAGCTGCGGGCCGTTCCACACGCCGGTGCGCCAGTACTGGGCGGCGGCGGCATCGGCTATGTCCGCCGGCTCGCGCCCGTAGTAGCTCTGGTGGGGCACGAAGTTCTGGAGGATCACCTCCTGGATGTGCCCGTATCGCTCGTGCAGCTTCGCCAGCTCCTCGAGCGCGGCCATCCGGTCCCCCTCGCTCTCGCCGATCCCGACGAGGATCCCGGAGGTAAACGGGATCTTCAGCTCCCCGGCCGCGGCGATCGTCTCAAGCCGCTTGTCGGGATGCTTGCTCGGCGATCCCTGATGGACGATCAGGTCTGGGTTGGTCGACTCGAGCATCAGCCCCTGTGAGGCAGTGACCTCCTTCAAACGCGCCAGATCCTGACGGGAGAGCACGCCGAGATTGGTGTGCGGGAGGATCCCGTGCTCGAGCGCCCGTTGGCATGTCCAGGTCACATAGCCGGTGAAGTCCGCGTGCCCGTAGGACTCGAGCAGCGCCGCCACGTGATCGTTGACCTCCGGGCGCTCTCCAGTGAGCACGAGCAGCTCCTTGGCGCGCTCCCGGCGGGCCGCGCGCTCCAGCAAACGCTCCACATCCTCTGGCCCGTGCAGGTGGGCGCGGTGGGTGGCGAACGAGCAGTACTTGCAGTAGCAGCGGCACGTACGGGACAGGGACAGCGTGAAATTCCGGCTGAACGTTACGCGGCGGCGCATTCCTGGCGGAGTCTACGGAGGCCGCTCAGCCGTCACGCGTCCGTATCCTGCGGCGGTCATGCGCACCGCGATTGCGTCAGCCCTGGCCGCGGTCTGTCTGATCAGCGGCTGCGGAGGTGCCACCACCCGCAGCGCCGCGCCGCCGACCGCCACCCTGATGCTGGACTTCACGCCAAATGCGGCCCACGCCGGAATCTACTCGGCCGTGGCCCGGGGATACGACCGCCAGGCCGGCGTCCACCTGCACGTGATGCCGCCGCCCGCCCCCGCCGACACCATCAAGCTGCTCGAAGCGGGGAAGGTCGACTTCTCGGTGCTCGACATTCACGACCTGGCAATCGCCGACGAACATGGCGCGCAGGTGGTCGGAATCGCGGGAATCGTGGAGCGGCCGCTAGCGGCGCTGATCGCCCAGCCGAGGTTCCGCGCTCCGCGGGCGCTCGAGGGGACCACGGTCGGCGTAGCCGGCGACCCGAGCGATCTGGCGGTGGTTCATTCCATCGTGACCGGAAGCGGTGGTGATCCGAACAGAGTCAAGACGATCGAGATCGCCTCCGGAGCGGTGCCGGACCTCCTCTCGAGACGGCTGGCCGCGGCGACGGGCTTCTGGAATGACGAGGGTGTGGCCCTCGCGCAACGTCGTCCCGGATTCAATGTCTTCCGCGTCGACAGCTACGGCGCTCCCGCCTACCCCGAGCTCGTTCTCTGCACGACGCGCAACACCGCTACCCGCAAGCCAGCCCTGGCGCGCGAGGTGGTCCGCGCGGTGATCCGGGGGTACGAGCTCACTGTTTCAAACCCGGGCGCCTCCGCCGCAGACCTCGAGCGGCTCGTTCCTGGGCTAGACCCCAGGCTGATCCGCGCCGACCTGGCCGCGCTGCGCCCGGCATTCGCGGGGCCCGGCGGTCATCCGGGCGAGCTGGACGGCGCCGTGCTGAAAAGCTGGTCACGTTGGGAGGCCCGGTTCGGCATCGTGAGTCGTCCGCCGGACGTGGCTCAAGCGTTCTGGATCAACCGCTGAACCAGCTGCGGACCCTCGCGCGCCATCCGGGAGCGCGGCACCACCAGATCGAGACCGGCGCGCTCCGCCAGGATGCGTACGTCCGCCTCAACGTGGGAGTAGAACGCCAGGGTCCGCGGGCGGGGTTCCGGAAGCGACGCGATCCGCTCGGCGGCATCGGCGGTCAAGTCGACGATCAGCAGCTCGCCCTCGGGGGCGTCTGCCAGCGTGGAGACCAGCCGCACCTCGTGTCCGGCGCCGGTCAAAGCGCCCACAACGTTCGACCCGAAGAGCAGGTCTGGGATGTACGCCACGATCACTGCGCGCGCAGCTTGCGGAACTCCTCGCG
>DAIPIC010000164.1:0-5622 GCA_036771025.1 Solirubrobacteraceae bacterium
TCGAGACCACGTTCAAGGACGAGACCGAGACCGATCTGTTCGGCGAGCAGGCCGTCCTGTGCGGCGGGGTCACCGAGCTCGTGCGGGCCGGCTACGAGACGCTGGTCAACGCGGGCTATGACCCGCGGCTGGCGTACTTCGAGTGCCTGCACGAGCTGAAGCTGATCGTCGACCTGATGTACGAGAAGGGGATCGCCGGGATGCGCTATTCCATCTCCAACACCGCCGAGTACGGCGACATGACGCGCGGAAAGCGAGTGATCGGCGAGGAATCTCGGCGGGCGATGAAGCAGCTCTTGGACGAGATCCAGGGCGGAGATTTCGCCCGGGAATGGATCGCCGAGAACCGGGCCGGGCAGGAGAACTTCAAGCGGATGCGCGAGGAGCAGTCAAAGCATCAGGTCGAGGTCGTGGGGCGCGAGCTCCGGGACCAGATGGACTGGATCGACACCGAGTTTCACGAGTAGCTCCGGCCTCGGTCCCTCCAGGATCGACTTGCTGCGGACGCTTAGCTACGTGCAACCTCATTTGGCCGCGTGCGATGCTGCGCGGGCGATGTCGCGTGAGAACATCGAGATCGTTCGTCAGATTTGGGAGGCGGACCGGCGACGCGACTTGGAGACGGTGCGCGACGCCTACGCGCCGGAGGTCGAGTGGGAGGACACAACCGGCCTGTGGGGAGACTGGGGCACAGCACGCGGCCCGGATGGGATACAAGCTGCGTGGCGCCGATGGTACGAGGCGTTCGAGGACGTCCAGTTCGAATGGGAAGAAGTCGCGGACGCCGGCGACGACGTTGTGGCCACATATCGCATTCGTGCCCGAGGACGGGGGAGTGGAATCGTGGTCGAGCAACCCGTCACGCTTCTCTGGACCCTGAGAGCACGGAAGGTGGTGCGGATACGCGCATTTGCGGACCGGACCGATGCGCTCCAAGCCGCCCGGCTGCGCGAGTAGCGCTTAGCGGACAAGACGAAGCGGTTCGCCCCACGATTCACGCGAGCCCAGCGGCCGAAAGCGCTTCCTCAGGCCGGTTGAACCAGCGGAAGCGGACGGCCTTGCCGTCGCGGATTGTCCAGATGTAGCCGTGGCGCCAGTCAATATCCAGACCGCTGGCTCGGCCTCGGCCGGTGATCCTGGCGATGACCACCACGTCGTCACCTGCGGTGTCTATGTACTGCTGGGGCTCGATCCTCACCTCCCCGTAGGACGAACGGATCTCAGCGAATGCTCGCCGTCCGATCCTCACGCCTGGTTCCACCGCATCAGGAGGATTCACATATTCCACGTCGCGATCGATAAAGGCGCGGGCTGACTGGCCCGCAGCCCAGGCGTCGTAGATCGCGCGCACGACCCCGACATTCCTCTCCGACATCGCGTTCGATTATTCCTGCACTGGTCGTAGTAGGTCGCGTCCGAGAGCGCTGGTTGGCGATCAACCCCGGCGTGACCGTGCCCGTGCGGCGATCGTCTGCGCGACCGAGGGGAACGCCGGCCCCGGTAGACTTCGCCGCGGTCGCCGTGACTGGCGCGTAAAGGTGGACCGACCACCGGGGAGCGGCGACTGGCCTCAAACCGCCGCGCGCCTGGGCATGTAGATCCCGCTAACTTCGAGGAGTCCGCATGACCCAGACCGAGACCGCGCTGAAGATCCCCGAGGAGCTAAAGCCCGCCGACGGGCGGTTCGGCTCCGGTCCCTCGCGCGTCCGTGGCGAGCAGCTCGCGCGGCTGGCGCGCGAGGGGGCGGAGGTGATGGGGACCTCGCACCGCCAGAAGCCGGTGAAGGACCTGGTCGCCAGGGTCCGGTCGGGGCTTCGCGAGCTGTTCTCCGCACCCGACGACTACGAGGTTGCGCTCGGCAATGGAGGGACGACCGCCTTCTGGGATGCGGCCACCTGCTGCCTTGTGTCAGACCAGGCGTTGCACCTGGCCTACGGGGAGTTCTCGTCGAAGCCGGCGGCCTGCACCCGCGCCGCGCCGTTCCTCGACGAGCCGATCATCGACTCCGCCGACCCCGGCGACGCGCCCGACCCGATAGGGATCGAGGCCGACGAGGCAGACGTGGTCGCGTGGGCCCAGAACGAGACCTCCACCGGCGTGATGGTGCCGGTGATCCGCCCGCCGGGCGCAGGCGATGCCCTCGTGCTGATCGACGCCACCTCGGGCGCCGGAGGACTGCCGGTCGATGTCAGCCAGGCCGACGCGTACTACTTCGCCCCGCAGAAAGCATTGGCCTCGGACGGTGGGTTGTGGCTGGCGCTGCTCTCGCCGGCGGCGCTCAGGCGCATCGAGACTCTCACGAGCGAGCGGCCGCGCGGCCGATGGATCCCTGACTTCCTGTCGCTGGCGATCGCGCTCGAAAATTCCTCAAAGGACCAGACCTACAACACACCGGCGATCGCCACCCTGTTCCTGCTGGCCGACCAGCTCGACTGGATGCTGGGGCTCGGTGGCCTGGAGGCCATGGTGGCCAGGACGAGGGAGTCCTCGGATCTGCTCTACGGCTGGGCCGAGGCCCACGATCTCGCCACACCGTTCGTCAGCGACGTCCAGAAGCGCTCGCTGGTGGTGGGGACGATCGACTTCTCCGACGACGTAGACGCGGCGGCGGCGGCTGCCACGCTGCGGGCCAACGGGATCGTGGATATCGAGCCATACCGCAAGCTGGGGCGAAACCAGCTGCGGGTGGCCATGTTCCCGGCCACCGATCCCGCCGACGTGCAGGCGCTGACCGAATGCGTCGACTGGGTGCTGGAGCGGCTGTCATGACCGCCTCGGCGCTGGCGCCCGAGGCGCAGGAGGTCGATGGGCCGCGCGTGCTGGTGGCGGAAAAGATCGGCGACTCGGGGATCGAGCTCCTCAAACGGCACTTCGACGTGGACGTCGGGGTCGACTGGTCACGCGAGGAGCTGGAGCGGCGCATCGGCGAGTACGACGGGATCTTGATCCGCTCGGCCACCAAGCTGGACGCAGAGCTCTTGTCGAAGGCCGCGCGCCTGCGGGCGGTAGGGCGCGCCGGGGTGGGGGTGGACAACGTCGATGTCCCGGCCGCCACCAAGCGCGGAATCGTCGTCGCCAACGCCCCGCAGTCGAACGTGATCACCGCCGCCGAGCACACGATGGCGCTGCTGCTTGCCTTGGCCCGCAACATCCCCCAGGCGCACGCGTCGCTGACCGGTGGCGCCTGGGAGCGCTCGAAGTTCTCCGGCGTGGAGCTTGACGGAAAGACACTCGGCATCCTCGGCTTCGGCCGGATCGGCCAGCTCGTAGCCCAACGGGCCCGCGGGTTCGGAATGCGCGTGCTCGCGTTCGACCCGTTCGTGGCCGCCGACCGGTTCCGGGAGCTGGGCGCGGACCAGGCGAGCTCCTCCGACGAGGTCTATGGCGCTGCGGACTTCATCACCCTGCACCTGCCCAAGACTCCCGAGACCGAGGGCTGGCTCGATGCCGATGCGCTGGCCAAGTGCAAGGACGGCGTCCGGGTGCTGAACGTGGCCCGCGGGCCGCTGGTGGTGGAGGAGGACCTGAAGGCCGCGTTCGATTCCGTCAAAGTGGCCGTCTCCGCGCTCGACGTGTTCTCCTCGGAGCCCGCGACAGAGCATCCGCTGTTCGGCTACCCGAACGTGATCGTGACGCCGCACCTCGGCGCTTCGACCGCCGAGGCCACGGACCGCGCCGGGTATCAGGCCGCCGAGCAGGTGATCGCTGCCCTGACCGGCGGTGTTGTCACGAGCGCCGTGAACGTCCCGGCCATCCCCGGCGAGGACATGGAGGTGCTCGGACCGTTCGTTCCCCTCTGCCGCTCGCTCGGCAGGATTGGGGTGGCACTCGCGGAGGGAGCATCGATCGATCGCGTGGAGACGGAGTTCCTGGGCCGGATCGCGGAGCGCGACACACGCCTGCTCTCGATCCAGGTGCTGATGGGCGTCCTTCAAGGCCACACTGAGGAGGAGGTGAACGAGGTCAACGCTCCGGCGCTGGCCGAGGAGCGGGGAATCGACGTCGCCGAGACCAAGCGGACGAGCGCGCGGGACTACACCGACCTGGTGCGGGTCGGCGTCGTGAGCGGCGAGGATCGCGTCCGGGTCGTCGGCACGCTGATCGGCCGTCGCAACCGGCCCCATCTGCTCGAGGCTTGGGGGCAGCGGTTCGACGTTCAGCTCGAGGACCACATCACGGTGTTCCGCTACCGCGACCTGCCCGGGATGATCGGCCGCGTAGGCACGATCTTCGGCAAGCACGGCATCAACATCGTCTCGGCAGCTGTCGGCCGCCAGCCGGACGGCTCGGAGGCCGATGCCGATGGCCGCCTGGCGGCGATGGTGATCACCACCGACACCGCGGTGCCGCAAGAGCTGCTCCAGGAGATCGTGGGGGGCGAGGGATTCGTCGCCGGGCGCACCGTGACGCTGTAGCGTTCGGCCCCGTGACGACGGCCACGGAGGTCGAGGAGAGCCGACCAGCGGCGCTCGACGCCGCCACCATGTGCGAGGCGTTTCAGCTGACCGCCTCGCAGCGTGCCCAGCAGGTGGCGCTGCGGACGCTGGGGGACGCGGTCTCGATCACGTTTGGCGAATACGCGGAGCGGGTCAGACGGATCGCCGCGGGGCTGCACGCGGTCGGCGTCCGTCGTGGCGACACGGTCGCGTTCATGCTCAGAAACCGCCCGGAGTTCCATCTCTTGGACACGGCGGCCATGCACCTCGGCGCGGCCGCGTTCTCGGTCTACAACACCTCGTCGGCCGAGCAGATCGCCTACCTGCTCGAAAACGCCGCCAACCGAGTGCTGATCTTCGAGACCGGATTCCGCGACCGGGTGCTGGACGCGGTCAAGCAGGGCGGTGTGGTCGAGCACCTGATCGCGCTCGATGGCACGGCCGGCGACGAGATTTCGCTCGAGGACCTGGAGGGGGCTCGGCCTGACGGCGGGTTCGACTTCGAGTCAACGTGGCGCGAAGTCCAGTCCGAAGACGTGCTGACCCTGATCTACACCTCGGGTACGACGGGCCCGCCGAAGGGCGTTCAGCTGACGCACGCCAACGAGCTGGCCCAGTGCCGGGGACTGCACGATGCCTCGCCGTGGCTCAGCCGCGGCGGCGGCTCGGTCGTGTCCTACCTGCCGCTGGCTCACATCGCCGACCGGGGGCTGACGCACTACGCGCAGATGGCTTGGGGCAACACGCTCACCTGCTGCCCGGACCCAACGCAGGTCTTCGCCCACGTGGCGGACGCCCATCCCACGCGGTTCGGCGGCGTGCCCCGGGTGTGGGAGAAGCTGATGGCCGCGCTACAGGCCGGAATCGCGGCCGAGCCCGACGAGGCAAAGCGCCGCACCACCGAGGCGGCGATCGAGCTAGGCCTGCGCAAGGTGCGTCTCGAGCAGAAAGGGGACCCCGTACCCGACGATCTGCATGAAGCCTGGGAGCGGGCCGACGCCCAGATCTTCTCCGAGATCCGCGCGCGGCTCGGCTTCGACCGCTGCGAGTCATACATCATCGGGGCGGCGCCGGCTCCGGTCGAGCTGTTCGAGTTCTTCGCGGCGATCGGGATTCCGATCTGCGAGGTGTGGGGGATGTCGGAGCTCTCGAGCGTGGTGACGATGGTGCCCCAGAATCAGCTCAG
>DAIPIC010000165.1:0-5326 GCA_036771025.1 Solirubrobacteraceae bacterium
ACGTCGATGGCCCAATCCTGGCCCGAGGTAATCCAGCGAACACCGATCCGCTCGCCGTCGCCCATCAGCTCGAGCGTGCTCCATAGAAGCGAGGCCGCGCTCTGCTCATCGCGCGCAACCAGCAGCCAGACGCCCATGCCGGGCTGCGCGAGCGCGAACCCGCGATCGCCGAGGCGCAGCAACCGCGCCCCGGAGCGCATCGCCAGCTCGAGCTCGGGGCTGTGCGGTGCGCCGCGGATCTCCCGGGAGATGGCCTCCAGCGCCTCGATCTCCCCGCTGTCACGCTCGCACACCATGGGGTCCGGCGGCGGCAGTGCCCGCCGGTCAACGACCCCGACCGCCTCGAACGTGGGTCGCAGCGAGAATCCTGCTCTGGCGTACAGCCGCAGCGCGCGGTGGTCGTTTGAGCTCACGATCAATCCGGCGTCTGTGTCCGCGGCGTAGGCAAGCGTGCGCTCGAGCAGGGCGCTGCCGGCACCAGCGCTCTGGAGGCCCGGCCGGACCGCGAGCAGCGACAGGCACCACAGCCGTTCGCGCCGGATGGCCTCCGCCACGGCCATCAAGCGTCCATCGCGCTCGGCGACGAAGGCGCCGCCGGGGTCCGTGGCCAGCGGGTGACCGAGCCGCTCGATCCACCGCCGTTGAGCCTCCCGCTCGACCAGCTCGACTTCGAACGCGGCGGCCGCCACCGACGCGGCTGGCTCGACGTCGGCGGGCTCCATCTCGCGCACGCTTAGCGCAGCCGCCGGCGCCGCCTCGCGCGTCCCGAGTCTACGCACGGGCGACCACGAGACGGGGACGGCGTTGGCAGCGCTCGCATACGTAGGTGCCGCGGCCCCCGACGATCAGCTTGCGAACGGTCGCGCCGCAGCGCTGGCAGGGCTGGCCGGCCCGCCGGTGGATCAGAAAGCGATCCTGGAACGAGCCGCGGGCGCCGTCCACGTGGCGGAAGTCGTCGATCGAGGCACCCTTGGCGTCAATCCCGGCCTGGAGGGCCTGCTCGATCGCGTCGCGAAGCTTCTTCAGCTGCTTCCGGGTCAGACGGCCGGCGGGCCGCAAGGGATGGATACCGGCCCGGAACAGGGCCTCGTCGGCATAGATGTTGCCCACTCCCGCGATGCGCCGCTGGTCGAGGACGAACGCCTTGATCGGCGCCCGGCGACCTCGCGTCAGCCTGAACAGGTGCTCGGACGTGAACTCCGGGCTGAATGGCTCGATCCCGATGCGTTGCGCCAGATAGGCGTCTCGCAGCGATGCCCCCCGGAGCAGATGCCCGGTTCCGAACCTGCGCGGGTCGTCGTAGAGAAGGCGCCGCCCTCCGTCGAGCCGGAAGCGAACCCGGGTGTGCAGCGGCTCCACGGGCGGGTCGATCAGCAGCGCACCGGTCATCCGCAGGTGCATCAGCAGGTAGCGGTCTCCGGACAGCTCCATGATCAGGTATTTGCCGGACCGCGATAGGCGCTGGACGGCTGCACCTCGTAACTGCTCCTCCACCTCGAGCGGCGATTCCGGCCGGGTCCAGCGATGATCGAGGATCTCGATGCTCTCGATCGTACGGCCCTCGAGATACGGTCCCAGCTGGCGGCGGATCGTCTCGACCTCTGGCAGCTCGGGCATCAGAGGAACGCTCTCCCCGGAAGCTCCTGCGCGTCCACGGCGGTCAGCCATCGGAACACACTTGCGCCGACGTCGGCCAGCAGACCGTCGTGGCGCCTGGAGTCGTGCCGCTGGAACCAGGCCAGCAGCGGCGCGTACTCGCGCGTGTGGTCGGTATGGGGCGCCGTCACGTCGCAGCCGTGATCTGCCGTCAGCACAAGGAGGTCCTGGGGGCCGAGCAACGCCAGCCAGTCCGCCACCGCAGCGTCTATTTCTCTAAGGGCCGCGTGAAAGCCACCGGCGTCGTGACGATGGCCGTACACCTGGTCGGTTTCGATCAGGTTGGTGAACACCAACCCGGAGTGAAGCGAATCGATCAAAGCGCCTGTGTGCGCCAGCGCCTCGCGGTTGGTGGCGCCCGGGTGCTGGACGTCGATGCCAATGCCGCGGAACAACTGGCCGGCTTTGCCCACGGTATGAACGTTGATTCCGTGAGACGACAGGGCCTCCAGATAGCTGCGGCCCGGAGGCAGAATCGAGAAGTCACGCCTGCCTTCGGTGCGGACGAAGTTTCCGTCAGTGCCGGCGAACGGCCGGGCGATGACGCGTCCCACGGCATGCTCTGGAGCGAGCCTTGAGCGGACCTCCTCGCAGATCCGGTAAAGCTTCTGGGGATCGACGGCCTCGACGTGCGCGGCGATCTGAAGGACCGAGTCCTGGCTCGTGTAGACGATCAGAGCGCCGGTTGAGACGTGCTCTGAGCCGAAATCCTCGATCGCCCCCACACCGTTGTACGGCCGGTTGCAGATCACATCCCGTCCGCTCGCAGCGCTCACGAGTGAGATCACCTCGGGAGGGAACCCGTTCGGGTAGACGGGCAGCTTCCGCGGCGCGACGATCCCCATCAGCTCCCAGTGTCCGGCGGTCGAGTCCTTACCCGGACCGAGCGGACGGAGGCGCCCGTGAACGACGGGGCGGCCTGACTTGGGCACCCCCTCCAGCGGCAGTATTGAACCCAGACCGAGGTGCCCCAGCGTCGGCAGCTCCAGCCCGCCCACCTCCTCCGCGAGGTGGCCGAGGGTGTTGGTGCGCTCATCACCGTATTCGCCGGCGTCCGGGAGCGCTCCCACTCCGCAGGCGTCAAGCACGATCACGAACGCGCGCCGCGAGCCGGGTACCGCTCGCTCCGCCCGCGTCACGCGCCGGAGACGGGGAGCAGCATCAGCGATCGCCGCAGCGGGGAGAAGACGACGTGATCAACTGCGGCGAAGACGTCCGGCGGTGCGTACTCGTCCAGCACCACCTCATAATCCCGGCCGAACAGGTGGGTCGAGCGCACCCGTCTGTCGCGGCCTGCGATGCGCTCGGTCGCGTCGAGAATGACCGCCGGTGCCCCGTGCTGGCTTCCCGTGCTAGAACGGATGACCCGTATGCCGGGGTCGCGGGCCTGTGCCGACCGGATCAGCGCTGCCCGGGTTTGGTCGAGTGCGGCCGAGGTGGCCGGGGCGGGAGCTGGCCGCGGATAGCGCCACAGGGCGGCGATCGCCGCCCCCGAGTTCAACGTGACCACCAGCGGCACCTTGTGCGGTGACACCGTCCAGTTGGCGGGTGCCTCCAGCGTCATCCCCAGGCTGGGGTACGAGAGCGTCCTGGTCCCGTGTGGCGCGGCGGGCTGAGCGATGTTCGGCACGCGCGTCCGGGAATTCCCGCAGGCAGCCGCCGCGGGCACCACGAGGAGGAAGGCCAGGAGCCAGTTGCGGCGCACTCCTCGATTCTGCCAGCGTTCTCAGGGCCGGTCGATCTGGGCCCTGGGATGGGCGCTGAAATACACGTCCCGCAGCCGGTCGCTTGATAAATGGGTGTAGACCTGCGTGGTCCCGATGTCCGCGTGGCCCAGCATCTCCTGCAGCGAGCGCAGGTCGCAGCCTCCGGCCAGGAGGTGCGTGGCGAACGTATGGCGGAGCGTGTGCGGGCTCATCCGCCTCGCCAGACCGGCCGTGCGGGCATGGCGCTGGACGATCTTGTAGAGCCCCTGGCGGGAGAGCCCACCGCCGCGAGCGTTCACGAACACCCGCTGCTCATCACGCAGACCGACGAGCCGGGGACGACCCCTGTCCAGATAGGTGCGCAGCGCGTGGACGGCCTTCGAGCCGATCGGGACGAGCCGCTCCTTGGATCCCTTGCCCCGGGCGCGGACGATCCCGTCCTGGAGGTCGAGCTGTGCGAGCTCGAGCGAGATGGCCTCACTGGCGCGTAGCCCGCAGGCGTACATCGTCTCCAGCAGTGCTCGATCGCGCAACGCGGTCGGAGAGCTGCCGCGAGGCTGAGCCAGCAGGTGTCCCACCTCGTCCCGGCTGAGGACCTTCGGGAGCCTCGCGCGTCGCCGTGGGGCCCTGAGCTCGGAGGTGGGGTCGGTCTCGAGGATCTGTTCCCGCCGGAGATGGCGGTAGAACGAGCGCAGGCAAGCGATCTTTCGCTGCAGCGTGGCCGGCGCCGCAGCCGCTCGATGGCCCGACCCGTTGGAGAGCTCTGAGATGTACGCCCGGAGATCCGCCGGCGCCACTTCCAGCGGGTCGACGGCCCTGCGGGAGAGGAACTCCCCGAACTGCTGGAGGTCAGAGCGGTAGGCCTCGAGTGTGTTTCGCGACAGTCCTCGCTCGAGCTCCAGGTAGGCGAGGAAATCGAGCGTCAGCTGACTGAGTGCGCGTGCAGGATTTGCCGGCGCATCCGCGACGGTCGCCATGGCTGGAAGTTCGCCCCCGGGACAGCGAGTCCTGCAGTCAGGGGCTTTGACGGCGCGCGAGCCACAACAGCGCGATCAGGGACTTCGAGTCCTCGCACTGGGCTATGGCGCCATCCAGCTTCTCCAGCGGCCAGGGCACGACCTCGATCCGCTCGAGCTCCTCGACTTCGGTCTCCGGCGCCTCTGAGAGACCGGTCGCCAGGTACAGCCATACCCGCTCGTCGCTGAATCCCGGGCTGGTGTAGAAGGACATGATGTCTTCCCAACTCTCGGCCTGCTTGCCGATTTCTTCCGCCAGCTCACGCTTGGCGGTCTGGAGCGGCTCCTCCCCGGGGGCGTCGAGCTTTCCGGCCGGGATCTCGAGCGAAGCGCCGTCGCCGACCACCTCGCGCGGCTGCCGTGTCAGCCACACCTGTCGCTCATCGACGGCCACGATCCCCACTGCGCCGGGGTGAGAGACCTTCTCGCGAGTGACTTCATCGCCGTCCTCGTAGCGGTAGCGCTCGACGCTGACCGTGGCGATCTTGCCCTCGTACTTGGGCTCGCTGCCGGAGGGCTCGAACCTCGGCCCCCGGCTCACGGTGCAGCCCCCTCGACCAGCGCTATCGCCACATCGAACATGCCCTCAAGCGCCGCGACGCTCACGCGCTCATCGGGCTGGTGGTTGCGCTCGGTCCCGTCGGCCAGATTCGTGCACGGAAATCCCGCGGCCTCGAATGAGTTGGCGTCCGAGGCGCCGCCGGTCGTGATGTGCGTTGGCTCATACCCGCAGGCTCGCAACGCCCGTTCGGCCAGTTCCACCTGCGCGGCCTTTGCTCGTGTCCGGTAGCCCTTGAACATCCGCTCGACCGTTACGTCGAGGTCGCACTCGGCGGCGTTGGCCGCGTCCTGGAGGTGGTCGACCATGTCCGTGACCAAGTCCTGGACCTTAGTCTCGTCCAGGCTCCGGGTCTCTCGCTCGTCGATCTCGAACGTCGGGCTGGGGAT
>DAIPIC010000166.1:0-5309 GCA_036771025.1 Solirubrobacteraceae bacterium
ATGGCCCGCCACCTGTTCCACCAACGCTGCTACGACTGGCTCGACGAGACGCTGGGCGGCGCCTAACGCCAGGCCGCCACACATAGCGACCCGAGCTGACATCGACCGACGGCTGGAGTCGAGGTCACGCGCTGTTAGCGGCGGGGCTGCCGGAGAGCTGTTGGATCATCGCGAGGTCGTCTCGGACGGCCCAGCGCTCGGCGATCCGCCCGTCTTGGAAGCGGTACATGAAGGCCACGTCGCATCCGTAGTCCCCGGCGGGAATGTCGTAGCCGCGGAACGGTCGTCCTGGCCACGTTGAGCTAATCCTTCCGTATTGGATGACGTAGTCGCCTTCGGCGATCGTGATCAGATCCCGCTCGCCGTGCAGCGCCCGCAACCACGCGGCCTTGCCCTGGTCCTCTTGGCATTCGCGCAGGAACTCTTTGGTTCCCTCGAGTCCCTCGTTTCGCTGCGACGCGAGCGCGTGGTTTCGCATATCTGGCGTGCAGATCTCATCTAGCTGCTCGGCTTCGCACGCCTCAACTAGCCGGTCGAATCGCTCCAGGGTCTGCTTGTTGTCGTGGGCGCCCACCGAACCTCCAGGATGGTTGTGCAGTTGATTAGCGTATTACGCTAACGAATATCTCGATAAGATAGTAGAATGAGCGACCCTGTCAAGTCCTACAACTCGCCGCTGCGCGAGCGCCAGGCCAAGCGAACTCGGGAGCGGATCCTGCAGGCGGCGCGAGAGACCTTCCGACAGCAGGGCTATGGCGCTACGACCCTCGGCGACATCGCCCGTACGGCTGGGGTTGCCGAGCCGACGGTTCGCGCGGTCTTCAAGACCAAGCCGAACCTCGTCGAGCACCTCCTCAGGCTCGCCGTCCGGGGCAGCGATGACGAGGTGCAGCTCCAGCAACGAGAGGCGTTCGAACACATGCTCGCCTCGACCGACGCCGACGTGCTGCTCGACCGCCTGGCGTCCGTCGCCGAAACCGTGCACCGTCGCTCCTGGGACGTGATGGAGATCGTCCGCGGAGCCGCCAGCAGCGACCCCGCCATCGCCGAACTGCACCTGCAACGGCTTCGCGCCCGACATGCCAATCAACGGACAATCGCGAACCGCCTCAGCGAACTCGGCGCGCTCCCCGACCATATGGGCGCGGACACCGCCGCAGACCTGCTTTGGCTCTACACCTCGCCCGACATCTACCGGATGCTGGTCATCGACCGACGCTGGTCAGCACGGCGATACCGCGGGTGGTTCCGTTCCGCAGCCGGCACCATCCTGCGCTGAGCGCTGAGCGCTGAGCGCCAAGCGCTGAGCGCGGAGAAGGCGAGGCACCACGCACACCTCGTAGGTCTAGTGGCGACTACTCGTCGCGGCCTTCGTCGGCGGCTGGCTTGCCCAGGTTGTTACCCCACTGGGGGCGGAATTGGATGCTGATTCGCGCGCCCAGACAGCTGGCAACTTTGGGAATGCCATGCAACCAGGTCCGCTGGCAGCTTCCGCCCATCACGAGCAGGTCCCCGTGGCCGATTTGGAGCCGCAGTCCCGGGCCGCCTGACTTCGGCCGGAGCCCGAACGGCCGGGCGGCACCGAGCGAGACGATCGCCACCATCGTGTCGCGCGGGCTCTCGCGGGCGATGCGGTCGCCGTGCCAAGCGACGCTGTCGCTACCGTCGCGGTACAGGCAGAGCCCGGCGCTGACGAACGGCTCGCCGAGCTCCTCGGCGTAGTGGGCATTTAGCGCGGAGCGGGCTTCGTCGAGCACCGGATGGGGCAGCCCTTGGCCCTCTGGGTAACGGGCCAGCAGTCGCGGGACCCGCACCGTGCTGTCGTACATGTGCATCCGCTCCTCCTGCCACGGGACCGCGCTGGCCAGCACATCGAAGAGCTCGTCCGCCGCGGTGATGAAGCCCGGCCTAAGGTCGACCCAGGCGCCATCGGTCAGTAGCCGACGTTCTACGGCGTTGCCGAGCCCGGCGACGCCGAGTTCGCCCAGGGAGCCAAACAGTGACGGTTGGACGACGAGCGACACACGATGGAGTCTAGCCCTGTCACGAACAGACGTTCGCGGCTCGCCCCGCGCCTAGGTCAGCGCCTTCACCACCAGCACGATCGCCACGATCAGGGCCACGATCACGACGAAGTAGACGAGGGTTTGGAAGGCCTCGGCCTCTGAGCGCAGCGGGTTAGGCAGGCGCGGGCGTCGAGACGGCGCGGGCAAGGCCCCCTACGCCCTAGAGCACGTACACCGTCGTGTACACGACGATCCACATGGCGTCGACGAAGTGCCAGTAGATCCCGGGCACCTCCATCCCCTGGTGGTGCTCGGGGGAGTAGTGACCGCGGAACGAGCGGATCGTGACGAACAACAGCGCGAACAGACCGACGATCACGTGCGCGCCGTGCAGGCCGGTCAGTGAGTAGAAGATCGTTCCCTGGGCGGTGTCGTGTGGCGCGAAGCCAACGTGCACGTACTCGTTGATCTGCACGAACAGGAACGTCAACCCCAGCAGGAACGTGGACACCATCCCGGCCTTCAGTCCGAACCGGTTGCCGTTCTTGATCGACGTAAGCGCCCAGTGGATGGTCAGCGACGACGACAGCAGGATGGCCGTGTTCACGCCGGCCACGTCCTCCGGCAGCTTGGTGCCATGGGCCGGCCACGAGTCGTTGGTGACGACGCGGATGAAGAAGTAGGCCGTGAAGAAGGCCCCGAAGATCATCACCTCGGAGATGATGAAAAGCAGCATCCCCAGGACCGGGGCCTCGACTCGGGACGAGCGATGGGCGGGTGGCGGCCCGTGGTGCTCGGCGTGGCTTACAGCTGCGGCTTCCATTGGCTCTTCAGGCGGTCGCCGGACTGGGGACGTCGCGATGGACGATGTGCTCGACCGGCTTGCCCGTGGCATTGCGCACTCGGTCGATCAGGTCGGTACGGAGCCAGCCCGACTTGGTGTCGGCGAACGTGGAGATCACGATGTCGTCGACTCGGAAGTACTGCAGCGCGTTGGTGATCGCCGTGTATGGATCGGGGTCGCCGATCATTCCGGCGGCGAGCATGCCGGCGGCGTGCAGGCGTCCCAGCACGAGCGAGAGGCGGGTGCGGGCCCGCCTGGCGGCATGGCCGTCGCCGCCCTCCTGAGGAACCACGACGATGAACAGGCGCCCGCGGGGACCCTCGGGCTCGGCGTCCACCCTGGCCTGGAGGGCGTCGAACAGCTCGTCGCCCGATGCGGTGCGGTTGGCCACCGCCAGCGTGACGTGGAACGGAAGTCCCTCGGTGTCGGGGTCGGCGACGATGTGCTCCACGGGCAGCCCGGAGGCCTGTCGTACGCGCTCGATCAGATCGCGGCGCAGCCAGCCCGAGCGGGTGGCCGGGTAGGTGGAGATGATGATCTCGCCCGGGCGGTAGGCGTGTACGGCATCCATCGTCGCCGTGTAGGGGTCCGGGTCGCCGACCTCGCCGATGGCGTTAAAGCCCTCGGCGTGCATGAACGACAGAGCCAGATCGACGCGGGCCTGGGCGGCGTCGAACACCGACTCGTCGTAGATGACGAGCCCTGCCTTGGGGCGAGTCTGGGGCACGCAGAGCACGAACCGGACGTCGTCCTCGGCGGCACGGGAACGGACAGCGTCGACGAGCTTCTGCCCGCCGATCGTCTCGTTGGCGACGATCAGGACGGTCTTCATTCGTGTCTCTGCTGGCTGGGGGGCGTCGTGAACCCTGCGGCCACTCGCGTTTCCTCAGGTGCCTTGAAGATGCCGTGCACGGCTCCCGGTACGCCGTACTCGTATGGGCCGCCGACCACCGTGGGAACGGCGTCGAAGTTGAACACCGGAGGAGGCGAGGAGACCTGCCACTCGAGCGTGAGCGCCCGCCAGGGGTTGGCCGACGCCCGCGGCCCGTACCGCCAGCTGGCCACGATGTTGTAGAGGAAGATCAGGATCGAGGCGCCGAGGATGAACGCCGAGATCGAGATGAACAAGTTCCAGGCGGCGAACTTCTCGGCGTATTCCGCCACCCGGCGGGGCATCCCCTGGATCCCGATCAGGTGCATGGGGGCGAACGTCAGGTTGAAGAAGATGAACGTCATCCAGAAGTGGAGCTTTCCGAGGCGGTCGTCGAACATCCGCCCCGTCATCTTCGGGAACCAGTAGTAGACGCCGGCGAAGATCGTGAACAGCGAGCCGCCGAACAGCACATAGTGGATGTGGGCGACGATGAAGTACGTCTGCGAGACGTGGATGTCGAACGGGATCATCGCCAGCATCACGCCGCTGATCCCGCCCAGCGTGAACATCGTCACGAACCCCAGGGCGAACAACATCGGCGTGTCCAGGTGAAGCACGCCGCGCCACAGGGTCGCGAGCCAGGAGAAGATCTTGATGCCGGTCGGAACCGCGATCACCGCGGTGGTGACCATCATCGGGATCCGGATCCACGGCGACATGCCGGATACGAACATGTGGTGGGCCCACACGGTGAATCCCAGGACCACGATCGCCAGCAGCGAGAAGGCCATCATCCGGTATCCGAAGATCGGTTTTCGGGACTTCACCGCGATGATCTCCGAGATGATCCCGAACCCAGGGAGCATCATGATGTACACCGCGGGGTGGGAGTAGAACCAGAAGATGTGCTGGTAGGAGAGAACGTTGCCGCTGGTGCCCGAGCCGACGAAAGCGTCGAAGAAGTGGAAGTGAAGGCTCGAGTCCAGCAGGATGAAGAACTGCGAGGCGGCGATGAACGGAGTGGCGATCACGACCAACAGCGACGTGGAGAAGTTCGCCCACACGAGCAGGGGCATGCGGAAGAAGCTCATCCCCGGGGCGCGCATGGTGATGATCGTCACCAGGAAATTCAGAGCCGTGAAGATCGACGAGAAGCCCGCGAACTGGACCCCGATCGAGAAGAACAGCTGCCCGACCGGCATCGTCGTCGATAACGGGGCGTAGGCCGTCCACCCGGAGGCGAACGAGCCGCCCGGTGCCAGGAAGCTCATGAGCATGATCACGCCGCCGAGCGGCAGCAACCAGTAGGACAGGGCGTTCAGACGCGGGAACGCCATATCCGGGGCGCCGATCATCAGCGGCAGCACGAAGTTCGCCAGGCCGGCGAACACCGGGATCACGAACAGGAAGATGAGGACCGTGGCGTGAACGGAGAACACGCCGTTGTATTGCTCTTCGGTCAGGAACTGCATCCCGGGCTTTGCCAGCTGGGCCCGGATCAGCATCGCCAGCAGCCCGCCCACGAACAGGAAGAAGAACGAGGTGACCGTGTACTGGATGCCGATCACCTTGTGATCGGTGTTCA
>DAIPIC010000167.1:0-5279 GCA_036771025.1 Solirubrobacteraceae bacterium
CTCATGTGTCAGGGGACCTCAAGATCGCCAACATCGGCATCGCGGTCGTGGTCTACGTGCTGGCCGGGACGCTGGCCACCAATCAGCTCGGAGCCGACGCCGAGCGCGTCATAAATTCGGTCGAGCGGGGGGACCGCGTGTCGAGGATCCTCGCGCTCAAGAACGTCTCCCTGGCCCTGCTGATGGTGCCCGTTGCGCTGCTGGTCACGGTGATCGTGAGGATCCTCGTCGACCGCTGGCGGCTTTTGCCAAACGCGGCCATGTACGACGTTGCTGCCGTATTTGTCTGGCTCGGCCTGGGCAACCTGGTATCGGTCATGCTCCCCTACCGCCCCATCTCGCTGCGGGCTCGCCTGAAGGCGCGCCCCACGTGGGTCCGTTGGGGCCTGCGTCAGGCGGTGCCTTACGTGCTCTACTACCTCGGAGCACCGCTGCTGGTGACGTTCCCCGCCGTGATCCTCCACTTCCAGGAGGCGTTCGGGCGGCGGGACTCGGTCTGGTACCCGCTCGTGACTCTGGCGAACTCTCTGGTGGGCTGGCTGGTCTGCCTTTGGCTCGCAAGCGTATGGGCCAAGCGTCATCCTCGGCGCTTTGAGGCCGAGCTGCGGCGCCCGGAGTGAGATGGGACCCAGGCGTCAGAGGTTCGCCAGCGCCGACGCGCGGATCAGGTCGGCGATCCCGTACCCGTCTCCGGTGGCCGCCGGCAGCGTGGGGCGCCAGGTTCGATCGACCGCCCGATAGCTCTCGGGATCCGCGTCGATGATCCCAACCACTACCTCGCCCACGATCCGTCCGCCCACCTGACCCAGGCGATCGCCTCCCTTTTGGACGTCTGCCTCCCGCAGCACGTAGTACCAGAGGGGAGTCTCCGCGTCCCAGCCGTGTCGAGTCAGCCCCACCTGCTCGGCGGTCAGCGGCTCGAAGCCCAGCGCTCGGGCCACGGCCTCGCCCGACGGCAGGCCCGTGGCCTGTCCGCGCTGCAGGTCGCGCGCGGCCAGCGAGTGGTACGCGTCCTCCTCGACGGTCCCGGTGATGGCGACCGGCAGGTTGATCAGCGATGCCGGTAGGCGACCGTCGATCTGCTTGGCTCGTTGGGCGGGCCGTTCCCCGGGAACATCAAACAGCATCGACCAGCTGACGACCCGCTCCGGCGGCACGGGCTCGAACCCCATCAGTTCCGGGAACAGCGGCAGCGGCTCGCTGGACTCGTTGACGACGTATTGGCCACGGATCTGGGAATGGCCGTACCGATACGCGGCGTCGGCGAACTCGAGCGGGATCTGTGGGGCTTCTCCAGGCCTGTAGAGCGTTGGGCCCCCCTGGAGCAGCTGCGCGCTGAGCTGCTCGCCCACCAGCGTGGGCAGGAAGTCGTTCAGCAGCACCCACTGGTAGTGCCAGGTGAGGGCGCGCCTGGCCTCGTCAAACACGCTCGCTTCGGGCTCGCCGTCCTCCCGCAGCCGCTCGACCAGCAGGTTATGGGCGTGGATCAGCGCGACCTGGAGCTGATTGACGAATAGGTGGACGTCGTTTCGTGGGTCCCCGATCAGCGCCACACCCTGGCCGTTGCGCGGAACGTCACCGGCGTGGGAGCCGGTCAGCAACACGGCCGGATCGTCGCGGTCATACAGGTATGGAGACCCGACCGGGCCTCCGCCGTACAGGCACTCGAGATTCGCCGCGGGGGTGCGGTAGTTGCGGACCCCCGCAGGATCGGCGCGGCTGACGAGCGGCGAGCGGTCGGCGGTGATGTCGTGCGCCAGGAACTGGCCCAAGAACGGCCAACCGGCCGCCATCCGGCCGTCGGGGCAGTCATCGCTGGCGTCGCACACGCCGCCGGCAGCGCCCAATGCGTGGAGCAGCCGCTCGTCGCCCGACAGGCTGGGCAGGTCCTCGAACAGGCGCGTGTACCTGCCGCCGTACACCGGAGCGCCTACCGTCCGCCCGGGCGCGAGGCAGTGGTCTCTCGCGACGGCTGGACGCGCCCTGGTGCTCACCGCTCCCAGACTACACACACGCCGATGGTGCTCAGCGGCCGGCGGGTTCCGCCGCCGGCAGCCACTGCGCCAGCAGATGATCGAGCTTGTCGCTGTCGATCGGCTTGGCGATGTAGTCGTCCATTCCGGCCGCGAGGCACCGCTCTCGGTCGCCCCGCATCGCGCTGGCGGTCATGGCCACGATCGGTATGCGCGGACGCGGCTCGGTCGCCTCGCGACGACGAATTTCCCGTGCTGCGTCGTAGCCGTCGAGCACCGGCATCTGGCAGTCCATCAGGATCAGGTCGAAGCGCTCGGACTCGAGTTTTCTGAGCACGCCTCGACCGTCGGTGACGTTGACGGCCGAGTGACCCCGCTTGGTCAGCAGGCGCTCGATCAGCATCCAATTGGTGGCCTGGTCCTCGGCCACCAGGATCCGGAACGAACCGGCGCCCCCCGGAGAGGCTTGCGGCGCGGGTGGTTCATGTGAGGGCGCACGGCCGCGGCCATCCGCGGCGGCGCCCATCGCCGCGCGAATGGCGTCGCGCAGCCTCGATTGGTGGACCGGCTTGGTCAGCTGGGAGCTGATGCCGCGCGTCGGATGCTCGTCGCGCAGCTCACCGGTGGAGGTCAGCAGGATCAGGCGAGTGCGATCCAGCCCGGGGGTGGCGGCGATCCGCCGGGAGAGCTCGAGCCCATTCTCGCCGGGCATGTTGAAGTCAAGTAGCGCGACGTCGAACGGATCGCCGGCGTCCGCGGCGTGTTGTAGCTCACTAAGGGCCTCGTGCGCGTCCGTAGCCACCGAGGCGCGCATCCCCCACGACGAAACGTACGCCTCGAAGACGCGCCTGTTGGTGGCGTTGTCGTCGACCACCAGGACGTGGCGCCCCTGGAGCTCCGTCAGCGGGACGGGCGGCTGAGGCTGCCCGTCGGTGATGCCGAAGGGGACCTCGAACCAGAATGTGCTTCCCTTGCCCGGCTCACTGGCGGCCCAGATCGAGCCTCCCATCAGACGGGTCAGCTCGCGGGAGATCGCGAGGCCCAGGCCGGTGCCGCCGAACATCCTGGTCGTCCCCGCGTCCTCCTGGGAGAAGGCCTCGAACATGCGGCTGATCTGTTCGGGCGGGATGCCGATGCCCGTGTCACGAACCTCGAACCGCAGCCTCGTCGCTGCATCGGTGCGGCCGGCGACGGTGACCTCGACGATGACCTCGCCCGCAGCGGTGAACTTGACGGCGTTCGCCAGCAGGTTCACGAGGACCTGGCTCATGCGCAACCGGTCGCCGAGGACGGCGCGCGGGACGTCGTCGTGGACGAACGATTGGAGTTCGAGGCCCTTGGCGGCGGCGGTGGCGGCGACCGTGTCGCAGCTGGTCTCCACTGTCTCGTGCGGATCAAACTCGCGTCGCTCGACCTGTAGGCGGCCGGCCTCGATTCGCGCGATATCCAGGATGTCGTTGATCACCGTCATCAAGGCGTCGCCTGACGATCTAGCCACCTCCACGTACTCGCGCTGCTCGGGCGTGAGGCGCGTGTCGGAGAGGAGGCTCAGCATGCCGACCACTCCGTTCAGGGGTGTCCGGATCTCGTGGCTCATGTTCGCCACGAAGCTGGACTTCATCTCGGAGGCCTTGTAGGCGGCGGCGAGGTCGCGCCTGGCGGAACGAAGCACGCGCGTCCCGAGGAACAGCGCCACCGCGGCGACGATGGCGAACGCGATGAAGATCACCCACGGGACCCATTTGCGCAATCCCGACACGCTGGCGAACAGCGGCCCATCTGGAGCGGCCAGGAGGACCCTCCAAGTCGAATTGGAGATCTGAACCTGGTCGTAGTAATGGCCCTTGCGGTCCCCCGAACCGTGACCGAGGGCCTGGACCTGCGCCGGCTGACCGAACCTGTACCCGACCGGCGTGGCCGGGTTGTTGGAGGCCATGACGGTCTGGTTTCCATCCAGTATGTAGTTGTGGGCCCCTTTTACGCCCGGGATCCTCCGCAGCTCACCGTTCAGGAACAAGCCCAGGACGAGTGGCGAGATGCCGGACACCAGGACCCGGCGGCCGTAGCGTGTCGGGAACGCCACGGCGAGGTTGACGACTCCGGTCCGGCCGTAGGGGAGCAGGTTCCCGAGGCCGTACGGATGACCCCCACGGAGCAGCGCGAGCGCCGCAGAGATCGATAGGTCGCTGCGCGCCCGTGCGGTGAATCCTCCCGAGGCCGCGAGCACCCGGCCGCGCCCATCGAGCAGCGCCAGGTAGTCGTTCTGCTGGCGAGCGGCGTCCATCGTGGCGGAGCTGACCACGCGCGTCCCGTATTTCGCTTGGTCCTGTGGGATCTGCTGCAAGACCGTCTGGAAGAGGCTGTCCACCAAAGCTGCGGCCAGCACCGCGCGCTCGTGGACTCGGGCCTTGACGTCGTTCTTTGACTTGGCCTGGGTGTTCGACAGCTCGATCGCGAACACGGTCAACAGCCCCAGCGTGACCAGAGCAGCGACGACCAACAACAAAAAGGCCGCTCGACGTTTGGCGGCCGCCTGCCCCAAGCCAGAGCTCACGGCCAGAAAGGGTACGCCGCTTCGGCGGCCGAGGCACGCGCGTGGTCAGCCCGGGCGTTGATCTTGGGTACGGTGGCGTGGGGGCCGTCGATGCGGGACGCGCATGCAAACGAGCACGAGGAGTTCTGCGATGCCTGAAGCGGCGGGCGGCGGACCGAAGGTCACGGCGAGCGAGGCGCTGAAGCTGCTCGTCGACGGCAACGAGCGGTGGGTCAAGGCTCGCCTCGCGCGTCCGCACCAGTCCGTCGAGCGCCGCCGGGCGGTCCGCCAGCGGCAGTTCCCGATCGCAACGGTTATCTCTTGCATCGATTCGCGGATTCCACCGGAGTTCGTTTTCGATCGCGGAGTGGGCGACCTGGCCGTGATCCGCACCGGCGCACAGGTACTCGACAAGGGCGTGGCGCTCGGAAGCGTCGAGTTCGCTCCCGAATTTCTGGCGACACCGCTCATCCTCGTGCTGGGCCACCAGGGCTGCGGGGCGGTGAAGGCCGCGATCGAGGTGATCCAGACAGGCGGCACGGCTCCTGGCCACATCCAGTCGATCGTGGACACCCTGCGGCCGGCGTACGCCGTAGCCGTCAGGCAGCGGGGCGAT
Source organism: Solirubrobacteraceae bacterium (assembly GCA_036771025.1). Lineage (GTDB taxonomy): Bacteria > Actinomycetota > Thermoleophilia > Solirubrobacterales > Solirubrobacteraceae > Palsa-465. The sequence goes on from DAIPIC010000167.1 coordinate 5,123, forward strand.
CTGGTCGAGAACATGGTGCGGGCGCAGACGCGGCTGACCGTCGAGCGGCTCCGTGACGACCCGCTGATCAAGAGGTTCATCTCCCAGGGCGAGCTGAGAGTCGTCGGCGGCTACTACTCGCTCGATACCGGAGCCGTAGCGATGATCGCCATGTAGC
>DAIPIC010000168.1:0-5064 GCA_036771025.1 Solirubrobacteraceae bacterium
CGCGGAAGTACTTCTGGGCGACGATGTTGGTCGCGTTCTGGGACCAGCTCTTCGGGAACTCGACATCGCGCTGCTCGAAGGACACCTTGTCCCCGTGGCCGATGCGCGCGTCCCGCACCTCCCACTCCACGTCGTCGAAGGGGTGCTTTCCCGGCGTCGTGAAATAGCGTCGAATTGAGAGGCCGGTGCCGGTCTGCCCTTCGTGGGTTGTGGGGGTGTGCGGGGTGTTTGTCATGTCCGACCTGCTCCTCTCCGTTCCGCTTCTTCGCTGGCTCTGCTCGGCTCCGTGGCGGCCGAGGCGGACCCCGAAAGATCGCGTATGGCCCGGACGGAAAAGTTGAGCCGAAGCAGCTCTGGAGTGGCTTGCGGAACGGCCTCCTGGACTACGGATTTTAGCGATGGGAGCGGGCAATTCCGGGCGTGTGCAGGGTCGAAATCGCCCGCGCAGAGCGGGCTCCCGCCGTCTCCGCGGAGGCGCCGGAACCTCCTCCCCGTGCTAGCTTCGCCAGCCGATGTCGACCGTCCAGATCGCCCGGCCGGGCACATTCGTTCGAGCGGGCGATCTAGGCATGGCCGAGAAGTCCTCGCGGGCCGCGACGCTGCTCGTCGCCGCCCTGTCGTTGCTCTTGCTGTATGCGGCCTTCGACCACGGCGCGACCGGCATCGCCGCCCAGGCACGCGTCCAAACCGCGCTGTCGGCCATTGCCGTCGCAGCGGCGGCGGCCTGGATCTGGACCGGCTCGCTTCGCGTCTCGGCACGGCCCGCGGCCGTCGCCGGGCTGGCGGCACTGGCGGCCTTTGCGATATGGAGCGGAGTCACGGTCGCCTGGAGCGTGGCCCCCGACCAGACTTGGCTGGAGCTGAACCGCGCGCTCACCTACGTCTTGGCGGTGGGCCTGGCGTTGATCCTGGGCGCGTCGCATCCACGCTCGATGGAGTTCCTCGCTCGGGCCACGCTCCCCGTCGTGCTCGCGGTCACGGTGTACGCGCTGGGTCAAAAGGCTCTCCCCGGGCTCCACGTGCCGGGCCTCTTCAACCTCAACCAGACGCAGTTCGTGCCCCGACTCCAGGAGCCGTTTGGCTACTGGAACGCGCTCGGTCTGTTCATCGGCTTCGGCGTCCCGATCGGCCTCGCGCTGGCCGGGGACAAGGAGCGCGCGCCCCGGATCCGGCTGGCTTCGCTCGTGGCGGTACAGCTGATGCTGATCGCTGTCGGCCTCACCTACTCCCGGGGAGCCCTGCTTGCGCTCGTCTGCGGGCTGATCGTCGGCGTGGGGCTCAGCGGCGCACGACTGCGCGCGCTGATGTGGCTGGCACTGGCGGCCGTGGCGGGGGTCGCGCCGCTCGTTGTCGGACTCACCAATCACGCCCTGACGGACGTGTCCGTGTCGCTCGGGCGGCGGGAGAGCGCCGGGCTGGTGTTGTTGGCGGTCTTGCTGGCGTCCGCGGTGGGCCTGTGGTTCGCGGGCGCGCGTGTGGCCGACATCGAGGCCCGGGTGCATGTCTCACCCCAGGACTCGCGGCGGATCGGGCGGCTGCTCGCGGGGGCGTTCGGGGTGGCGCTCGTCGGCGGGGTGATCGCGGTGTCCGTCTCCTCGCGCGGGCTGACGGGCACCGTCTCACACGCCGTCAATAGCTTCACCAACACCAAGGTGACCAGCGACTACAACCCCAGCCGCTTGCTGTCGGTCGATTCTCAGAACCGGATGGTTTGGTGGAAGGAGGCAGCTGGGGCGTTCAGCGACCGACCTTTGGTCGGTTGGGGGGCGGGATCGTTTCCGGTCCTGCACCTGCTCTACAGGCGAAATTCGTTAACGGTGCAGCAGCCGCACAGCGTGCCTCTCCAGATGCTCGCGGAGACGGGGATCATCGGTGCACTGCTCGCGATCGGAGGCTATGCACTCCTGACCGCAGCTGGGGTGGGGAGCGTTCGGCGAAGGGCGGGCAGCGACCGCTTGGTCGCGGCGGCGTTGCTCGCCGGGATCGTGATCTACGGCGTCCACGCGCTGTTTGACTGGGACTGGGACATCCCCGGCGTCACGCTGCCGGCGCTGGTGTTCATCGGGGTTCTAACGGGTGCCGGCGGCAGGACCGCGTCCGTGCGGCGGGCGGCTGGCAACGGGAGCACGGTGACCCCGGTTGCGTTTGGCCCTGGAGCTCGCCTCGTGGCCCTGGTCGCGGTCGCCGGCGCCTTGTGCGCAGTGGCGCTCTCCGGGGTCGTGCCCAGCGTCGCCGCGGGAAGGGCCAGCGCCGCGGTGGTGGCAGCGAGCGGCTCCTCAGGCTCCGCCCTCAAGCAAGCGCGCTCGGACGCGGCCGAGGCCGCCCGCCTTGACCCCCTCTCGGATGCTGGGTTGCTGGCGTCCGCGACGGTCGCCATCCGCTCGGGCCAGTACGCGCAGGCGCGGGCGTATCTCCTTCAGGCCGTCAAGCGAGATCCAAACGACTTCCAGGCCTGGCAGCGACTCACGTCGGTTGAATTCGCCCTCGGATCGGCAGCGGGTGCGTACGACGCCATCCAACGCGTGCTGGCGCTGGACCCCAAGGGCGGCGGGGTCACGACCCTTCCTAAGCAATTGCAGCTGCTGCTCACGCCCCCGGCCGCTTCCCCCACGCGGCGAGCCTCCCCGGCCACCGGTAGCTAGGGCAGCAGGTCCGAGAGCTGTTCCAGGGCGCTGGCGAGCACGGCCGGAGGCGGCAGCGTGGAATCCAGCACACGGACCCGGTCGGAATCCGTCGCGGCCAGCTCGGCGTAGGCCGAGGCGATCCGCTCAAAGAACGCTTCATGCTCGCGCTCGAGGCGGTCGGCGGGCCCGGGCCTGGAGCCGGCACGTGACAGCCCCACGGCTGGCTCGATCAGCAGCAGCAGCGTCCGGTCGGGCTTGACCCCCTTGGTCGCGAACTGGTTGATCGCCCGTACGTCCTCAACGCCAAGCTCCCTGCCGGCGCCCTGGTAGACAAGCGAGGAGTCGACGAAGCGGTCGAGCAGGATCCAACTTCCGGCCTCGAGCCGTGGTTCGAGCGCCTCCTCGACGAGCTGCGCACGTGCCGCGGCGTAGAGCAGCGCCTCGGCCCGTGGGTCGATCCGGAGCGCGGGGTCCTTGACCAGGTCGCGGATCCGCTCGGCCGCTGGGACCCCTCCCGGCTCGCGCAAAAGCTGGATTTCCAGGCCCCTTTCCCTGAGCTCGGTCTCCAGCCCTGTGGCCAGCGTCGTCTTCCCGGCTCCGTCAAGCCCCTCGATCGTTATCAACCGACCCCGCGCCATCGTGGCTCGACCCTACCGGTCATTAGCATCGAACCTCGATGCTCGAAGAGCTCGATCGCCACCCTCACGCCCGGGCCATCCTCACTCCCGTGCTCTCGCCCACCGCTCGGCCGTCGCATGCGTACCTGTTCCACGGTCCTGGAGGCTCCGGGAAGCGTTCCGCCGCGCGGGCTCTGGCGGCCGAGTGGCTGTCCTACGGGTCTCCCGACCCGGACCGGGCCCGGAAACGAGCGAAGAGCGGTGTCCACCCCGACCTCACCTGGGTAGCGCCAAGCGGAGCACACGAGATCCTGGTCGGTGATGTCGACGGCCCAGTGATCGCAGCAGCTAGCAAGACACCGTTCGAAGCTGAGCGTCGCGTTTTCGTCATCGAGCGCGCAGACGAGTTCGGAGACGAAGCCGCAAACAGGATGCTCAAGACGCTCGAGGAACCGGCGCCGTTCGTCCATCTCATCCTGTTGACCGACCGCCTGGGCGAAGTGATGCCCACGATTCGTTCCCGCTGCCAGCCTGTCCGTTTCGACGCCGCGCCTGCCGAGCAAGTGGCGGCTGATCTCGAGGCGCACGGGATCCCGGGCCGCACGGCGCTGGCCTGTGCCCGGCTGTCGCTGGGCGACGCGAGCCGCGCGCGCGAGCTCGCGTCAGAGGAGGGTTCTGGCTTGCGAGCAGCCGCCGAGATATTTGCTCGCGCGGCGTTGGCGGGCGACGTGGGCGCTCACAGGCCGTGGTTGCCGTTGCTCGGAGCGGTCAGGGCCCGGGGCGAGACCGTCCGCCAGCAAATGGAGGAACGCACGGCGGCTGAGCTCGAGCTTCACACGCGCAAGGATCAGCGACGCGTGCTGACCGAGTGGACCGAACGCACCCGGCGCGCGAGACGCAGAGTGGAGACGGCAGCCCTCGACCTGGGGTTGCAGCTGGTGTCGCTGTGGTTCTCGGATCTCGCCTGCCTGGCCTGGGGCGACGAGGATTTGGTCCGCCACTGCGACCGGCTGGATGAGCTCACTGGCGATCCAGGTCGAGACCTGCAGGCGCTCAGGCAGGCGGTCGAGCTGGTGGAGGACACACGCGTGCGCTTCCAGCTCAACGTATCCGAGGAGCTGGCATCGGAAGCCCTGGCCTACCGCCTCGAACGGATTCTGGGCGCATGATTGACGGCGCCCGCGTCTATCTGAGACCGCCCACACGCGCCGATCAGGTCGAGTTCATCTCGCTCATGCGGGCGAGCCGGTCATTCCACCGCCCGTGGGCCTCGGCCCCGACGGACCCCGACCGATTTACCGCTTACCTAGCGGATGCACGGAGACCGGATTTCGAGGCCATGCTCGTCTGCCGGGCGACGGACGGAGCGATCATCGGCTTCTTCAACCTCTCGCACATCACACGCGGATTGCTCCAGAGCGCGTACCTCGGTTATGCCGTCGGCAAGGTCCACGCAGCTCAGGGTTATATGCGCGAGGGCCTGGCGCTCGTACTGCGCCACGCCTTCCTGACGCTCCGCCTCCATCGGATAGAGGCCAACATCCAGCCTGGTAACAAGGCTTCGATCGCGCTCGCGAGGGGAGCGGGCTTCCGGCGGGAGGGCTTCTCCCCGCGTTATCTGAAGATCGGCGGACGCTGGCGCGACCACGAGCGCTGGGCGATCCTGTCCGAGGAGTGGCGCGAGCGTCCGGCTTCGCGGCGCGTTGTCGAGGCGGCGAGACAGAGCGCCTAGACTCACCGCCGATCGCCGACGTAGCTCAGCTGGTAGAGCACTTCACTCGTAATGAAGGGGTCCCCGGTTCGAGTCCGGGCGTCGGCTCTGA
>DAIPIC010000169.1:0-5028 GCA_036771025.1 Solirubrobacteraceae bacterium
GGCGGTGGTGGCCATCCGTCGCAGCTTAGCCTGGGCCCCGCTCCTGGGCACCGTTTCGCATCTGATAGAACTTCGCTCTAGAACGAGATTCTAGTAGTCCCGGAGGAGGTGCAGTTCGTGACCATTACCTACGACCGGGCTGTGGCGACGGCGGAGAACGACGGCAGCCGGCCTCTGGTCGCGGTGGAGCGCAGCGGGGCCCACGCGGTCGTCACACTGGACGATCCCGAGAAGCTCAACCCCCTGAGCGCTTCCCTGACAGTCCAGCTCCGTCGCGAGCTAGATACCCTGGCCCGCGATCCGCGCGTTCGAGCCGTCGTTCTCACGGGTCGCGATCCGGCCTTCAGCGCTGGCGGTGACCTGCGGTTGATGCAGGAGGTGGCACAGCCGATGATCGACAGCCCCGGGGGGGCCACCGAGATCTGGCGCTGGATCCGCAACCAGTTCGGAGGCATCGTGCGGCTGATCACCCGCACCGACAAGGCGTTCGTGGCCGCGGTCAACGGTCCGGCGGCCGGGGTTGGACTCGCCTTTGCGCTGGCCTGCGACGTCCTGCTGCTCTCAGATCGAGCGCGAGTCGTTCCGGCGTTCGGGCGCATCGGCCTCGTGCCGGAGGTCGGAAGCAGCTGGCAGCTGACACGCCGGCTGGGTTACCAGCGGACTTTCGGAATGTTCGCCTCCGGTCGCCACCTGTCTGGCAGAGAGGCGTTCGAGCTGGGGCTCGGCAACGAGCTGGTGGAGCATGACGGGCTGCTGCCGGCGGCCCTGCGGTGGTGCGAGCAGATCGAGCGGATGCCGGCTCACGTGCTCGAGATGAGCAAGTCGCTTCTGCGTCAGTGCTCAGACCTGACCTGGGAGCAGGCGGTGGCGATGGAGGAGTTCGCGGAGCCCATGTGCTTCACGACCAGTGCGCACAAGGACGCGGTAGGAGAGCTGCTGAGCGGCTAGCTCATCCGCAGCCCGCGAGGCCAACGGGTCCGCTGAGGCGGAACACGCTGATCTGCGTTCCTGCCGCGAGTCGGCTGTAGATGAGCTGGGCGCGGTGGCTCGATCTGGTCCACCGTCCTTCAGGCGATGGACCGAGGCGCGATGGGTTCCACGGGTCGCGGGCGGGAGTCGTGACCAGGTAGCGATAGTGGCCAGAGTCGACGGCGGCCCGCCACGCGGCGCAGGTGCGTATCGGCTTGAAGGAGCCCCGGGCCCCGCGGAGGCCGACGTACTGCACCCGGTTTGAGTCATCGAGGCCGTAGAGGGGATACGAGAAGAAGCCCCCGAACGTGCCCACCACCCCGACGCGCGCGTCGTGGACCTGGCGGAACAACGCCCAAGTCGAGGCGAGATAGGAGACGTGCGGATGGAAGCGGTAGCGCCCGGCGAGGTAGTGGCGCTGAACCCACCATCCGCCCACCGCAACGGCCGCCAGCAGCGCCGCCAAGACCTGCGTTCGAGGGCGGCGCCAGAACAGCAGGAGCATCGCGACCGCCGCTATCGCCAGCGCCCACGCCAGGTCACGCGTCGGCCACAGCCGGGCCGGCGACAGCGTCGCCACCAACAGGAGGGCGAGAGCGCCGAGCGGGAACAGACGGCGGCGCTCGCCGCCGAGCACCGGCGCGAGCGGCAGCACTGTCAAGCCGAGGGCCAGGGCGGGAGCTGCGTAGCGCAGGTTGAAGGCAAACCCAAGCGGCTGTCCCCGGGGACCTGCGGCGCTCTCCGGGGTGAGAACGTAAGCCACCCACGACGCCAGCGCGACCAGCCCCAGCAACCGGACCATCCGTCCTGCCCCGGGCAGCAGACAAAGCAGAGGGCCGAGCAGAGCCGCCCCGATGATCGCCGGCCACCACGGTCCCAGGCCCGCGTGCAGAGCCGGTTCGAAGACGTGTGCCCACGTCCTGCCGCTGAACAGGTAGTGCGCGACAGCGAAGGCGGTGTGCTGTTGAAGAGCGGGGTCCGGCGTCGCGAGCAGCCCGCCGAAACCGAACCATGGCAGCGGGTTGCCTACCGCGATGAGGTTGCGCACGTACCAGAACCCGCCGGCCAAAACCACCGGGACAAGCCATCGGCCGGCCAATCGAAGGCGGTCGCCGGGGTGGCCTGCGGGCGCGAACGCGATCACTCCGACCGTGAGCGCGGCGACGGGGGCCGCGACGCTGAGCTTGACTCCCACCGCCAGCCCGGCCGAGGTTGCGGACAGGATGATCATTGGGGTCCGGCCGTCCGCCGCCATAAGCAGCGCCCCGGCCGCGAGCAGAAAGAAGACCCCCAGCACGTCGTTCGCTGCGGTGCCGCCCTGCGAGGAGGAGAACATCGGCACGGCCATCGCCACCGCCGTTCCGGTCGCGGTAAGCGTCCCCGCCCCGCGCGGACGCCCGACGCAGTATCCGGCCAGGAGAGCGAGGGTCAGCCACAGGAGGTTTATCGCCGGCGACAACGTGTCACGGCCGAGCAGCACGATCCCCAGCCCATGCAATGCCTCCGCCGTGGCGGGATAGAACGCCGTTAGGTATTCCACATCCGTGAACCTCAGCGGCGTGATGTGGCCGGTCTGAGCGAATGAGGCCGCCCAGGGGAGGTGGTACCACAGGGAGTCAAAGCTGAGGATCCCGACCTTGTAGGACTGGACGGTCGGCGCGGCCCACTCGGCCACGACAGCGCCGATGGCGAGCAGCGCGACTACATGAGCCGTAGAGCGGCTGAGGGGGACGGACTCGCGGAGGCGGGCTGCGCGAGCCTCCGCGAGCCCGTTCCCCCCAACCGCCCTTACAACTCCGAGCGCCACCAGCGCGCACACGACCACGATGGCCACGAGCCGGAACGCGCCGACCGTGCCCAGCACCTCCGAGACGGCGATAAGAAGAGCGAGGGCGAGGAGCCACTCGATGAGGCGGGCGAGGGCGCCGGTGGCCTCCGGGAAGAAGCGGCCGCGGAGGGTGAGCGCGGACGCCGCGAGCGAGCCACACACCACCAGCAGGCAGATGACCCCCAGTGCGTAGCGCCAAGCGGTCACGACCGTGCCAGGGGCTCAGCTACGCTTGCGCTCGATCCATGGCGGCGCGAAGAGTAGTGACGGGACTGGTCCTGACGGCTGCCGTCACGGTCGCGATCGCGGGCTGCGGCGGCGGCGGGGTGGGGCGCAGTCCGCAGCTCTCCTCGCTGCCGCTTGCACCGGGCACTCGGGTGATGACGAACGTTCGCCAGTGCAACGGCGGCTCGAACGCCTACTGCGCGATCGAGCTGGTCGTTCTGGGACCTCGCTACCGCTCGTCGCGGGACCTGGTGCTCGCCGAGCGCGACCGGCTGCGGTCCCAAGGCTGGGTCGGGGCCAGCCCCACCACCGGTGACCAGCTGGCCAACGAGTCCCCGAGCAGCAAGCTCCGCGTGACCTACGCCACGGCCTTCGAAGACCTCAAGGGCGCAGACCTGGGGTGGATCACCAGGTCCTGGCCGACCGTCAGCGCACTCGACCAGACTCTGTTCAAGCGCGTCGTCGCGATGTCGGTGCTGCTCGAGATCGGCTCACACTGAGCAGGCGTCTCAGGGCCCCTCGCGGCCTGCCGGGGTCAGCGCCAGCCGCCCGTCCTTACTTACGCCGAGGGTGCGTTCGCCGGTGAGCAGATCGCGGAGGTCGCGGCCCACCAGCTGCTCGCGCCAACCCCTCAGCGTCCGCACCTGTGGCTCCGGCTCTCCCCGCCGCGTCGCGCCGACGATCAGCTCGAGCTCGGCACGCGATGCGATCAGCTCGTAGGCCAGACCGGCCTCGAGCGCGCGCATGCGCAGCAACGCCTCGGCCAACACGATCAGCGGCAGGTCCTGAGGCTCGGCGTGCTCTCGCGCCCGCTCGCGCGGGATCGGCGGGTCGGCGAGCCCCCGCTGCACCGCTTCCAGGATCGCCGGTCCCCTGCGCCTGACCACGGACCGATGCATGCCCCGAATCTGAGCCAGCCGCTCGAGATCGCCGGGATGGCGCTTGGCGATCTCGACCAGCGTGGGATCCGCGAGCACCGAACCCACGGGCCGGTCCTCGCGGGCAGCCGCGCGCTCCCGCCAGGCGGCCACGGCGCGGGCCACCGCGCGCGAACGCGGGTCGAGCTGCCGCACCCGTGGCAGCCGCTCCCAAACGCTCTCCGGGTCGCGCTCCTCGGTCGCCGACTCAAGCCGGCGGCACTCTTCCCGGGCCCATTCGAGGCGGTTCGACTCGGACAGACGGCGTTGGATCTCGTCGGCCAGCTCGAGCAGATGCGCGACGTCCTCCGCCGCGTAGTGCAGTTGCTCCCGCGTCAGCGGCCGGGCGTCCCAGCGCGTGTATGACGCCGTCTTGCCGACGCGCCGTCCCAGCATCGCGCCGAGCAGGTTTCCATACCCCGTCTGAGCGCTGGCGCCGGCGAACCCGGCGGCCACCTGCGTGTCGAACAAGTTTCGGACCTCGGTCGACCAGGCGCGGCGCAGGATCGCCACGTCCTGGCGGCCGGCGTGGACGATCACCTCGACGTCCGGGTCCGCGAGCAGTGCCGCCACCGGCCTCAGGTCGAGATCACCCCGGAGCGTGTCGATCAGGGCGATGTGAGGAGCACGGCCCTCGCCCTCGTGTACCACCACCTGGGCAAGGCAGAGCAGCGGCCGGTAGCGCCCCTCGGACATGAACTCCGTATCGATTCCAAAGCGCCCGGCCGCCGCCGCCCGCTGGGCAGCCACCGCGACCTCGTCGTCGGTGGCGAGGGTCGGAACGGTGGCCTGCTCCATCGGCGGAGCGTATCCGCCGCTGATGCACGGGTAAACCGACCTGCCTGGTAGGATTTCCCCAGATGATCTTCTCCTCCAAGGCCGAATACGGCGTGCGGCTAATGGTGGAGCTCGGACGTCAATCGCCCGAGCAGCCGACCAGCCTGAAGGCGATCGCCGACGCCGAGGGACTGCCGCTGGCCTACCTCGAGCAGGTGGTAGCCCGGCTGCGCAAGGCGGGCCTGGTGATGAGCGCCAGGGGCGCCCACGGCGGCTACTGGCTGGCCCGTCCGGCGGAGGAGATCGCGATGG
>DAIPIC010000170.1:0-5022 GCA_036771025.1 Solirubrobacteraceae bacterium
TCGTCCGGGGCGCTCAGACGGCAGAGGCTGTGGGCGAAGCCGCACCCGGTCATCGGTTCGACGAGTCGTTGCGCTCCCGGGAGCCCGAGGCAGAGGTGAGCCAGACGTTCGACTCAGACCAGACGTTCCGCTACGCCGAGGCTTCGGGGGACCCGATGCCGATCCACCTGGACGACTCGCTTGCGAAGTCGATGGGGCTTCCCGGAATCATCATCCACGGCATGTGCACGATGGCCTTCACGTCGGTGGCGGTGATCGAGCACGCCTGCGCTGAAGATCCCACGCGGCTCAAACGGCTCGCGGTTCGGTTCTCGCGAACCGTGCAGCCCGGGCAGACGATCACGACCCGGATCTGGGCGGCCGGCGACGGCGCCTACGGATACGAGACCGAATCCGAGGAGGGCGTGGTCGTCATCAAGGACGGCCTGGCCGAGATCGCGCCGGAGAGCTGACGGTCGTGGGGGCGCTCGAAGGGCGTATCTGCGCCATTACCGGCGCCGGTCGGGGAATCGGCAGAGAGCACGCGCTCTTATTCGCATCGGAGGGAGCGCGGGTGGTGGTCAACGATCTCGGCGCCGCACCGGACGGCAGCGGCGCCGACGTCTCCGCGGCCCAGCAGGTGGTGGACGAGATTCGCGGCGGCGGTGGCGAAGCTGTGGCTCACACCGAGGATGTCTCGAGCTGGGACGGCGCCAGGACGCTGGTGGAGAGCGCGATCGGCGCCTTCGGCCGCCTCGACGTCTTGGTCAACAACGCGGGCATCCTCCGCGACGCCTACGTCGCCTCGATGAGCGAGGAGCAGTGGGACGACGTCATCAGGGTTCATCTAAAGGGCCACTTCGCCTCGCTGCGCCAGGCCGTGGACCACTGGAAGTCACGCTCGAAGGCGGGCGAAGAGGTCAAGGCAGCGGTGGTCAACACGGCGTCGGGGTCCGGGACATACATGCCGAATCCCGGACAGGCGAACTACGGAGCGGCCAAGGCCGGAATCGCGGCGCTGACGCTGGTGGCCGCCTCCGAGCTCGGCCGCTACGGCGTTCGGGTCAACGGGATCGCGCCCGTGGCCAGAACGCGGCTGACTCTCGCCACGCCCGGCCCGCTTAAGGAATTTTTCAAGCCGCCGGAGGACCCCACCGCCTTCGACCCACTGGACCCCCGGCACGTCAGCCCGCTTGTCGCCTGGCTGGCCAGCGAGCAGTGCCCGTTGAGCGGGGCGTTGTTCGAGGTGCGCGGCGGCTCGATCAGGAAGATGAACGGCTGGCAGCTCTCCGAGGGGATCACCACGGAGGGAGACTGGACGATTCAGGAGATCGCGGCGAAGCTGGGCGCGGCCCGAGTGTGAGCGTGTGCCACCATCGCTAAAGCGATGAGCGTCGAGGCTGCAACCGAGGCCCCCGAGAACCTGGCCCAGCCGCGGGAGAAGCTTCCTCCCGGCCCCCGGCTTCCTCGCTTCCTGCAGACGGCCGCATTCATCTTCGGCGGTCCGCGGTTTCTCGAGGCCTGTCGGCGCAGATACGGCGGGGCGGTCACGCTGGGCACGCTGTTCGACGAGAAGTTCGTGATGCTGTTCGACCCCGCGCTGGTCAAGGAGCTGTTCCAGGGTCCCCACCACCAGCTCCATGCAGGAGAGGCAAACGCGCTGCTGGGACCAGTGCTCGGTCAGCGGTCGGTTCTGCTCCTCGATGGCTCGGAGCACCTGCGCCACCGCCGCCTGATGCTTCCCCATCTGCACGGCCAGCGAATGCAGGCCTATGCCGAGACGATTATGGACGCGACCGACCGGGAGATCGACGGCTGGCCGGTGGGCGAGCCGTTCGCGCTGCTGCCGAGCATGCAGTCGCTGACGCTCCAGGTGATCATGCGCGCCGTGTTCGGCTACGAGCCCGGGCGTGAGAGCGATGAGCTTCGCTCCCGCCTGCGGGCCATGGTCGAGCCGCTTTCGCGTCCCCGCGGCCTGCCGCTGATGGTCCTGCTTGGGCGGCTGGGCTCCGATCGACGGGGCGCCGCCGCTCAGCGGTTCGAGACTCAGCGCCGGGCGGTGGACGAGATCCTCTACGAGGAGATCGCGCGCCGCCGGGCGGAGCCCGACCTGGCCAAACGCGACGACGTGTTCTCGGCCCTGCTGCTGGCCGAAGACGAGGACGGTAACCGGCTGAGTGACCAAGAGGTACGCGACGAGCTGGTGACGCTGCTGTTGGCCGGCCACGAGACGACCGCCACCGGGCTGGCGTGGACGTTCGACCTGGTTCTGCACGCCCCACGGGTGCTGGCCAAGGCCCGGACCGGCGACGATGAATATCTGGACGCCGTGGTCAAGGAGGCGCTCCGCATCCGCCCCGTTATTCCCGGCGTGGGACGCGTCGTGAGCGGCGAGCCTTTCCACCTGAACGGCTACGTCATCCCGCCCGGCGTCGAGATCAACCCGTCGATCCGCATGATCCATTGGAGCGCCGACCTGTATCCGGAGCCGTCGGCCTTCAAGCCCGAGCGCTTTCTCTCAGACGACGCTCCCGACACCTACACGTGGCTACCGTTCGGAGGTGGAACGCGGCGTTGTCTGGGGGCCAGCTTCGCGCTGATGGAGATGCGGATCGTGCTGCGACGGGTTCTGGAGCGCGTGGCGCTCAGACCGGCCGACCCCGAGCGGGAGAAGGTCCAGTTCCGGGCCATCACGCTCGCCCCCCGAAACGGGACCATGGTCGTCCAGGCGAGCCCGCCCGCGTCGGCCTGAGGCGCGCTGGCGCGTCCGCCCGCGACCGGGCTGAGACCCGCCGGCGCGTCCGCCCGCGACCGGGCTGAGGCCCGCCGGCGCGTCCGCCCGCGACCGGGCGAGTCGCGGCTGCGAAACGCCCCAAACTCCGTCCGCCGCCGGGAGCTTGGGGAGATCCGCATCAATCAGATGCGGATCTCACGTCCCGTCGCCGCGGGCGTCCGCGTTGGGACGTTTCGCACACGCGCGGAGAAAAGGATTTCGCGCGAGGCCTGCTCCGGCCAGAGGCCCGCGGTCAAGGCGATCTAGGCTGGCCGGGACCGCTGTCATTCGGCTGACGGTGGACGAGTCCGCTCCACGTGTATCGCGGTACGATATCTCTCTACGATAGTAATCGCAAGCAGTAGGAGAAGGTCATGTTCTTCGATGTGACAGCTGGCGAGCGAGCCCGAAGGATTCGACGGCACCCGGAGGAGCCAGAGTTCGTGACGGATCCAACGGATCCCCGTGCCGAGAAGCCTTTGTCCGCGGAGCCAGGAGGAGTCCAGACTCCGCAGACGGTTCTCGACCCGACCGATCCCCGCAACGGGGAGCCGGCGGCCTAGCTCGCGAGCGGGCGCGGGGGCCGCCGCGTCGTGTCACGATCCGGCCTGCGATGGACTTGGATCGTGTGAGCGCGGAGGCCTCCACCGACGCGTTGCTCGCGGGCACCGTTGCGGGGCTGCTGAGCGGCGCTCCGTCGACGATCACCGCCCTGGTCAAACGTAATGACCCGCTGGAGGCGACGTTGGCCGCAGGGACCATCCTTCTCCCGCGCGAGCAGCGGCGCGGCCGCCTATTGGTTGCCGCGGCGGTCGTGCACGGCCTGCTCTCGATTGGATGGGCACTTGTGCTGTCGGCCGTCCTCCCGCGTCGAGGCACGATCCGCTGGGCACTGACCGCTGGTCTCGCGATCGCGCTGCTCGACCTCGGCATCATCGGCCGGCACTTCGAGCGAATCCGCGCGCTTCCCACGCTGCCACAGGTCGCCGACCACCTCGCATATGCGGTGACGGTCGGCGCCGTGCTGTCAGCACGCCGCAACCGCCGCGGCCAAGATCGGCCTACCGCTTCCCTTCCGCGTACCCCAGGAGCGAGAGGTCGGTGAGCCACTCGACAGGGGCCCGGTCATCGGTGTAGACGGTCCCGCCGCGCAGGGCGGGACCGAGCCGACCGACCACGGTGCCGCCGACCATGGCCAGGCCAGGCGCAGCGGCTGACAGCGCCGGGGCGATCCGGCCAGCCTCGAGCGGTGCGGCGCTGGCGATCAAAAGCGAATTTCCGTCGCTCACGCGATCGCGCATCACGTTCGCAAACACGGAATGAAGCGTTGCGCTCACGACCTTCTCGAGGCCGTCTGACCCGGGCACGTGCCCCACGTTCACGACCACCGTCCCGCCTTCTCGCAGGTGGTCGCGCACCGAGGAGAAGAACTCCTTCGTCACCAGATAGAACGGTATGTAGGGCTGGCGGTAGGCGTCGAGGAATACCGAGTCGTACCGCGACCGGCTCTGCTCGAGCCACGGCCGGGCGTCGGCGGTGTACAGGTGAAGATTCGCCCCGCGGAGGTCGAAGTAGCGCCTGCCGATGGCCGTCAGCTTGCCGTCGATCTCCACCGCGTCGACACGCGTGCGGGGGAAATAGTGGCCGTAGGCCCGGGCCACCGTGCCCGACGCATCGCCCAGGATCGCGACCCGCTGCGGGACGGCTCCCTCGGCGGCCAGCGGCAGCACGAGAAAGTCGTCCCAATAGCCTCCCGTCAGATAGCTCCACGGGCGGTAGTCGGAGTGGATCGCCACTCCCTCGTTCAGCTGCAGCCAGCGCTCGCCGTCGCGGAACTGAACCACGCGGGCGTACTGGTACGGCGTCTCGGTCTCGTAGATGACCTTGCCGCCGGCGGTGCCGGCGCCCACCCCTCCGGGCGGCACGAACAGCAGCCCGGCCACCGCGAGCGGGACGAGCAGAAAGCGCCGGCTGCCCATCCGCGGGGCCGAGATAGCAGTCAGCGCCAGCGCGAACGCGATGAACGTCCGGTGGGTGCCGATCAGAGGGATCAGCACGAGGGCGGCAAGGAACGTGCCCAGAAGCGAGCCCGCCGTGGAGATCGCGTACAGCCTCCCGGTCACCGTACCGGTCTCCGTCAGCCGTCCCACCGCCAGCCGGTTGGCGTATGGCGCCACCGTCCCGAGTAACAGCACCGGGACCGCCACCAGCACCAGCACGGCCGCGAGCGAGCCGACGAAGCCGCCCACGGACAGCGACCCCAGGGCGTT
>DAIPIC010000171.1:0-5018 GCA_036771025.1 Solirubrobacteraceae bacterium
ATATCCCCAGGGGACGACAGGCTTCGACGTGGTCGGCTCGTGGGGGTGGTTGCGAGCCGAGGTTCCGGGCGGCCTCGTAAATCACCCGGAAATCAATAAGTGCGGACTCGCACAGTTACGATCTCGGTTACGCGGCTGCTTAGTCGGTAACCGATGACGTCTCGCCCGTCACTCGCCTGCGGTGGCGGACCGGGATCAGCTAGCAGGCTCGCTCGGTGAGGATTTGCTCCCTCCGATCCGAGGACTTTCAGGGAGCTGGCTCTCGATAACCCGGCCGGCGAGGCGAGTCGAGAGCGAGATTAGATCGCCGGCTACGCTCGTAGACGCCACCATCTACGCGACTGCGGACCCGGGTTCGATTCCCGGCGTCTCCACCTTTCAAGGAATTCGACCGCCCTCCGCACCTGCGGAGGGCGTTTCGATAAAGGGGTGGGTCGGCGTGTCATCCGGCGCTAGCGCGCGGCGGGTTCCAGTACCCACCGCGCGAAGTCGGCCGGATCCACGTTGCTACCGCACACGATCGTGGTGACGTGTCGCCCCGCGAACCGCTCGGGTTCCTCGAGGATGGCCGCGATCCCAAGGGCCGCCGAGGGCTCGACGACAAGTCCCGCGTGCTCATAGAGCATCCGCATGCCGGCCTTGATCGACTCCTCGCGAACGAGCATCACGTCGTCGAGCACGATGAGCAGGTCGTGGAGCACCTCCGGGATCGGGCAACGCCCGGCGACACCGTCGGCGATCGTTTCGATGCGATCCGTCTCAACCACAGTTCGCCGTCTCCACGACAGCGCCATCGCGGGCGCTCCAACGGGCTGGATTCCGATCACCTCCACATCCTCGGCGAGCGAGCGCAGGACGTAGCCCACGCCGCTGGCCATCGCTCCGCCGCCGACGGCCACGAGCACGACCTCGAGCCCCGGATCGTCCCGCACGAGCTCGAGGCCGATCGTGGCGGCACCCTCGCAGGTCGCCACATCAAGGCTGTCCTCGACCAAGTAGGCCCGATCCGTCTCCGCGATCTCGCGCGCCTCAAGCCGGGCGTCTTCGATGTCCTCGCCGTCGAGCCGGACATCCGCTCCGAAGGCGGCGATCTGGCGCAGCTTGAGCGGGTTCGCGGTTCTCGCCGCCACGACGGTGACCTCCAGGCCGCGCCGCCCGCCGCTGTAGGCCAGCGCCTGCCCCAGATTCCCGGCGCTCGCGCACACCAGGCGCGACGCGCCATGTTCGCGGGCCACGGCGGCCACGGTCTCCGTGCCGCGCCCCTTGAAGCTCCGGACCGGCGTGAGCGTCTCGACCTTCAGCGTGACCGAGCACCCGAGCGCCCGGCCGAGCGGCGCGCACGGCGGCGCCGGCGTGTCGAGGAAGGCCGGATCGATCTCGCCGACAGCACCCCGGACCCGATCGAGCCGGAGCCGAACGCGGTCGAGATCACTCACGGCCGCAGCATGTCATGAGCTCGCGGCCCGGAGTCAGTCCGGTGACGGGAGGCGTACGCGAGCGAGGTGGTGATGGTGGCGCGCGAGCTCATGTAGCCGTGGGTGGTGCTTGACGATCCCGCCCACGAACGCGATCGCGACCAGCAGACCACAAAGCGCCAGCGCCGCGTCAACCCTGAAGGCCAGGTGCAACCCGGTGACGAACGCGTCGCGGACCAGAAGCTCGAGCCTGTGAGCGATCGGCGGAGCGAACTCCGCCACGATCTGCTTGCCAGAGCGGGTTCCCGCGAGGATCCCGTGCACCAGGTCCGACTGGGTGTCGGAGAGCTTTGTGCCGACCGCCGTGACGTGCGAATCCAGCACGTTCTCCGAGCGCGTCGTGAACAGCGTCGTGTTGAGGCCCAGGCCGACCGACCCGCCGGCAATCTGAAACATGTAGACGATCCCTCCGGCAAGGGAGGCCCGCGAGGCATCCAGCGCGGTGACGCCGGCGGTGGTAACCGAGGAGTAGAACAGCCCCACGCCGATTCCCAGGATCAGCAGACCGAGCACGAGCGACCCATAGCTCGCGTCCTCCCCGAGGAGCGACAGCAGGAAGATCCCTACCCCGATCGCCGCCGCGCCGACCGAGACGATCAGCTTCGGCCCAAGCCGCCCGTACAGCGGCCCGGCGATGAAGGAGGTGAGCGCGAACGTGCCCATCATCGGGAGCAGGCCGGCGCCGGACTTCAACGGGCTGTAGCCAAGGATCTTCTCCATGAACTGGGGCACGAACAGGAGCACGGCGAAGAAGATCGCCGACAAGAGCAGCACGGTCAGACAGGCGGCGCTGAAGTCCCGGTTTCGCATTACGTCCGGTGGGACCAAGGCCCGCTCGCCGAGGCGGCGCTCGATCAGCCCAAACGCGATCAGCATCGCCACGCAGATCGCGATCAGGCCGATGATCCGCGGGTCGCCCCACCCCCAGTCGGACACCTGATCGAGCGCGATCAGCAGTGACACGAGGCCGAGCGCCAACGTCAGCACTCCGGCGAAGTCGATCCGACGGTCGGTCGTCTCCGGCTTGTCGCGTGGAATGGCCCACAGCGTCACCAGCACCGCGCACGCGGCGATCGGAAGGTTGACAAAGAACACCCACCGCCAGCTCAAAGCGTCGGTGAGGACGCCGCCGAACAGCGGCCCCACTGCGTTGCCGAGGCCGGCGGCGCCCAGAATCAGCCCACCCGCCAAGCCGGCCTTGCTGGCCGGCAAGATGGCGTACGTCATGCCGAGGATCCCCGGCCACATCAGCGCGCCGCCGATGCCCATCAGGGCCCGGCAGGCGACCAAGACGGTGGTGCTGGGGGCGGCCCCGCCGATCACCGAGAAGCCCGCGAAGATCGCCGCTCCGACCACGAACGCGTTCCTGCGGCCGAATAGGTCTGCAAGCCGCCCACCCACCACGATGAGGACGCCAAACGTCAGGGCATAGGCATTGATCACCCACTGCACGGTGCTGACGTCGGTGTTGAACTGCCGCTCGATCGCCGGCAGCGCGACGCTCAGCGCCGTGAAATCGTTCGCGACCACGAGCACAGCGACCCCCATCGCGATAAGGGCAAGGATCGTGTTCCGATCCAGTCGCTCGCTCGGCTTCCCCTCCGGAGCTTCGACCCGCGCGGTCACGGGGCGAGCACAATACCTCGCCGCCCCGATGCCCGCGGCCTAATCCGCGCTCGAGACGGCCTCCGCCAGCGCTGCGAGCATCAGTGGGTCGGTCATGACCGTGTAGTGGTTGGTCGGAACCTCGGCGATGGTGAGGTCGCGAATCGCGTCAGCGAACGCATCGCGTGCCTCGTCCGAGACCAGCCTTGCGCCGGCCATTGGCGCGGCCGCTCGCACCAAGGTCGTCCGCATCGTCAGCCCGCTCCATAGCTCGGTGTAGTCCCTGAGCACGTCCTCGAGGTCCTCCTCACAGGCAGCGCGATCGGTCGTAGGTGACCATGAACCGTCCTCGACCTGGCCGAGCTCGTATCGGTAGTGATCGGTCCAAAACGGAGTCCAGGGGTCGATCACGCCCCGCGAGCGGATGGCATCGAAGTACTCCTCAGGTTCGGCCACAACTGCATCGAGCCGACCCATCGACGCCCGCACAAGTGACACGGCGTCTGGGTCCATCGGACCCGTATGGTCGAGCAGCACGAGCCGACGCATCAGCTCGGGAGACTGCTGAGCAACGACCATTCCGATCAGTGCTCCCATTGACCATCCGACGTAGGTCATTTGAGTGCAGCCGAGCTGGTCGGCGATCTCAGCCACGTCGCGTGCATGCCCGGCCAACCCATACGTACCCGGCCCGGTGATCTGGCTTCGACCCCGACCGCGACAGTCGATCGCCACAACCTGGTGGCCCAGGCGTACCAGACCTTCGGCCAGCCACGCGAATGCCGTCAAATTCGCAGTCAGCCCGTGGACGCAGAGCACGAGCGGGCGTTGCCGATCCCCCCAACGATGCGCGCGCACTCGGCCGCTCGACAGCTCCAGATCGAACCCCACGGTCAGAACTTATCCGAGCGGATGAGCGCGGCATGGGCGTCAGCTCCGTGACCGAGGCCGTACGAGGCGGTAAAGGCCGCGGCCAGCCGCCTAGGCGCGGCGTAAGATTTAGAGGACCGGCATCCCGAGGTCTGAGTTGCGGCAAACGGCTTTCCCAGACGTAAGCTCGTTTCGGCGGTCTCGCTTGAGGGGGGGCGGACTGGCAACGGCGGCGATATGCGCGGCGGTAGCCGTGCTCGTAGCTTCCTGCGCGGGCGGAGGCAAGTCGTCCGGCCACGGCGGGTCCGGCGGCGAGGTCCGGTTGTCGATCGTGCCCAGCAGCGGCACCGTCGACAAGACGCCGAACACCGGCATCACAGTCTCGGCCGCGGGCGGCACGATCACCAGCGTCAGCGTTCAGACCAAAGGCGACCGCGTGACCGGAACGCTCGACGCCGACGGGACCACGTGGCACAGCACGTGGGCCTTGAACGTCGCGCAGCGCTACACGGTCACGGCCACCGCGGTCACCCACTCGGGCAAGCGGGCCACGCAGACGAGCTCGTTCCGCACGTTCACGCCGGCCAAGACGGCAGAGGCCAAGATCATCGAGGGCTACGGTCAGACCTACGGCGTCGGCATGCCGATCATCGTTTACTTCAGCGAGCCGGTCACCAACCGGGCGGCGGTCGAGCGCGCGCTGGAGATCAGGAGCTCCAAGCCCGTCATGGGCGCCTGGTATTGGGACAGCCAGTGCGGCACGGCACCGGTCTGCCTCTATTTCCGGACCCGGCGCTACTGGCCGACCCACACGCAGGTGAGCTTCACAGGCCACCTGAACGGGGTCGAGCTCGCTCCCGGCGTGTATGGCAGCCACACGCTTACCCAGAGCTTCACGATCGGCTCCTCCTTGATCGCCGACGTCAACACCGCCGGTCACTACATGAACGTCTACCGGGACGGGAAACAGTTCGCTCACTGGGCGATCAGCAGCGGGCGGCCCGGAGACGACACCCCAAACGGCCAATACCTGACGATCGAGAAGGCAAACCCGGTCGAGATGAAGGG
>DAIPIC010000172.1:0-5007 GCA_036771025.1 Solirubrobacteraceae bacterium
CGAGCGCGGCCAGGTGCTGTGCAAGCCGGGATCGATCACTCCCCATACCCAGTTCAAGGCCGAGGTGTACGTCCTGAAGAAGGAGGAGGGTGGCCGTCACACCCCGTTCTTCTCGGGCTACCGGCCGCAGTTCTACTTCCGGACCACTGACGTCACCGGCGTCGCCAAGCTGCCCGAGGGCACAGAGATGGTCATGCCCGGTGACAACGTCCAGATGGAGATCGAGCTGATCCAGCCGATCGCCATGGACCAGGGGCTGCGGTTCGCGATTCGAGAGGGCGGCCGCACGGTCGGCTCCGGGGTCGTGACCGAAGTCCTCAAATAATTAGAAAGGGCGGCCTGGCCTTGGGCCGGCCGCCCTTGTTTTTGTAGTTCATACGACCAATCGGGGCGGGCCCCGGACTCGGGACTCGCCTCTTTCGCTGAGCAGTGGCAACCATCGCACAGAACAAAATCCGAATACGGCTCAAGTCCTACGATCACTCGGCGATCGAGACCGCGGCCAAGGAGATCGTCGAGACGGCGACGCGCACCGGCGCGAGCGTCTCCGGTCCCGTGCCCCTGCCGACGGAGAAGAACGTGTACTGCGTGATCCGCTCGCCGTTCAAGGACAAGGACTCGCGCGAGCACTTCGAGATCCGCACCCACAAGCGGCTCATCGACATCCATCAGCCGACGCCCAAGACGGTCGACTCCCTGCAGCGACTCGACCATCTGCCGGCCGGAGTGGACATCGAGATCCGCCTCGCGTCATGACCACCCTCAGGGCCCGTTAGCGCTCATGGCTGCCATCCTGGCTCGCAAGCTCGGTATGACCCAGCGGTTCGCCGACGACGGCCGCGTGGAGCGGGTGACCGTGCTGGAAGCCGGGCCCTGCCCGGTGACCGCCATTCGCACCCCGGACCGCGACGGCTACGAGGCGGTCCAGCTGGCGTTTGACCGCTGCAAGGAGAAGGCCGTGACGCGGGGCCAGCTGGGGCACCTCCGTAAGGCGAACGCATCCGCGCACCGCGTCCTGGCCGAGTTCCGCGACGAGGCGGGCGAGCTGCGCGTCGGTCAGACCGTGACCGTTGACTCCTTTGCGGTCGGCGACCGGGTGAAGGTGTCAGGGAAAGCGAAGGGCAAGGGCTTTCAGGGGACGATCAAGCGCCACAACTTCAAGCGCGGACCGGCGTCCCATGGGTCTCACAACATCCGAGCGCCGGGCTCGATCGGCGCCTCGGCCACGCCGTCGCGGGTATTCAAGGGGATGCGGGGCGCCGGGCGGATGGGTGGCGGCCGCGTCACCCAGCGCGGCCTGACTGTCGTCGAGGTGCTGCCCGATCGGAACCTGATGCTGGTGCGCGGCGCCGTGCCGGGCCCGCGCGGCGGAACGGTGGAGGTGTCCTCCGATGGCCGCTAAGAAGGCCCCCGTGCTGGGGGGCGGGAACGTCTCGCTCGATCCGGTGGCATTCGAAGCTCCGTTCAACATGGCGCTCGTCCACGAGACGGTGCGTGCCGAGCTGAACGCCCGCCGCCGCGGCACGGCCTCGACATTGACCCGGGGAGAGGTGAGGGGCGGCGGCGCCAAGCCCTGGCGCCAGAAGGGGACCGGCCGGGCCCGAGCGGGATCCGATCGCTCGCCGCTGTGGGCCGGCGGCGGGACGGTCTTTGGGCCGACGCCGCGGTCTTACGTCGTCAAGGTGAACCGCAAGGCGCGCCGCAGGGCTTTGCGAAGCGCGCTGTCCGAGCACGCCTCGCGCGGATCCCTGGCGGTGTTCGACGCCTCCGCCTTCGACGAGCCGGCCACCCGTCAGGCAGCCGAGCTGCTGGACGAGTGGGGCGCAGCTACACCCACCCTGGTGATTCTGGCGGACGAAGAGGCGGCAGCCGGGAAGTCGTTCCGGAACCTCGCGCGTGTAGAGGTGATGCCCGTCTCCGACGCCGGCGTGGCCGACGTGATCCGGGCCGCCTCGCTGCTCGTATCGCAAGCCGCGCTGCCGGAGCTCGTGACGCGGGCCGCGGACAGGGCCGCGCGTGGTAGGGCGACAGGCGAGGAGGATGCCGCCTGATGGGGCCAAGCCAGGTGATCATCCGCCCCGTGGTGTCGGAGAAGACCTATGCGCTGGCCGAGGCCGGGAAGTACACCTTCCGGGTCGACGACCACGCGCACAAGACGCAGATCCGCCAAGCGATCGAGCAGCTCTTCGACGTCAACGTGGTCGACGTCCGCACGGCCTCGGTCAAGAGCAAGCCCAAGCGCCGTGGATATACCTCGGGACGGACCCGGACGTGGAAGAAGGCGATCGTTCAGGTGCAAGAAGGTCAGGCGATTCCGATCTTCGGGACGACCCTGGAGGCCGGCGAATGACGGTCGCGAGGCTCGCCGGATACAAGGCGTTTGGCGCCCCGGTCGGCAATGACTCGTTTGACGTCCGTGCGGGCGCTCGCAGGCATGCGAAAGGTCCCAATCCGGGCAGGCCGAGCCTGGTTTGGGGGGATGCGCATCGCTCAGCTGCTTCTGTCCCCAATGTCGACTCGCGCGGGGAGCTTTGGGGCGTTTTGCAGGAGGCCAGCGCCGCCGCGGGGGCCAATTCGATGACCTGGAGGGCGTCCTGATGCCGCTTCGTAAGCCCAAGCCAACCTCGCCCGGCCGGCGGTTTGCCACGTACTCAGACTTCGCAGAGCTGACCCGCAACGAGCCCGAGAAGTCGCTCACGAAGGGGCTCAAGAAGTCGGGCGGGCGCAACGTCCACGGGCGCAAGACCTCTCGCCACCGCGGCGGCGGCGCAAAGCGCCTGTACCGCAAGATCGACTTCAAGCGCCGGAAGGACGGCGTGCCGGCCAAGGTGGCGCACATCGAGTACGACCCGAACCGCTCGGCATACATCGCGCTGCTGCATTACGCCGACGGGGAGAAGCGCTACATCCTGGCCCCGCAGCGGCTGCGGGTGGGGGCGACCGTCGAGTCTGGGCCCAACGTCGACATCCGGGTGGGCAATTCGCTTCCCCTGGCGAACATGCCCTCGGGCACGCTCGTGCACAACGTCGAGCTCGTCCCCGGCCGAGGCGGCCAGATGGCCCGGGCGGCGGGAGCCGGCGTGCAGCTGCTGGCCAAGGAGGGCGATCGCGTCACGCTCAGGCTTCCCTCGGGCGAGATGAGGATGGTCAGGGGGGAATGCCGCGCCACCGTAGGAGTGATCGGGAACGCCGACCACCAGAACGTCAAGATCGGCAAGGCCGGCCGCAAGCGCCACCTGGGCGTGCGGCCCCAGACGCGTGGCACGGCGATGAACCCCGTCGACCATCCCCACGGCGGCGGCGAGGGCTCGACGACCCCGGGCCGCCATCCGGTGACCCCCTGGGGGGTCCCGACGCTCGGCTACCGCACCCGCAAGAAGCGCAAGGCATCGGATCGCTACATCGTCCGAGGCCGGAGGCGAGGTAAGAAGCGGTGAGTCGCTCGAGCAAGAAAGGACCGTTCGTCGAGGAGCGGCTGATGGCGCGGATCGAAGCCATGAATACCTCAGGCGAGAAGCGGATGCTGAGGACCTGGTCTCGCACGTCGACGATCTTCCCCGAGATGGTGGGGCACACGATCGCCGTCCATGACGGGCGCAGGCACGTGCCTGTGTTCATCTCCGAGTCGATGGTCGGGCACAAGCTCGGAGAGTTTGCGCCGACGAGGCTGTTCCGCGGCCACGCCGGCTCCGGGAGGAGGCGCTGATGGCTGACGATCCCGAGAAGCAGGAGCGGCCCAAGCGCCAGAGGCGCAAGAAGCCTGCGGTGGATGCGGCAGCCGAAGCCGCGTCCGAGGCGGGGACTACCCCCGAGGCTTCCGCGGATGAGATCGAGCCCAGCGCCGAGGATGTCCAAGCTGAGGAGGAGGCGGCCGATGTCGTCGTGGAGGCTGAGGCCGAGATCGAGGAGGACACGGAGCCGGAGCCCGAGGCCGAGGAGGACGGGGCCGAGGAGCCCGAAGCCGAGCAGGAGGAGGTCGAGCCGCCCCCCAGGCCCGCGCCGCGGCGTCGTGGCCGCCGCGAGGCGGAGCCCGGTCCGCCCCCCGTCGTTCGGGCCCAGGCCAAGTACGTGCGCACGTCCGCCCGGAAGGCGCGTCTGGTCTGCGACCACATTCGCGGAAAGAGCGTTGAAGACGCACGAGCTATCCTCGCCCACGCGCCGCGCGCGGCCGCGCGTGACTGGAGCAAGCTTCTCGAGTCCGCCGTCGCGAACGCGGAGCACAACCACGAGCTCGTCGGCGAGGACCTGTACGTGAAAGCTGTCCTGGCCGACGAGGGCCCCACTATCAAGCGCTACCGGCCTCGGGCCCTGGGACGGGCCACGCGGATTCGCAAGCGCACCAGCCATTTGACGATCTTGCTTACACCGAAGGATTAGACGAGCCCATGGGTCAAAAAGTTCATCCGGAATCACTGCGCGTGGGCTACATCCACGACTGGAAGTCCAACTGGTTCAACGAGCGTTCGTTCGCCGACTACCTGAACGAGGACGTCCAGATCCGAGGCCACATCGTCGGCCGGCTCTCGCACGCCGGCCTGTCGGACATCACGATCCGCAAGAACGCGACGGAGGTCGAGATCAACATCCACACCGCCCGGCCCGGGATCGTGATCGGCAAGTCGGGCTCCGAGGTGGATCAGCTCCGGCGCGACCTGCACCGGATCACCGGCAAGCAGGTCAAGGTGAACATCCTCGAGATCAAGCGCCCAGAGCTGGACGCCCGCCTCGTGGCGCAATCGATCGCGGAACAGCTCCAGAACCGCGTGGCCTTCCGGCGGGCGATGAAGCGTGCCCTGACGAGCGCCATGCGCTCGGGCGCCAAGGGCGTCCGGGTCCAGGTCTCCGGTCGCCTCGGCGGCGCGGAGATGGCGCGCACCGAGGGCTACTCCGACGGGCGGGTGCCGCTGCACACGCTCCGCGCCGACATCGACTATGGCTTCTACGAGGCCCGAACCACGTTCGGGCGGATCGGCGTCAAGTGCTGGATCAACAAGGGCGAGATCATGC
>DAIPIC010000173.1:0-4996 GCA_036771025.1 Solirubrobacteraceae bacterium
GGCTGCTGCAAAACCAGGTCGACATCGGCAACGCGGTCAAGCCCTACTACGGCAAGGCAGGCGGCAACGCCCTTACCAAGCTGCTCAAAGCACATATCAACGCAGCGGTAGCGACGGTCCTGGCCGCCAAGTCCGGCGACGCGGCCGCCACCGCGAAGGCCAAGGCGGCTTTCTACGCCAACGGCAGCCAGATCGCCCGTTTCCTCCACAAGGCCAACCCCAAGTTCTGGTCGCTGCGCGCGATGCAGACGATGATGCGCGTCCACCTGAACCAGGTCGTCGGGCTCGCCGTCGATCAGATCAAAGGCCAATACGGCGCCGCGATCAACCTTTACGACAAATACATCCACCACATCCTCTTCGGCATGGCGGACATGCTGAGCAACGGGATCATCCGGCAGTTCCCAAGCCGCTTCCACTAGGGCCCGACGGTCCGTCGGCCCCGCCACACAGTGCGGGGCCGACACGGGCAAGGGCCGTTCCGAGACATCGCCGAGCAACTCCCGGACCAGATCGCAGGCGCCGGGCGTATCAAACCCGCCGCTTCGGCGAGACGATGTCCGGGCCGGCGCTGCACACTTCCTCGCGCTCCAGATTCGAGGACACCCAACGCACGCGACAAAGGTCAGAGCCAAGGCCGATCTCCGGCCGTGAAGTTTTTCTAGCGGCCGCGTCTCAATTAGCAGTCAGCCAAAACCGCCCGACGCGGGCGCCAGCCAAGGAGGCAGTTAGATGAGACGACTCACGATCGGCTTGACGGCAGTGGTCATGCTGCTCGTTCTCGCGCCGTCGGGCGCGTTGGCGAGCGACCATGGTGGCCGCCATGTCAGGCGCGTCGAACGCGCCCGGGTTATGAGCTTCAGCGGGGGCGTGCTCACGCTCAGGCTGCGCAACGGCTCGACCCTGAGAGGGAGGGTCAACCGCACCACTGAACTCGAATGCACGGTCCGAGAGCCAATGAACATCGTGCACGACGGCGATCAGAGCGCCAACGAGGGCCCGGGCGGCGGTATGGATGCCAACGACAACAACGAGGCGGTCGAACCGCCGGAAAACGAGGCGGCCGAACCGCCGGAGAACGAGGCGGCCGAACCGCCGGAAAACGAGGCCGCAGAACCGCCCGAGAACGAGGCCGCCGAGCCGCAGGAGAACGAGGTCGAGAGGACGTGCTCGACCTCGAATCTGACCAGCGGGCGCATCGTTCGGGAGGCGGAGCTCAGGATCTCGCGCTCCGGACGTGTGTGGAAGAAGGTTGAGCTAGGGCTCTAGAAGGCGACAACGGGTATGGCCACCGGCCGGCGGACCTCGTCTGTGGGACCGCCGGCCGGATGCTTTGAAAGGTTTGGGGGACGCTGGGCGTCCGTTGGGTTATCGCAATGAGCCCGCTGGCTTTGTCACTCAGGTTCCTTCAGGCCCAGCCCGATGCCCGCCTGGTGGAGTTGGCGCGCCAGGGGCACGAGGTGGCGTTCGAGGCGGTAGTCCGGCGGTATCGCAACGAGTTGCTCTCCTATTGCCGCCGTCTGACCCCCGATGCAGCGAACGCCGAGGACGCGCTTCAGCAGGCGCTACTCCAAGCATGGCGGGCGCTCAAGTCCGGTGCGGAGGTCCGCGATGTCAGACCTTGGCTCTATCGCATTGCGCACAATGTCGCGATCAGCCACCTGCGTTCCGGCCGCGCCGCGCCACGGGAGCTCGAGGACGGGCCCGGAAGCTTCGACGTGGATCAGGTGGTCGAGCAGCGGCTCCGAGCCCGGGCCGCGCTGGCCGGAATGGCGTCGCTGCCGGAGCTTCAACGGCAGGTGCTCGTCAGCACGACCCTCGACGGCGCCAGTCACGAAGAGGTCGCGACCGCGCTCGGACTCACGAGCGGCTCGGTCCGTGGTCTGATCTACCGGGCCCGTGCCGCCCTGCGAACCGCAGCGGCTGCTGTCATCCCGAGCCCCGCCCTGAGCTGGGCCATCCGGCACGCGGAAGGGAGGGCCGGCGGAACATCAGCCGTCGTTGAGGCGGCTCTCGGCGGTGGGGGATTGGGCGTGGCGGGCCTCGTCGCGAAGGGCGGGGCCGTGCTGGCGTTGGCGGGTGCCGTAGCCGGCGGCGGCGTCCTCGTGTCGGGCACAAGTGCGCCTCGCGTCGACAGAGAGCTGCCCCAACCGCATTCGCATCGCGCCGGGCGAATCGAGGATGTCGCCAGTCGGGCCCGCGGCGGGGCAGTCGGGGACGGGCTGATCAACGCGAGGCAGACCGCGTCGGTTGCCCCGGTTCAAAGCGCCGCTCGCGCTCGACCAGGGGAGCGCGGCAGCTCGGGAGGCGGGCCCGGTGGGACGGTCACGAGCGGCCGTGACGGCGGCTCGTCCGGCAGCTCGAACGGCGGATCGCGCGATGGTGGCACCTCGGACGGAGGTTCATCGCCAGCAATCGTCTCGTCGGGCGGCGCGACCGGTTCGAGCTCTTCAGGCTCTAGCGATGGCGGTAGTTCGGGTAGCTCCGGATCGAACGGCGGAATGGGTGGCACCAGCGGCGGCCAGGTCACGACGGCAGCGACCACTCGGGACGGGGGGTCAGGCTCGACCGGGGGATCCTCGGGGAGCTCCGGGTCCGGCGACACGACCACGATACCCACCATGCACTGACGACTGATCGTCGCAGGCGGTCTTCTCCATTTTCCGGTAACGCGCTTGATCGAAGCGCGAAGCCCGCATGAGTTATTCGCTCTCGTTACGAATCGTGATTAGGATCGCGCGATGGGCCATGCCGAGGTGCAGCTGTTCCAGTCATGGGTCGAGCGGCTCGCTGCATCGGAAGACCCGCTCGACGTTTGGTACGAGCAGATATGGGCGCCCGACATCGACCATCGCGCGATCGAGGGAGCCCCTGACGACGTCGGGCCGATCATCGGCCGCGATGCGATGCGCGCTTACCTCGCCGATTGGTACGAGATGTTCCCTGATCTCACGGCCGCTGCCGACGAGATCGTCGATGCCGGTCCTGAGCGTGTGATCGTGGTGTGGCATCTCACCGGGACGGCCCAGGCAAGCGGAGTTCCCACGGAACTTCGACTGGCGATCGTCTACACGATCCGCAACGGCAGGATCGTGCGAGGGCGCGAGTACATGACAAAGGACGAGGCGCTAGCCGCTGAGGGCGTGGACCAACAGAAGCCCACGGACTAGGGCTTGGATCGACAAGCAGCTCACGCTGCGGGCTAGGAAATCGCCCGCGGGCGTGTGAGACTGTCCTCAATGAGCGATCAGGTCGACGGCATCGCGGCCCTGCTGCACGAAGCCGGCGAGACCCACCACATCGTCTACCGCATCGTCGACGGCGATGACCCCGACTGGGCTTCGTGGTATGCCGACTGGCTGCTGAGGCTCTCCGAGCTACCGCAGACCTTGGGAACGACGCCCATACGAAGCGAGCTGGTGTGGCTACTTGTCAATCTCGACAGGGACTACACGACCACGGCTCCGGAGACCCCGTGGCCGACGTGGTACGCGCAGCGAATCGTCGAGCACTTCTCCACGAACCCCGACTAGGTCGACCGGCGGCGGATAGGACGCGGGAATGAGGGAGACCCGGTGGCGGAGTCCTCACACCGAGACGGAGGCGCGCCTTGCGGCCGAGCACCCGGACGAGCATCTGCGTCGGCGGGAATTTCTGGAGCGGACGGCACGGGCGATCGGCGCGAGCGCGGCGGTTGCGGCCGCGCTCGGTCCCGATGCTTTGGTCGCCAACGCGGCGCGCGTCCAGGCTCGCGTCGCGGCGCTTCCGCACCCTCGGAACATGCCGGTCGACACGTTCGTGGTCCTGATGATGGAGAACCGCTCGTTTGACCACTACCTCGGCTGGCTGCCGGGGGCAGACGGCCGGCAGGCGGGTCTGAGCTATGTCGACGCCAAGGGCTTCAGCCACGCTACGCATCCGTTGGCGCCGGATTTTCAGGGCTGCGGGCACCCCGTCCCTGGGCACATCTGGACTCAGGCGCGGGTGCAATTCGCCGGCGGTCGCTGTGATGGCTTCCTCGCGTCTGGTAGTGGCAACGACACGTACGCGATCGGCTACTACCGCCAGCAGGACCTGCCGTTCACGCGCCACCTGGTCCGCGAGTTCGCCACCTGCGACCGCTGGTTCGCTTCGCTGCTGGCCTCGACCAATCCCAACCGAGCCTACGCACACGCCGCGCAGAGCTACGGCCAAAAATTCCTGCTCGCTACCCCAGGCGACGGCGCGCCCCAGTTCCCGACGCCGCCGGGGTTCCCGGCCAACACGACCATCGAGGCGGCACTGGCTCGCCGGGGCAAGCGGGCGTTGACGTTCTACTCCGACGACAACGATGCTGCGATGTGGGGGCCGCGTGGCGTGCGGCGCAGCGCCCCGATCTCGGAGTTCTTCCGGCGCTGCGGGACCGGCAAGCTGCCCACGCTGTCGTTCGTAAACCCGCTCCTGAACTCCGGCGCCGAGGTAACCGGCACCTCGAACGACGATCACACCTATGGCGACGTCCGCACCGCCGAGGCATTCATCAGCGACGTGGTCCATGCGTTCATCCATTCACCGCAGTGGAAGCGAGGCGTGCTGTTCCTCGTGTTCGATGAATGGGGTGGGTTCTTTGACCATGTCCGGCCGCCAAGCGTGCCCGACGTCCGCCAGAGCAGCGTCCTCGACAACGACTTCGGGCAGATGGGCTTCCGGGTGCCGGCGATCGTGATCTCTCCATACTCACGCCGTGGACGCATCGTGCATACGCGATTCGGCCACGAGTCGATCCTCAAGCTCGTCGAATATCGCTACGGGCTACGTGCCCTCACCCGGCGGGACGCCAAGGCCAACAACGCTGGACTCGCGCTCGACTTCCATCAGAAGCCCCGCAAGCCGCCGTCGCTACCGAGGCCGCCTCATTGGATTTCGCAAGCTTGCCCGGCTCCGAGAGCTCCACTCTGAGAGCGGGCAGCTTCCGAAGACCGCGGCGTCGACTCATCTCTGGCCCCCAGCCTTACTC
>DAIPIC010000174.1:0-4877 GCA_036771025.1 Solirubrobacteraceae bacterium
GCCGCCGCGATCGCGCTCCGGCCCTCCTCGGCCCGCACGCCGGCATGCGCCGCCCTTCCTCGAAGCTCCGCGTCGATTCGGTAGTGGGTCGGAGAGGCGAGCACGATCTCCCCCACCGGCGTGGCGTGATCGAACACGTAACCGAAACGGCTCTGCAACTGGGTCACGTCGAACTCCTTGGATCCGCGCAGCGACACCTCCTCGCATACGGTGAACAGGAGCTCGACGGGGGCGGGCGGCAGATCCGCGGCGGACACGAGGCGCCGCGCCAGCTCGATCAGGATGGCCACCGCGGTCTTGTTGTCTGCTCCCAGGATGCCTTCGTTTGCGTTCTCCCAGCGGCCGTCGACGAGCACCGGCTCGATCGGCGCGGTCAGCGGGACCGTGTCGAGGTGCGCGCAAAGCAGGATCCCCCCGGCGCCACCGCCGTGCTCGCGTCCGGGAATCCTGGCCAGGAGGTTCCCGGCCTCAGAGCCCACGCGCGGACCTGAGTCGTCCTCGTACACGTCGATCCCCAAGGAGCCCAGCTCTCGCGTCACCCAGTCCGCGCAGACCCGCTCGCGCCCGGACGGGCTCTCGATCGCGCACAGCGTCTGGAAGGTGTCGTTTAGCCGCTCGCGCTCGGCGTCGCTGGCCCGCCTCACGCGCTGGCGGCAGCCTGACCCGGCGCTGGCGCCGCGGGGGCACGTGCGCCCTGGAGGGCGGCGCCGACAAATTCCCTGAACAGGGGCGCAGGCCGGTCCGGACGCGACTTGAATTCCGGGTGGTACTGGGAGGCGACAAAGAACGGGTGAGCGTCCTTTGAAAGCTCGATCGCTTCCACCAGTCGTTCGTCCGGAGAGGTGCCGGAGCAGATCAGCCCAACGGACTCCAGCCTGCGGCGCAGGTGATTGTTGACCTCGTAGCGGTGCCTGTGGCGCTCGTAGATGACGGCCTCTCCGTATAGCTCACGCAACCGGGTCGACTCGTGGAGCTTGACGGGGTCGGCGCCGAGCCGCATGGTCCCGCCCATGTCAGCGATCTCCTTCTGTTCGGGCAGGAGGTCGATGACGGGAAACGGCGTCTCCAGGTCAAACTCGGTCGAGTTCGCACCCTGCATCCCAGCGACGTGACGGGCGAATTCCGCAACCGCGATCTGCATGCCCAGGCAGATCCCGAGGTATGGGATCCGCCGCTCTCGCGCTATCTGCGCGGCGCCGATCTTGCCCTCGATCCCGCGTCCCCCGAAGCCGCCGGGGATCAGAATCCCGTCGGCGCCCGAGAGCTTGTCGGCCACCGCCTGCTGGCCGACCGCCTCGGAGTCGACCCACTCCACGTCGATCTTGCAGCCGTGGTGGACGGCGGCGTGATGGAGAGCCTCTACGACCGACAGGTAGGCGTCCTCGAGCTTGACGTACTTGCCCACCAGCGCGATACGGACCCGGTCGCTGGCTTCGCTCGCACGCCGGGTGATCGCCTCCCAGGCGGCGAGGTCTGGGGCCGGGGCCTCGAGTCCGAAGTGCTCGGAGACGATGTAGTCGTCCACTCCCTCTTCCCGGAAGACGAGCGGCACCTGATAGATGTTGGCGACGTCTCGGGCCGAGACCACGGCCTCTACCGGGAGGCTCGCGAACAGGGCGATCTTCCGCCGGATGTCGGTGGAGAGCAGAGCCTCAGACCGGCACACGACCATGTCGGGGGCGATTCCGATCCGCCGCAGCTCGTTCACTGAGTGCTGCGTGGGCTTGGTCTTCAGCTCGCCGGCATGCCCGATGTACGGCACCAGGGTCAGGTGAATGAACATGCAGCGCCGGCGGCCCACATCGACCGGGAACTGCCTGATCGCCTCCAGGAACGGCAGCGACTCGATGTCGCCGACGGTGCCGCCGATCTCCGTGATCACGAAGTCCACCTCTGTGGATTCCGCCATCAGCTTGATGCGCTGCTTGATCTCGTCCGTGATGTGGGGGACGACCTGCACGGTCGCGCCGAGGTAGTCGCCGCGCCGCTCGCGCCGGATCACCGTGTTGTAGATCCCCCCGGCGGTGACGTTCGACGCCCGGCTCGTGTTGGCGTCCGTGAAGCGCTCGTAGTGGCCCAGGTCGAGGTCTGTCTCGGCGCCGTCCTCTGTGACGAATACCTCCCCATGCTGATAGGGGGACATCGTCCCGGGATCCACGTTGATGTAGGGGTCGAACTTCTGCAGCTGCACGTCGAACCCACGTGAGACCAGCAGCCGGCCGATGGACGCCGCCGCGATTCCCTTCCCCAGCGAGGACACGACCCCACCGGTGATGAAGATGAAGCGCGTTTCGCTATCGGCCATGCCCCCCTAAGGTAGCGTGACGCGCGGACGATGGAGCGGGCTCAGGCTGCCCGCAGGAGCTGGCGGGCGTGCTGGCTCGCGGCCCTGTCGCCCTCGCTGGCCCCGAGCATCCGCACCAGCTCGCCGACCACACCGTCGCCCGAGAGCTCGGATACCGTCGTCCGAGCGGAGCCGCCGGTCGACTGTTTCTCGATCTTGAAATGGCGGTCGGCCAGCGACGCAACCT
Source organism: Solirubrobacteraceae bacterium (assembly GCA_036771025.1). Taxonomy (GTDB): domain Bacteria; phylum Actinomycetota; class Thermoleophilia; order Solirubrobacterales; family Solirubrobacteraceae; genus Palsa-465. The sequence goes on from DAIPIC010000174.1 coordinate 2,532, forward strand.
GTGGCAGGTGCGTGATGCACAGAATCTGCCGCCCGCGCGCCAGGGCCCGCAGATGCTCGCCCACGGCTCGGGCGGTATGACCGCCGATGCCCGCGTCCACCTCATCGAACACGAGCAAAGCGTTGTCCGATGCCCGCTTGCCTTCGCCGTGAGCCACGCTCAGCAGCGCCAGCATCACGCGCGAGAGCTCGCCGCCGGAGGCAATTTCTCTCAGCGCACCGCCCGGCACGCCCGGGTTGACCGAGATCTCGAACTCCACGGTCTCCACCCCTCGTGGCCCGACTCCGTCGGATCTCTTCAAGAGCCGGACGTCGAACGTGGCATCGGGCATCGCCAGCTCCGCCAACCTGCCGCGGACCGCTTTGGCCAGCGCCGGGGCGGCGGCGCGTCGCCGCTCCGAGAGCTCTGCCGCCAAGCGGTCGAGCTCCTGGCGCGCGGATGTCATCTCCTGCTCGGCGCCCTCCAGCGCGACATCCGCCCGCTCGAGCTCGTCGCGGCGCCGTGCGCACTCCGCGGCGTGCTCCAGTACGTCGGCGATCGATCCCCCGTGCTTGCGCTTGAGGCGGGCGAACAGCTGCAAGCGCTCTTCGAGCTCCTCCAGCCGACCGGGCCCGGCACCGTCTCGGCCGTCCAGCTCGACCGCGTAGCGGCGAAGCTCGGCGCCCAGGTCCTCGGCCTCATAGCCAAGCGTCATCAGGCGCTCGGAGAGCGGCGCCAGCGTGCGGTCGAGCCCGCTGGCGGCCTCCAGCCCCTGAGCCGGGCCGGCGAGGAGCTCGCGCACGCCGCCACCGGCCTCCGGGGCCAGCGCCTCGGCGGCCGCAGCCGTCGCCGCGAGGAGCGCGTCCAGGTGTCTGAGACGGTCGCGTTCGGCGATCAGCTCCGCCTCCTCCTCCTCGCTCGGCTCCGCGGCCTCGATCTCCTGGAGCTCGAACCTGATCAGGTCGAGCTCGCGCTCGCGAGCGCCCGCCAGCGCGCGCAGCTCCGCAACCCGCTGATGGAGCGCCCGCAGCCGCTCGTACGCCGCCCGCACTCTCTGGCGCAGATCCGAATGCTCCGCGCCGCAGTAGGAGTCGAGGATGTCGAGCTGCGCACTCGACAGCGTCAGCTTGCGGTGCTCGTGCTGGCCGTAGAAATGAAGGAGCTGGCCGGCCAGCTCGCGCAGGTCGCCCACGGTCGCCGAGCGGCCACCGACGTAGGCGCGCGTGCGACCGTCGGCCCACACCCGGCGGGCGAGCACGAGCTCTTCCGCGTCCTCGGGCAGCGCGCCGATCTCCAGCCCGTCGGGCAGCGCAAACACCCCTTCGACGTAGGCCTCGCGCGCCCCGGGACGGACGATCCGACTCCCGGCGCGGCCGCCGAGCAGCAGGTCGAGCGCCTGGGCCAGCAGCGTCTTGCCCGCGCCGGTTTCTCCCGTGAGGACGTTGAGGCCTTCCGCCAGGCGGAGCTCGGCCCGCTCCAGCAGAAGCAGGTTCTCGACTCGAAGCTCGTGGAGCACGGGCGGGGGTTTACCAAGCGCGCCCGACGGATCTGACGGTGTGGGTGGCGCGAGCCCGCTATAGGGGCGAGACGAGCCGCCCGAACTTCTCACTCAACCGGTGGTAGAAGTTCGTCCCGGGAATCTGGGCTAGCGTTCCCTGGTCGGCCAGAAAGGTGACGGTGATCCGCTCCCCGGGCGCCAGCACCCCGACCGGACGGCCGTCGATCACCACGTCGACCGGTTCCTCCCTGGAGGCGTTGTGGACCACCAGAGCGTCTCCCGGCGCCACGACCAGGGCTCGCGCCGTCAGGGAATGCGGGGCGATGAACGACACGGCGAATCCCGCCACTCCCCATGCCATCACGGGGCCGCCATTCGCCAGGTTGTAGCCGGTCGACCCTGCCGGCGTCGCTACCACCAGCCCGTCGCAGCGGACGCGGCCGATCTCGTCGGGGCCCACCGCGTATGCCAGGTGGGCCACGCGGTTGCCGGGCTGGCGGTGAATGGAGACGTCGTTGATGGCCAGCCACAGTCCGCGCTCGTCGGACACCCGAAGCCCGGGCAGCGACAGCAGCTCGAACTCGCCGTCGAACGCCCGCGCAAATCCGGAGCCGACCTGGTCGCGCTCGACCGTGGCCAAAAATCCGATCTCGCCGAAATTGACGGCGAACACTGGGACGCCGGTGCCCGCGTACTGACGAAGGGCGCTCAGGATGGTGCCGTCGCCCCCCAACGCGAAGCACATGTCGACCTCCGTGAGCAAGGGGGCGTCCACCTCCACCCCGTCCCGCGGCGCGAGACGGTGCTTGCGGGTCTCCTCCGGATCAAAGCGCAGCACGACGCCTGCGCGGTCGGCCGCCTCCAGCAGC
>DAIPIC010000175.1:0-4803 GCA_036771025.1 Solirubrobacteraceae bacterium
AGCACTGCCTGCCCGAGGACCTGATCCAGTACGGGCTGATCCCGGAGTTCATCGGGCGGCTGCCGGTGATGTCGGCCATCCATCAGCTCTCGCGAGACGAGCTCATGCAGATCCTGACCGAGCCCCGCAACGCGCTCGTCAAGCAGTTCCACCGGTTCTTCCAGTTCGACGGGATCGAGCTCGTGTTCGCCGACGATGCTCTGAGCTCGATAGCCGATAAGGCCTTGGAGCGCGAGACCGGCGCCCGCGGCCTCCGCTCGATCATCGAGGAGGTTCTGCTCGAGGTCCAGTTCGAGCTTCCCTCCCGCCGCGACGTGCGCAAGTGCGTCGTCACCAGGGAGACGATCGAGAAGGGCACCGCGCCGACGCTGGTGACCATGGCCGCGCCGGAGGAAGAGGCGGCGTAGCGCGCCGAGCGCCCTCGCGCTCGCCGGATTCAGACGAGGCTGGATGTCTGGCGGGAACATTTGGCCCGTCAGACATCCAGGCTCATCCGAGGGTCACGCCTAGACTCCGACTCCCGTGAGCGACCTGGAGTCAAAGACCCGCTACGAGCCCTCGGAGGTCGAGCCGCGGATCGTCGAGCGATGGCTCGAGAGCGGCCTGTTTCATCCCGAGCCGATCGGCACCCCGGAGGAGAACTACTCGATCGCGATCCCTCCGCCGAACGTCACCGGGGCCCTTCACCTAGGCCACGCGCTCAACACGACGATCCAGGATGTCCTGACCCGCCACGCCCGCGCCCGCGGTGCGCGGGCGAAATGGATCCTCGGCACCGACCATGCCGGGATCGCCACCCAGACCCAGGTCGAGAAGGCACTGGCGGAGGAGGGCCTGACCCGCGAGGAGATCGGTCGCGAGGAGTTCGTGGCCCGCGTCTGGCGCTGGCGCGAGCAGTACGGCGGCACCATCATCGAGCAGCTCAAGCGGCTCGGCGCCTCGTGCGACTACGAGGACGAGCGGTTCACGCTCGATCGGCACTACGCGGCCGCGGTGCTGAGGGTGTTCGTCGCCCTCTACGAGAAGGGCTACATCTACCGCGACCGCTACATGGTCAACTGGGACCCGGGTCTGGGGTCGGCAATCTCCGATCTCGAGGTCGAGGAGCGGGAGGTCACCGACACCCTCTACCACGTCGACTATCCGCTGGCCTCTGGATCGGGGGCGGTCACGGTGGCCACCGTGCGCCCGGAGACGATGCTGGCCGACACGGCGATCGCCGTCAATCCCGCCGACGAGCGCTACCAGCGGCTGATCGGCGAGACGGCTGTGCTGCCCCTGGTGGGGCGAAGGCTGAAGATCATCGCCGACGAATACGTCAAGCCGGAGTTCGGGACCGGCGCGGTCAAGATCACTCCGGGCCACGACCCCAACGACTTCGAGATCGGCCGCCGCCACGGACTCGACCAGATCACGGTGATCGGCGAGGACGGCCGCATCACCGCCGCCGCGCCCGAGCGCTTCCGGGGAATGACGGTGGCCCAGGCCGCGCGGGCGGTCGTCCATGAGCTCCGCGAGCAGGGCCTCATCGCCCGGGCCGAGGAGTACCGCCACACGGTGCCGTTCTCCCAGCGCTCCGGCGAGCGGATCGAGCCGCTGGTGTCGCTGCAATGGTTCATGCGGATGGACCAGCTGGCACGGCCGGCGATCGATGCGGCCAAGGACGGCCGCGTGCGCTTCTACCCCGAGCGCTGGAGGCGGGTGTATCTGGACTGGATGGAGAACATCCGCCCCTGGTGCATCTCACGCCAGCTGTGGTGGGGTCACCAGATTCCCGTGTGGTACCGGGGTGCAGAGACCTACGTGGGCGTGGATCCGCCGGAGGGCGAGCGGTGGGCGCGCGACCCGGACGTGCTCGATACCTGGTTCTCCAGCGCCCTGTGGCCGTTCGTGACCCTGGGATGGCCGTCGGAGACGCCTCAGCTGAGCGCCTTCTACCCCACCGACGTGCTCTCGACGGCCCGGGACATCATCTTCCTGTGGGTGGCGCGGATGATCATGATGGGGCTCGAGTTCACCGGCCAGGTCCCGTTCCCCGACGTCTGCATCCACTCGATCATCCAGGCGCCCGACGGACGGCGGATGTCGAAGTCGCTGGGTACGGGGATCGATCCCATGGATTTGATTAATGGCGGGCTTCGCCCGCCCGTGTTTAAGGAGGGCGGCTCTTTCCCCGCCTACGGCGCCGACGCCGTCCGCTGGGGTCTGCTGGCGATGGCCTCCGGACAAGACGTGCGCTTCTCCGAAGAGAAGCTCGCTCAGGGACAACAGCTGACGAACAAGCTGTGGAACGCCTCCCGGCTGGTGCTGCTGGGGGTGGACGACGACGTGCAGGCCGCCGTCACGCCTCGCACCGTGGAGGACCGGTGGATCCTGTCCCGGCTCGAGCGGGCCAGGGTCGACGTGTCCCGGAGGATCGAGACCTACGAGCTCGCCCACGCCGCCCATCGCCTCTACGACTTCGTGTTCGGCGAGCTGTGCGACTGGTACCTGGAGCTGGTCAAGCCGCGCCTGCGGGAGGGTGAGCCGGAGCTCGTTTCCACGCTGCTGTATGTGCTCACCGAGACGCTGGTGCTGGCCCACCCGATGATCCCCTTCGTGACCGAGGAGGTCTATTCCCACGTCCCGGGAACGGAGGGGCTGCTTGCCGCCCGGCCGGGGGGACCGGCCGCTCCCGTCGACGAGGCCGCGGAGCACACGATGGCTCGGGTGATAGAGGCGGTCACCGCGATGCGGGCCTGGCGCGACGCCGCAGGCGTCAAGGTCGGAGTGAAGGTGCCGGCCCGGCTGGCGGCGACGGGGTACGAGGAGACTGCTCAGCACATCTCGGCGCTGGGCCGTCTGTCGCTGTCCGAGGACGGCGCGGCGCCCGTCGACTCCGTCCCGGTTCCGGGCGGGGCGATCGAGATCCTGGCGAACGAGGCCCTGGACCCGGACGCGGCCGCCCGCAAGCGTGCCGCCGAGCGCGACAGGCTCTTGAAGGAGATCGACCGCGCCCAGGCCAAGCTCTCCAACCAGGGGTTCGTGGCCAAGGCGCCGGCGCACGTCGTTCAGGCCGAGCGCGACAAGCTCGAGCGGCTGAGGACAGAGTTGGAGGCGCTCGATGTCGGTGCCTAGGTTCTCGCTCGACGACGCCGAGCGGTACCTGCTGTCGCTGGAGCTATTCGGTATGCGGTTCGGGCTTGACCGGATGCGGCGCCTGATGACCGCGCTCGATCATCCCCAGAACGCGTTCGACTCCGTCCACGTCGTGGGAACCAACGGCAAGTCCTCGACCACCCGCATGGTCGCCGCGATACTCGCCCGACATGGCCTGAGAACCGGCAGCTACACATCGCCGCACCTGTCGTCCTTCACCGAGCGAATCCGGGTTGGGGAGCGGGACCTTGAGCCGGCGGAGTTCGCCGCTGCCGTGGGACGTGCCGCGCACGCCGCGGAGCTCGTCAACCGCTCACTGATTGACGATGACCGCGTGACCCAGTTCGAAGCGCTCACCGCTGCGGCTTACTCGGAGCTGGCCCGGCGTGGGGTCCAGGTGGCGGCGATCGAGGCTGGGCTCGGGGGACGCTACGACGCCACGAATGTCATCCCCTCGAAGGTTCAGGTGCTCACGAGCGTGGGCCTCGAGCACACTCGATGGCTGGGGCCGACCATCACGCACATCGCCGCGGAGAAGCTCGACGTGGTCCAGGAGGGCGGAATGCTCGTCCTCGGCCACGGACTTCACCCTGATGCGGTGGCCGTCGCCCGGGAGGTCGCGGCTGCGCGCGGTGCGCAGATCGTCACCGCTCCAGAAGATCCGGGCGTACCGGTTGCGGCGCTCGGGTCGTTTCAGCGGCGGAACTTCGCGCTCGCCCGGGCCGCGGCCGAGGCCTACCTGGGATCGCTGGACGAGCGGGCGGTGGTCGAGGCGGCGGCGCATACGCGCGTGCCGGGCAGGCTCCAGATCGTCGGTCACGACCCGCTCACTCTGCTCGACGGCGCCCATAATCCGGAGGGGGTGGCGGCGCTGGTCGAGTCGCTGGGGGACCCGTTCGCCGCCGGGCGCTCACCGCTCGTGGCCGTGGTCTCGATCCTGGACGACAAGGATGCGGCGGGCATGCTCCGGGCGCTTCTGCCGGCGTGCGACGCGCTGGTATTCACCACCTCTCATAATCCACGCGCGTTGCCCGCGCCCACGCTGCAATCACTTGCCCGCCAGCTGGAGGGACCGTCTGCCGAAATCGTCCGCGATCCGCGCGCCGCGCTCGAGCAGGGTCGCAGGCTGGCGGGGACATCCGGGATCGTCCTGGCGACGGGCTCGATCTATCTCGTGGCGGACCTGCTGGCGCCCGCCAGCCGCGCCCGGGCGTCAACCCTGTGAGCAGGATGGTGAACTATGGTTGACCGGCCGACGGGGACCGTGAACGAACCAGACCAGCAGCCGAGCTTCCTGACGATGATCGGTCTCGTGGCGCTGGTCGTGGCCGTCGTCATCCTCGTGTTCTTCGGAATCGGCTACCTGTTCGGCAGGGTGTTTCTGTAGAGGCCGCGACCCTGTTTGGGCCGACGATCGCCTGCAGGCGATCGTCGCTCGCCGACGAATGTCTGACGCGACGGATCCCCCCCGATCACTACACTCGCGTTCTTACATGTTGCTCCCGGCCGTCTTCGGCATCAAAAGCAGCGGGCTCAACCTCGCGGTGAACCTGCTGATCCTGTTCCTGGTGATCATCTGGCTGTCGCTCGTGTACTGGACGTACGCGGACGCCCGCCGGCGGATCGGCGACCCGATGCTCGTCGGCTGCGCCACGGCGGCGAGCC
>DAIPIC010000176.1:0-4778 GCA_036771025.1 Solirubrobacteraceae bacterium
GAACTCGGAGTTTGTCCCGTAGGTGACGTCCGCGGCGTAGGCGGCCCGCTTCTCCTCGTAGGGCTGCATGTTCTGGAGCACGCCGACGCTTACGCCCAGCATGTTGTAGATGGGCCACATCCAGGCCGCGTCGCGCCTGGCCAGGTAGTCATTGACCGTGACCACATGCACGCCGCGTCCGGCCAGGGAGTTGAGGACCACGGCCAGGGTGGCGGTCAGCGTCTTTCCCTCGCCGGTCTTCATCTCGGCTATCGCCCCGTCATGGAGCACCATCCCGCCGATCAGCTGGACGTCGTAATGGCGCTCGCCGATCGTCCGCTTCGCCGCCTCACGCACCAGCGCGAAGCACTCGTACATGAGGTCGTCGAGGCTCTCGCCGTTTCGGGCACGCTCGCGCAGCAAGTCGGCCGCTTCGCGCAGCTCGGCGTCGTCGTAGAGCTCGAACTCGTCCTCGTAGCCGTTGATCTGCCCGACGCGCCGCTCGTAATCCTTGAACTTCTTTGCCTCGCCGATCCGAAGCGCGCGGTCCAGGAAGGACATGCGGTCAGGTTAGCTAAGGCGGCGCCCAGCGTCGGGAGTGCCGAAGAACAGCCTAAGAGTCAGATCAAGCGGCCGGCGAGGGCTGCCCGGGAACGCCTGGGGGAGCCGCTCCCGGCCCCGGGGGAACCGCCGCCGCCCGGGACTCTCGCCGCTTGCGCCGCTTGTCGCGGTGGCGTTTGACCTGCACGGCGATCTCGTCCGAGACGACGTTGATCGAGTGCAGGACGTCCGGGGAGCGGCTGCAGGCTCGCAGGGTGGCCCGCTTCAGGTGCAGCGTGGCCTCGGCTACCTGCGAGTCGGCGATGGCAGGGTTGCGCTCCTCGAACAACTCGACCTCCAGCTCGGCAAGCTCCGACACCTGCCGGGAGACCTTGCGGAAGCGCTTGCTGACGTGCTCGCGAAGCTCATCCGATACGGGCAGGTTCCGGCCCTTGACCTCGATGCGCATCGGCCGACCTCCTTAGATGCTCGTTGAGGTGGAGACTAATGCCGGGCAGGCCGTTTGTCACCTGCTCGTGTGCGCGCCAACAGTGCCGCTCCGATGGCCCCTCCCAGGTCACCCAGCGCCGCCACCCGAACCGTGGGCGGCTCGGAGTCGTGGAACAGGTGCGGCTGCATCGCGTCGGCGATCCGGTCCGCGAGCGGCTGGCCGAAGCGAACGCCCAGCCCCCCGCCGATGATCACCGCCTCGACGTCGAGCAGGTTGACTGCTGAGGCGATTCCGGCGCCCAGCGCGGCGATCGCTTCATCGAAAATGTCCTTCGCCAGCTTGTCGTGGTGATCGAGCGCCCGTTGCCAGATGCCGCTCGTCAACCGCGTCCGTCCCCGCTCCTCCATGAGCTTGAACAGCTTGGTCTTCTCGCCCTTCTTCGCCCGCTTCCGGGCTCTCGCCTCCATCGACGCCCGGCCGGCGTAGGCCTCGAGACACCCACGACGGCCACACGGGCACTTGGCACCGTTCTGCTTGATGACCATGTGCCCGATTTCCCCCGCGCCGCCGCGGCCGAGCCAAGGCTTGCCGGCCAGGATGATGCCGCCCCCCACCCCCGTCCCCCAGAAGACACCGAGCAGCGACTTGTACTCGCGGGCCGCGCCCAGCTCGAACTCGGCGTTGGTGGCCACCTGCACGTCGTTGCCTACACGGACCCGCGTGCCCAGGCTGGAGGAGAGCGTGGTAGCGAGCGCAAAGCTGCCGTTCCAGTCCGGCAGGTTGCGGGCACTCGACACGGCCCCCGTCTTCGGATCCACCACCCCCGGCGATCCGATGCCGACGCCGATCAGCTCCGCGGGCTCGGTCTTGGCCTCGGCCGCGGCTTCGCGGAGCGTGCCGTCAAGTTCGGCCGCTACCGCTTCCGGTCCTCCGGTTTGCGGCGTCGGGTGCCGCGCCGAGCCGAGGACCTGGCTGTCGTCGTCCACGATCACCGCCTCGATCTTCGTCCCCCCCAGATCGATGCCACCGCGCTCGCCCATCGGCGGATACTCCCACACTCTGGCGACTTTTCTGCTCCCACGGAGCAGAAAAGTCGCCAGAGTGCCGCGAACTCAGGCCCACGACTCCCGGTAGTCGGATTGCTCTGCGGTGGGCTCGTCGATCTCCACGCTCAGCGCGGCCAGCTTCAGCAGGGCCACTTCCCGGTCGATCTCCGCCGGAACGGGGTGCACCGCCGGCGACAGCGCCTCGCCGTTGCGAACCAGCTCCTCCACGCAAAGGGCCTGAAGCGCAAACGAGACGTCCATGACGGGAGCCGGATGACCCTCGCCCGCGGCCAGGTTGACGACCCTTCCGGCCGCCAGCAGGTTCAGGCCCCGGCCGTCGGCCAGCAGGTGGCGCTGGATCAGCGGCCTAACCTCGCGGATTCCCCCCGTGGCCAGCTCGCGCAGCTCGTCGAGGTCGATCTCCACGTCGAAGTGACCGGCGTTGGCCAGCAGCGCGCCGTCCTTCATCCGCTCGAAGTGCTCCTTGCGCAGCACGCGGCGCGAGCCGGTGACCGTGACAAAAACGTCACCCCGTTCGGCGGCCGCCAGGGCGGGCATCACCTCGTAGCCGGCCATCCGTGCCTCCAGCGCGCGCAGGGGGTCGACCTCGCAGACGATCACGGCCGCCCCCGCGCCTCGCGCCCGCTCGGCGATCCCCTGGCCGGCCCAGCCGTAGCCGATCACCACCAGCGTGTGCCCCGCGAGCAGCATGTGGCTAGCCCGGACGATTCCATCCAGCGCCGACTGGCCGGTGCCATGGCGGTCGTTGAGCGCTCGCTCGGTCCGGGCTTCGTTGACGGCCAACACCGGACAGGACAGCGTCCCCCGCTGCTCGAGCCGTCTCAGCCTGACCAGCCCGGTGGCCGTCTCCTCGGTGCCGCCGATCAGATCCTCGATCGTTTTCAGACCGTCGGCGTGAGCCGTCATCAGCAGGTCGGCGCCGTCGTCGAGCGTGATCTGCGGGTCGCCTTCCAGTAGCCCCCTTACGTGCGCGGCATACGTGTCGGCATCCTCCCCGTGGATGGCCCTTACCTCCACCCCGTCCCGGGCGACGAGGGCGGCCGCGACGTCATCCTGAACGGACAGCGGGTTCGCAGAGCACAGCGCCGCTTTGGCGCCGCCCGCGATCAGGGCCCGGATCAGGTTCGCGGTCTCGGCCGTGACGTGCAGGCAGGCGGCGACCCGCACGCCTTCGAGCGGCCGCTGCTGCCCGAAACGCTTGCGGACCTGGGCCAGGACGGGCATCTGCCCGTCAGCCCAGTCGATCCGCTCGCGCCCCTCGTCGGCCAGATCGAGGTCCGCGACGTCGTGGGGAGGGATCGAAGTGCGCGCCATCGCTTCACGGCTCAGTGCGCGCCGAGCCTCCCCAGCCGTCTAGTACCGATAGTGGTCCGCTTTGTACGGACCCTCTACAGGAACACCGAGATAGGCGGCCTGCTCGGGCGTCATCTCCGTGAGCTTGACCCCGAGCGCGTCCAGATGTAGGCGCGCGACCTTCTCGTCGAGGTGCTTGGGAAGCGTGTACACCCGCTTCTCGTAGTAGTCGGTGTGCCCGTAGAGCTCGATCTGCGCGATCACCTGGTTGGTGAAGGAGTTGGACATCACGAAGCTCGGATGGCCTGTGGCATTGCCGAGGTTCAGCAGCCGCCCTTCGGACAGAACCAGGATCGAGTGCCCGTCCGAGAACACCCACTCATCGACCTGGGGCTTGATGTTGATCCGCTCGACCCCCGAGATCTTGGCCAGGCCGGCCATGTCGATCTCGTTGTCGAAGTGCCCAATGTTCCCCACGATCGCCTGGTGCTTCATCCGGGACATGTGCTCGGCAGTGATCACGTCGCGGTTGCCGGTGGCGGTGATGAAGATGTCCGCCGTCTCGACCACGTCCTCCAGGCGGACGACTTGGTAGCCATCCATCGCCGCCTGCAGCGCATTGATGGGGTCGATCTCGGTCACAACCACGCGCGCCCTCTGGCCCCGCAGGGATTCGCAGCAGCCCTTGCCGACGTCGCCGTAGCCACACACCACCGCGAGCTTTCCGCCGATCAGGACGTCGGTAGCCCGGTTGATGCCGTCGATCAGCGAGTGCCGGCACCCGTACTTGTTGTCGAACTTCGACTTGGTCACCGCGTCGTTGACGTTGATCGCCGGGAACAGAAGCTGGCCCTGCTCGGCGAACTGGTACAGGCGGTGCACGCCGGTGGTGGTCTCCTCGGTCACGCCCTTGATCCCGGAGGCGATCTTCGTCCATCGCTGCGGATCCTCGGCCAGCGAGCGCTGCAGCAACGAGAGCACGATCTCGAACTCCTCAGACTCGGCGGAGGATGGATCGGGCACCGCCCCGGCCTTTTCGAACTCCGCTCCCTTGTGCACGAGCAGCGTGGCGTCGCCGCCGTCGTCGAGGATCATGTTCGGCCCCTGCCCGTCGGGCCACGACAGGGCCTGCTCGGTGCACCACCAGTACTCCTCGAGCGTTTCGCCCTTCCAGGCGTACACCGGCACGCCCCCCGGCCGCTCCGGCGTGCCGTCAGGCCCCACGACCACCGCCGCTGCCGCGTGGTCTTGGGTGGAGAAGATGTTGCAGCTCGCCCAGCGCACCTCGGCGCCCAGGGCGACCAGCGTCTCGATCAATACCGCCGTCTGAACGGTCATGTGCAGTGAGCCGGTGATCCGAGCGCCCGCCAGCGGCTGCTGGTCTGCGTACTCACGCCTGGTGGCCATCAGCCCGGGCATCTCGTGCTCCGCCAGCCGGATCTCCTTGC
>DAIPIC010000177.1:0-4765 GCA_036771025.1 Solirubrobacteraceae bacterium
CAGCCTGTATGTGAAGATCCGTACACCCTGTACGTAACACTACCTCGCGAGGTTTACGGCATGCCTGACGTCGAGCTCACGCAAGGAACCGTTCACTACCGCGACGAAGGCTCGGGTCCGCCGGTGGTGCTGATCCACGGGCTGCTGGTCGACGGCGCCGTGTGGGACCGGCTCGTCCCGGCGCTGTCCGGCGCGGTCCGCTGCATCGTCCCCGATCTCCCGCTCGGCGCGCATCGCACCGCGATGAAGCCGGCCGCCGACTTGACGCCTCCCGGGCTCGCCCGGCTCATCGCCGAATTCATCGAGCGACTCGAGCTTCAGGACGTCACGCTGGTGGGCAACGACACCGGCGGGGCGCTCTGTCAGCTGGTCATCGCTTCATATCCCGACAGGATCGGGCGGCTGGTCCTGACCAACTGCGACGCGTTCGAGAACTTCCCCCCGCCTGCCTTTCGCCTGGCGGTCAAGGCCCTGGGACACCTGCCCGGCGCGGCCGCCGCGGTGGAGCGACTTGCCCGCATCGCCTCCGTTCGGCGCGTCGCCATGGCCCCGCTGACGATCGACCCGCTGCCGGATCACTACGCCAAGCGATGGATGGAGGCGCTCCGGGACGCCGGGGTTCGACGCGACGTGGTCCGAGTCTCGCGGGCGGTCTCATCAAGCCACACGCTGGAGGCCGCGACCAAGTTCGGCGCATTTGAGAAGCCCGTTCTGATCGCGTGGGGAGTTCGCGACCGGTTCTTTCCGCTGGCCGAAGGCGAGCGGCTTGCGGCGGCGTTCCCGCGCGGGCGCCTGGAGCGAATCGACAACGCGCGAACCTTCGTCCAGATGGACGCGCCCGACCGGCTGGCCGAGCTGATCCTCGAGCGCGAGCCCGCCGCCGCCGGGTAGGTCAACGTCCGAACACCTTGGCCTCGAGCCACCGGTTGGCGAAGACCGCGCCGGGGTCGAGCCGCTGGAGCAGGGCGGCGAAGTCAGCCAGGCGCTCGTAGAGCCGACCCGCTCCCCCCGGGCCGCCGAGGAACAGCTTGCCCCAGTGCGGGCGCGCGTCGAAGGGGGCGAGGGCGCGCTCTACCTCCACCAAGGCCCGCTCCACCGCCGCTTGCTCGGGCCTCCAGGTGAAATGGATGCCGACCGCGTCCCGCTTGTACTGGGGACTCATCCACAGGGCGTCGGCGGCGATCGTTCGGATCTCGCTGATCTGGGTGAGCGGCCCGACGGTGGACGACAGGCGGCGGACGGCGTCGATCGCCGGCACGGCATCTCGCCGGGCGACCAGGTACTCGGATTGGATCTCTGCCCCGCTCGACGGCGTGAATCCCATCCTGAAGTGGGGCAGGCGGTCGTACCACGGTCCGGGCACTCCGAGCTGACGGGTGCAGTTGGCCGGATCGAGGCCGGGGATTGGATGGCGGTCTGACTCGGCGGCAGGCGCGCCGAACAGCTGGCGCGCGTCCTCGTCCGAGTCCTCCTCACGGCGTTTCACCCATACCTGCTCCGTCGTGCCGCCCCACCGCGTGAAGACGCTCACGCTGTAGCCGCTGGCCATGATGGCGTCGAAGTGCTCGAACAGCGCCTCCCAGCTCAGCCCGTCGTAGACCCGCTGGCGAATGCGGTAGCTGGGTTCCACATCCAGCGTGACCCGCGTGACGGCCCCCACCGCACCTAGCCCAACGACGATGCCATCGAAGTCCGGATCTCCCCTTGATCTCTGAAGGAGCTCTCCGTCGGCGGTGACGATGTCGAGCGCCGCCACCGCGGTCGCCAGGTTCCCGTTTCCATGACCCGACCCGTGGGTGGCGGTCGAGACGGCGCCCGCCACCGTCAGGTGAGGCAGAGACCCCAGGTTGGCGAGCGCCAGGCCCTGGCGCTCAAGCTCGATCGCGAGCTGCCCGTATCGCAGCGCCCCGCCGAATGCGACGGTCATCGCATCGCGGTCGACGACGAGCTGTGGCTCGATGCGCTCGAGGGTCAGCAGCTCGGCCGAATCGGCGATTCCGCTGAAGGAATGACGCGATCCCAGGACGCGCACCCGCCCCAGACGGGACACCTTCTCCTGAAGCTCCTCGACGCTCGAGGGGGCATGGATCTCGCGTGCCCGGTAGACGTAGTTGCCGCTCCAGTTGGTGGCTGACATCGCCGGGCACGATAAGGCCCGGCGACGCGGCCGCTTTCAGGAGCCCTGACCTGGCAGCACCTCGTTGGTAGACGCACCGTCGAACGCCGTGGGCGCCGACACGAGATGGTTGGAGAGCATCCACTGCCCGTAGGCGGTCCACTGCGTGGGGTCCTGCCAGCCCCAGGGCCTGCCCGCGTCGACCCCGGAGGGGAAGAACGCCGAAAGCGTCGAGCGGACGGAGGCCAGCTGGAGCTTGCGGTCGAGCGTGGGGTTTGCCTTCACGAGGTTGGCGACGCCCCCGGCCGGATTGCGGCGGACGGATGCATAACCACGTCCCAGCGCCTGAACGAAACGGCGAATGACGGCGATTCGCCCCCCGGTCAGCTCGTTCTGGCGCGCCACGACCACCAGCTCGTTGTAGGTCGGTACGCCAACCTGGTTCATGCGGATCACGTTCGGGTTCTTTCCCATCTGCTGCAGCTGCACCGCCTCGACGTTCCAGTAGGCGCCGAGCGTGGCATCGACCCGACCGGAGAGCATCGCGGGCACGAGGTTGGCGCCGACGTTGACCTCCCTCACCGAGTTGACCGGCACGTGGGCCCGCGCCAGGATCGTCATCAGGTAAGCGTGCTGATAGGCGATACCCGCGTCGCCCACGGTCTTGCCGCGCAGGTCGGACGGCGTCCTGATGTGCTTGGAGCCGACAGAGACGATCGAGGTCAGCGGCTGCTGCACGATCGCCCCCACGGCCACCACCGACTCGCCCCGGCTGCGCGCGAGCATCACCTCAGGCTCGTAGGAGATGGCCAGGTCGACCTTCCCCGCAGCCAGAAGCTGAAGCGGCGCTGCCGGATCGGAAGGGGTCTGGGGGCGCACGTCGAGGCCCGCGCGCGAGAAATCGCCCTCGGCCAAAGCCTGGTAGATGCCGACGTGGTCGGCGTTCGGGAACCAGTCCAGCATCAACGTGATCGACTGCGAGCTTCCCTTCGCCGCAGTCACCGACTCCTTCTTCTCGCCGCAGGCAGCCAGCGCGAGCACTCCGGCGGCGGCGGCCGCCACTGCGAACAGGCGTCTCATGGATCTCCTTGTCGTTGGTAGGCCCAGGGCACGGCTATGCGCTCGGTGGCCGTCAGCAGCACGAACAGGACGATCGCGAACGCCGAGAGGATGGCGACCGACGCATAGGCGCGAGGCGTGAGCAGCTGGTTGATCGACTGCTCGTATAGATAGCCGAGGCCGGCACTGGCCCCAGAGAGCTCGGCGAAGACCGCCCCGATCACCGCCACCACCACCGCGACCTTGGCCCCCGTCAACACTCCGGGCAGCGCGGATGGCAGCTCGAGAACCCGAAACGTCCGGGCGCGGGACGCGTCGAACGTTCGCATCAGCTTCACCGCCTCGCCATCGACCGAGGCAAAGCCGGCGAGGGTGGTGACGACGATGGGGAAGAACGACACCAGCCCGATCACGACCAGCTTGGGCAGGATCCCGAAGCCCAGCCACAGCACCAGCAGCGAGGCGATCATCGGGATCGGGATCGTCTGCGAGGCCACGATCAGGGGATAGAGCGCGCCGCGCAGCGTCCGCGAGAAGTGGATGGCGACGGCCAGCGCGAACGCCGCCACCGCCGCCAGCAGGATCCCCAGCACGATCTCTCGAAAGGTCACCAGGAAGTTCGACCAGAGCAGCCCCCGGTCGGAGTAAAGCGCGCTGGCCACCTGGTGTGGCGCGGGGAATATCAGGCGCCTGCTCGAGCTGCCGACGTCGGCGTAGAGCTCCCAGGCGCCCAGCAACACGGCCAGCACCAACGCCGGGCGCCAGCCGGTGAAAAGACGCCTCATGAGGACACCCCCAGCTGCTGGAGCGCTCGCTCGCGCAGCGACACCACGGCCGGATCGCTGCGGTGGCGGGGCCGGGGGAGGTCGATCTCCACCTCGGCCACCGTTCGGCCCGGCCGTGGCGAGAGAACCACCACGCGGTCTGCGAGCACCACCGCCTCCTCGACGTCGTGGGTCACGAGCACCACCGTCCGCGGTTCTCGCTCCAGGGCGTGCCCGAGCCAGCCCTGCATCTGAACCCGAGTGATGGCGTCAAGCGAGGCGAACGGCTCGTCGAGCGCCAGCACCGGCTTGCCGGCGAGCAGGGAGCGGACGAACGAGATCCGCTGTCGCATGCCACCGGAGAGCTCCATCGGCCGGGTGCGCGCGAACTCGATCAGGCCGAAGCGCTCGAGCCACGGGGCCGTTTGCTTGCGCGCCTCGCCGCGAGAGAGGCCCCGGGCGCGCAGGGCCAGGCCGGCGTTGTCCATCGCGCTCAGCCAAGGCAGGAGGGCGTCGCGTTGGGGCATCAGGGCTGCCGGGTCGGTACGGATCACTCCCGCGTCGGGCTTCTGCAGCCCGCAGATGAGCTCGAGCAGTGTGCTCTTGCCGCAGCCACTCGGTCCCACCACCGCGACGATCTCCTCGGGATACGCGCGCAGCGACAGCCCCGCGAGGGCCGTCACAGGACCTCGTTTGGTGAGAAAGGTCCGGCTGACGCCCTCCGCCGAGACGCCGATGCGCCCCTCGACAGACGCAGCCTTGATCGGTACTTCTGTTACTCCCTTCGCGGGCATTACCCACACAGGTTCGAAGGGTCAGCGCCGGG
>DAIPIC010000178.1:0-4751 GCA_036771025.1 Solirubrobacteraceae bacterium
GATCTCAACGGGCCCGCCGAAGACGACACCCACGGCCACGGTGCCGAGCGTCAAGGGCCAGCAGGCGAGCGCGGCCGCAGACGCGTTGAAGGGCGCCGGCTTCAACGTCAGCCAGACGACCAAGAACGTCACCAACCCGGCCAACGACGGGATCGTCCTCAGCCAGAGTCCCGGTGGCAACTCGAGCGCGAATAAGGGCTCTACGGTCACGATCGTCGTCGGGCAACTCGCGCAGCCGGGCAATACGACGACCACCCCCACGACGACAACGCCGTGACCGCACTTCGCGTGGCGGTCCTCGGAGGTGGCCGATCCTCCGAGCACGAGGTCTCGCTGGCCTCCGCGGCGTCGATTCGCGCCGGACTGGGGCGGGCTGGTCATGAGGTCATCGCGGTCGAGATCGGCCGCGACGGCGTGTGGCGGCGCGATGGAGAGGCAATGTCGCTGACGCCCGGCCAGGGCATCGATGAAACCGATGTCGTCTTTCCTGCCCTGCACGGCCCGTTCGGGGAGGACGGGACGGTCCAGGGGCTCCTGGAGTGCTTGGATGTTGCCTACGTCGGAGCGGGTGTCTTGGCCTCGGCCCTATGCATGGACAAGGTCCTGTTCAAGGAGTTGATGGCACGGGCCGGGGTTCCTCAGGTCGAGTTTCGATCCGTGCGCGTCGAGCGGTACCGCGCAGGCGAGCAGGCGGTGCTCGATGACCTGGCCGGGCTGGGCCTGCCGGTGTTCGTCAAACCGGCGAGGCTGGGCTCCTCGGTGGGGATCGTGCGAGTGGCCGAGCACCGCGATCTCCCTGAGGCGCTCCAGACGGCATTCATCCACGACCCGCTCGTGATCGTCGAGGCTGCGGCCACCGGGATCGAGGTCGAATGCTCGGTAATCGGCAACGGCGATCCCGTTGCCTCCGAGCCCGGCGAGATCGTCGTGGCAAGCCCGGATTCCGAGTGGTACGACTACGAGGCCAAATACACGCCGGGAGGGATGGAGCTGATAGTCCCCGCGAGGGTGCCGGCGGCGGTGGCGAAGCGGATCAGGGAGCTGGCGGTCGAGACGTTCGTCAGGACGGGGTGCAAGGGACTGGCTCGAGTGGACTTCTTCGTCGAACAGGATCGCGTGCTGGTCAACGAGCTCAACACGATGCCCGGCTTTACCGAGACCAGCGTGTTCGGTTCGCTGTTTGCTGCCAGTGGGATCCCGTATCCGGAGCTGCTCGACCGGCTGGTGAAGCTCGCGCTCGAGCGGCACGCCGCCGAGCGGGTCCACCGCCACTAGCGCCTGGCGAAGCTATTTGTAGAGTAAGATCTCGTTGAGCGAAACGCTCTGCTGGCCCGGCGGCAGCGTGACAACCCAGACCAGGTAGTAGCGGTACGGAGCGGTCCCCTGCAGGCCGATGTCCTGCCGGTGGTGGACGTAGGGCTGCGATGCCAGCTGGACCCAGCCACCGGGTTGATTGAAGTCGGCGGAGTCGGACTTGGGCGGGGTATTACGGCCCCAGACCTGCGCCGTGAAGCCCGGGGTATCGGTGACAAGCCTCAGCTCCCGGGCTACGACCCGGGGGTGGGCGTCGACGTATAACCCGACGCCGGGCTTGCCGAGGGTGCCGCCGTAGTACTGCTGCGTCTGCCACTTGGTCTGAGGATCGTTGTCGATCGCCAGCCCGGCCTCGTTGTCGTTCTGCGAGGTGTCGCCACCGAGCCCATCCGGGTTGTAGGCGTGGGCGCAGGTCTGGCACAGCCCCACTTGGATCACCTGTGAGGACGGCGACTGAGAGGCCCGCCCCGTGCCATGGTGGGCCCGGGTCGCGAGCCAGATCCCGGCCGCGACGATCCCGGCGATCACGATCAGCGCCAACGCCGGGGTGATCACACGGTGACGGAGCGCGTAGGGGATGCGGCGTTGCTTACGAGTGGGAAGCGTCCGAAGCACCGCGGTCACCTCTCCCGGCGTGTTGCCGGCACGAGCGGTCTCGATCGCGAGCGCGTCCTCCAGGTCGGCGATCAGCTCGGCGTCGTCGCCGTAGCGATCCGTGAGCCGCTTGGCGGTAGCGATGTCGATCACCTTGGCCAGCGCGGCCGACACCTCGGGGCGCTTGGCCTGGACGTCCGGCATCGCTTCGCGGACATGCTTCATGGCGACCGCCACCTGGCTCTCGCCCCGGAACGGCACCTCGCCGGTAAGCATCTCGTACAGCACCACTCCCACCGAGTACAGGTCGGACTGGCCGCTGACGGGCTGGCCCAGCGCCTGCTCCGGCGAGACGTAGTCCGTCGTGCCCAGGACGCGACCGTCGGCGGTGAGCCCGTCCTCCTCGAGGGTACGTGCGATCCCGAAGTCGGTGACCTTGGCCGAGCCTTCCTCATCGATGAGAACGTTCTGTGGCTTGACGTCGCGATGGACTATGTGGCGGGCGTGAGCGGCGCCCAGAGCACGGACGATCTCGATGGCATAGGCCACCGCCTCGGGAATCGGCAGCCGCCCCTGGCGACGGATCCGCTCCTTGAGCGTCTCTCCCTCGACGTACTCGAACACGATGTAGGGGCGGCCCTCGTCCTCCCCGGCGTCGATAACGCCCACGATGTTGGGATGCGAGAGCTGTGCCACCGCGCGCGCCTCGCGCCGGAAGCGCTCCAGCTCGTCGGAGTCGGTCACGACCTCGGTGTTCATGAGCTTGATCGCCACCCGGCGCTGGAGCGTCTCGTCGAGCGCCCGATACACGGTCGACATGCCGCCAGCGCCGATCCGGGCCTCGAGCCGGTAGCGACCGTTGAGCTTCGTGCCGAGCAGCGTGGTCATACCTTCGTTCTCGTATTTTGAGCCACGTGAGTGTCGTCCACGTCACCTACTACACGGATCCCGCCTGTCCGTGGTCGTGGGCGCTGGAGCCGGCGCTGCGCAAGCTCATGCAAGAGTTTGCCGGAGGACTCCGTTTCCGCCACGTCATGGGCGGGATTCTTCGCGAGGAGGCGGACCCGCTGGAGCAGGCCCGGCGGACGCTCGAGGCCTCCGAGAAGTCGGGGATGCCGGTCGACGCCCGGCTGTGGCTCGAGGGCGCCCCCAACAGCTCCTACCCGGCCTGTATCGCGGTGAAGGCCGCAGCCGAGCAGGCTGAGCCCGGCCGCTACCTCCGCCGCCTGCGCGAGGGGCTCATGTGTCGCCGGCGCAAGCTGGACGCGGGCGACTCGCTCGTGCAGGAGGCGCGTGCCCTCGGGGGGCTCGACGTGGAGCGCTTTCGCATTGCCCTGCGCTCGCACGCCACCCTGGAGGAATTCGGCGCGGATCTGGAGCGCGCGGCCGCCGTCGGTGCCGAGCACCATGCGCCCGGGACCGGACGGGTGAAGCTTCCCTCGCTGGAGTTCCGAGCAGGAAACGGAGGGCCGGCCGAGGGCGTCTATGGGTTCAGCGACTATGCCACCCTGCGGACCGCCGCGTTGGCGGCTGGCGCCGCACCCTCGCCGGAGCCCGGCGGCCCGCCGTCCATCGAGGACGCGCTGCGCCGCTTTGGGACGATGGCCACAGCCGAGGTGGCCTCCGTTTGCGAACTCCCCGGCCCAAGTGCACCGGCCGAGCTCTGGCGGCTGGCCGCCGAGTGGCGGGTCAAGCCCGAGCCGGCCGGAACCGGCAAGCTATGGACGCTGGCCTGACCGCCGCATGAGCACCAGCGCTGCCAGCCCCAGCCGATAGAGCGCGTAGGGTCCCAGGCCACCGTCGTGATCGAGCCGACGGATCGGCCGGGCCGAGGCGAGAGTGGAGACGAAGGCCGCGGCAGCGCCTAGCGCAAACGGGCCGCGAGCTTCGGCCGGCAGGCCGGCTCGGGCCAGCCGGGTTCCCTTCAACAGCGCCGCACCGCCGAGCACGGGCAGTCCAATCTGGCGCGAGAGCCGGCTGGACTCAGGCCGCGTGAAGCCACGCAGGCGGGCCGCGGCGCGAGTCGCCCCTCCCCGCGAGACACCCGGCACAAGCGCCATCGCCTGCCCGAGGCCGAGGTACAGGGCGTCAGCGGGCGCGGCGTCCGTGGCCACCCGCTCTTCGGGCCTGCGGTCGGCCCACGCCATGCCCGCGCCCCCGGCCCCAAGCGACGCCGCGATGGTCAGCGGCGTGCCCAGGCGCCGCTCGATTGGGCGCTCGAGCGCGTAGCCCGCGACCGCCGCAGGGACTGAGGACAACAGGATTACGCTCCGTAGTCGCGAGGACCGCAGCGCGTCCAATGCCTCCTCTCGCAGGGTGATCAGCAGCGCCGCGGCGGTGCCCGTATGCAGAGCGACTTCGAACGTCTTGCGCAGCTGGGCGTCGAGCTCGTCGTAGTTCCACCCGAGAAGCCACGGGATCACTTCCACGTGGGCAGAGGAGGAGATCGGCAGCAACTCCGCCGGCCCATGCAGCGCCCCGAGCGCAACCGCCTGCGCCCTGGAGAGCGGGACGCGGCGCGCAGACATGGCGGCCAAGCGTAGCTAGGGGCTAGGGTTGGGCCGGCGTCACATGGCGATCCCACTGTTCGATACCGATTCGATGATCTCCCCGATCAGGGCAGAGATCACCGCGCGCGTGGCGGAGGTGATCGAGGCCGGCCGATTCATCCTGGGGCCCGAGGTCAGCTCGTTCGAGCTGGAGCTCGCGGCGTATCTGGGGGCGCGTCACGCAGTGGGCGTGGCGAACGGCACAGATGCCATCACGATCGGTCTGCGGGCGCTCGGGATCCGGCCCGGTGATGAGGTGGCCGTGCCCTCATTCACCTTCTATGCCTCCGCCGA
>DAIPIC010000179.1:0-4670 GCA_036771025.1 Solirubrobacteraceae bacterium
GACTCCTGCGCTGCGGCCTCGTCCTCGCGCGGCGCCATGGCACCCGCCGCGCCCTGGGCCGGGGGCTGCGCTGCCTGGCTCGCCGGCTGGCCCGCCTGCGTCGCCTGTGTCGGCGGCTGGCCCGCGTGCGTCGCCCCCGCCGCGCCCTGCGTCGGAGGTTGCGCTGGCTGCTTCGCCGGTTGGCTCGCCTGCCCGGCCGGTTGTCCGGCCTGAGGCACCGATCGCGCTGCATCGGCCACTGGCTGTGCGGCCTCCGCCGGGATCAGCCGCGTCGCGTCCGCGAGCGCCGGCGCGCCGACGCCGGGTGGGGCAGCCGGGATCGGCGCCGGAGCAGGGCTCGGCTGAGGGAGCGGCGCTCGCTCGCTGCCCGCTGATGCTGCGCTGCTGCCCGCCGCCGTCGCCGGAGAAGCGGCCCCTGGCGTGGCGCTGGGGACCGGATTGGCGGCGGCCCGGGCCGGAGCGACACGCACGCCGCTGGGCGGCGCCCCCGGCGCCGGCGTGGTCGTCCCGGCTTGGGTGTTCGAGGCGGCCGAGTCAGGCGCCGGCGCGACCGGAGGCCCGCCCATTTGCGCCACCCGCCGCTCAAGCTGTTCCACCCGCTGCGAAGCGGAGATCGCCTCGTCGCGCAGCGTGGTCGTCTCGCGAGCCTGCGCGAAGTACAGGAGCACCAGGATCGCCAGACCGATAATGGCCGCGAACCCCGCGTCTGCCCCCACAGACGAAATGAAGTGATGGATGGAGAAGGCGAGTGGGAGATGCACCGTCGTCTCTCTGAGTTTATGTGGCTGCCCGGTTGCCTCGGGGGGCGGCCGGCGTCGACGGCACGCCGACTCTGCCGGCGGCAAGCGCCGCCACTTCCTCGGCCAGTGCGCGAGCATCGCCCTCGAGCACGAGCAGGTTGATGCGAGCGAAGGTGCTCTCCACCCAGCTTGGATCGAGTGGCTCGTGATCCGCGCGTACGATCCGCTGCGCCGGCGTCGGCTGCGGCACCTCATCGGGGTTGAACAGATCCTCATGGAACTTCTCGCCCGGCCGGGCGCCGACGATCTCGATCGCGATGTCGCGCTCGGGTTCCAGTCCCGACAGCCGGATCATCGCCTCGGCAAGCTCGAGGATGCGGACCGGCTCCCCCATCTCCAGCACGAACACGTCGCCGCTGCGGCCACTGCCCTTCCCGCTCAGCGATCCGGCGCGGATGATGAGCTGCACCGACTCGGGAATCGTCATGAAGTACCGGGTCATCCGCGGGTCGGTGACCGTCACAGGTCCACCGGCCGCGATCTGGCGGCGGAAGATGGGCACGACGGACCCCGAGGAGCCCAGCACGTTGCCGAACCTGACCGTGGCGTAGTTGGTCGCGGGGTATTCCGCGGCCGCGGCCTCCACCGCCCACTCCGCCAGCGCCTTGGAGGCGCCCATCACCGTGGCGGCCTTGACCGCCTTGTCCGTTGAGACCAGCACGAACGTGCCCACGCCGAGCTCGCCGGCGACACGGGCCACCACGCGCGTCGCCAGTGCGTTGTTGCGCACGGCCTCCACCGGGTTTACCTCCATCATGACCACGTGCTTGTAGGCCGCCGCATGAAAGACCGCCGTGGGGCGATGCTCGGCAAGCACCTCCCGCATCCGCTCTTCTTCCTTGCAGTCGGCGAGCACCGGGACCGCGGTGCGGATATGACGTTCTTCCTCCAGCTCCCGCAGGATCTCGAACAGGTTGTCCTCGGCGTGATCTAGGAGCACCAACCTGCGCGGGCCCACCCGGGCGATCTGCCGGCAGAGCTCCGACCCGATCGATCCGCCGGCGCCGGTGACGAGGACGACCTGTCCAGCGAGGTACGCGCCGACGCGCTCCAGCTCCATCAGGACCGGCTCGCGCCCCAGGACGTCCTCCACCCTCACCTCACGCAACTGACGGGTGACGGCCAGCTGCCCCGACCCGTCGCGGAGCAACTCGAACATGGTGGGCGTCGTCCGGACCGGGATTCCGCGCTCACGACAGGCGGCTACCACTCTGGCCCTCAGCGTTCCGGGGGCGGACGGGATCGCTATCACCACCTCCTGCGGCTCCACTTCGTCAAGTACACGCGCCAAGTCTTCCGCCGAGGTGGTGCCGAGCACCCGCAGGCCGTACTCGTCCTTGACTCCCTGCTTGCGCGGGTCGTCATCGACGAAGCCCACGGGCCGCAGGCGCAGTTGTGGGTTTCGTACCAGCTCCCTCACGACCAGCCGGCCGCCATCGCCGCCGCCGACGATGAGCACGTCACGGGCTCCTTTGGCCACCCTGAAGCTGTGGACCCGCCCCTCGGAGACCAAGTGGACCACGAATCGGGCGCCGAGCAGCAGCGTCAGGGTCAGCAAGAAGAACAGCGCGATAACGCTCGACGGCAGCGTGACCGCCGTGCGTGGAGCCGTCGGCGTGGCGGCGAAGGTCACGGGGTGCAGCAGCGCGATTGCCCCCACGACGATCAAGGTCGCGCTGATCACGGCCTTCAGGACGGCCTCGTAGTCCCGTTGCCCCACAAAGGTCCACAGCCGCTGATAGGCCCCGAACGCAGCGAGCACGATCAGGGTCAGCGGAACCACCCAAGGGATCGTGTTCTCGAGCAGGCTCGAGTAATGGCTCGGAAGCGTCTCGAACCGCAGCCGAAAAGCTAGGTAGTAGGCGAGCGCGACCAGCAGGCCGTCAACGAGCAGCTGCGGGAGCGAGTGTCGATGAACGGGGAAGGCCGCGGATCTGATCCGCCGGCGCATGGCGCGGGAATTGTATTTGCTAGGGCCGGATAGCTGCTGAGAGCAGGAGATCCGTCAGCAGCGCCGGATCGCGCCGGACCCGCGGACTCGATCGCCCTCCGTCGTCTCTCTTGGCCAGCCTGACGTCTTCTGGGCGCTCGAGCCGGCGCAGGCGACCCTCGCTTATCAGCCGATCGTCGACGGCCCCCAGGCGTCCCTCGAACGTCGTGTACACGGGCGTGCCCAGGGCCACAGCCTCGCGGTTCATGGTGCCACCGGCCGAGACCACCAGATCTGCATGGGCGACAAGCGACTGGGCATCGATGGCCCGGGTGGGGACGATCCAGCCGCCCGCCCGCAGGAGCTCTTCGCGTTGTCCGTCGGTGCGCGGCAACACCACTGCTTGCTCGCCGCGGAGGCGATCGAGTACCTGGCGGAAGAGGTCGTTCTCGAAGCGGTGATACAGCGACACCGCCGGCGGAGTGCGCAGGACGGCGATCGGGGCGCTCGGCTCCAGCCCCAGCTCGCCCAATACGGAGGGGTCGGGCTCGAAGTCCGCCAGGTAGTACTCCTCCTTCAGCCCCTCATACGCCCTGATCTTGTTTCGGGCCCCGTAGCGGTACAGCCGCTCCGGGGGAATGGCCGCGGGCACCACGACCGTGTTCGCCAGCCGGCAGTTGACGTGGTGCTGGACCGTGGCCCATTCGTAGTCGAACATCGTGGAGGTCGGGATCCGCAGCAGTGCCGCCGCCACGGTGATGTCGTTGGAGCCGTGTCCCAGAGCGACGTCGAATCCCCGGCGCCGGGCCCACCGCACGAGCTCCCGAGACCGGGACGCCAGCCCCCAGGCCTTGTCCGTGACGTTTGCGCCGCGATGACGGCCGACCACTGTGTGCTCGATGCCGAAGCGCTCGCATAGCTCGAGCGTCTGGGCGAAGTCACGCGCCGTGACCTCGACCTCGTGCCCGCGGGCGCGGAGGTCGTCGATCACGGGCCGCAGGACCAGCACGTGCGGCGAGTTCGTGAAGTCCAGCCAGACCCTCACCGCGCGCGCGCGGCATGGCCGACGGTCTGAGTGGCCTCCTCGACCGCTCGGACCACCTCCTCGGCCTGCGGTGAGCGGAGGAAGGGGCTCATCGGGAGCGCCAGGTTTGTTCGCGCCAGCGCGTCCGTGGCCTGCAGGTCGCCGGCGGCCGCCGCGAAGGGGCCCATCGCCGGCTGGCGATGGACGGGGGTGCGATAGTAGCCCCGGGCCTCGACCCCTCGCTCGATCAGCGCCGCCCCAAGCGCGTCCGCCTCAGGGTGGGTGACCACGTACATGTGCCAGGCCGGCTCCGCTCCCTCGAGCGCCGACGGGAGGCCGACCAGATCGCCCAGCCCGGCGCCGGCGTACGCCTCGGCCGCCTCGCGCCGGCCGGCGCTCCACTCATCCAGGTACCCGAGCTCCACACGCAGGATGGCCGCCTGGATCTCGTCGAGCCGCGAGTTGTACCCCACCTCAGCGAATGTCTGCTTGTCGCGCGAGCCGTGGAACCGGAGCATCCTCGCCCGCTCGGCGATGCTCTCGTCGTCGGTCATGATCGCGCCGCCGTCACCGAGACACGGAAGGTTCTTGGAGGGGTAGAACGAGAGGGTGGCCACATCTCCGAGCGCCCCGGCGCGACCCTCGCGCAGGCTCGCCCCCGCGGCCTGAGCCGCGTCTTCGAGCACCGGCAGTCCTAGCCGCTTGATCTCTGGCACCGGCGCGGGATTGCCGAACAGGTCGACGACCACCACCGCCCGGCAACGTGGCGTCAGCGCGGCCTTGACCGAATCGGGGGTGACGTTGCGCGTATCGGGGTCTATGTCGCAGAACACCGGCCGGGCACCGGCGGTCACGACCGCTTCGGCGGAGGCATAGAAGGTGAATGAGGGCACGGCCACCTCATCACCGGGCCGGA
>DAIPIC010000180.1:0-4619 GCA_036771025.1 Solirubrobacteraceae bacterium
CGGGTAGGAACGATCCTCTGAACCGGACCCACCTAGAGGCGTTTTGATCCTCTGAACTGGACCCACCTTCCGCACCCCCGGTTAGCCCGATGCTCTCGGCTGTCTGACGGCCCTGAGTACCGGGAGTAGGAGATGCGAAAGGTGGAGTTGTTTGAGGCTATCCGGCGCGACCGAGCCGTGCACGGCTGGGGCGTGCGCCGACTGGCCCGCGTTCATGGCGTCGGCCGCGGCACTGTCCGCCAGGCACTGAAGTCGGCCCTGCCCCCGCCGAGGCAGATGCCGCAACGCGAGGCGCCGGTGCTGGGTCCGGCCAAGCCGTTCATCGAGTCGGTGCTGGAAGCGGACCGAGAGGCGCCGCGGAAGCAGCGCCACACCGCCCACCGGATCTGGGAGCGGATCCGCGCTGAGCTCGGGATCGAGGTGGCGGAGTCGACCGTGCGCAAGTACGTCGGCCGCCGCAAGCGGGAGCTGTTCGGCCCGACCGAGGTCATGGTGCCGCAGGTCAAGGACCCCGGGGCTGAGGCGGAGGTCGACTTCTTCCAGGCCGCGGTGATCATGGCCGGGCTGCAGGTGACGCTGTGGTTCTTCCAGATGCGCGCTTGCTACTCGGGCCGGGTGTTCGTGCGGGCGTTGGCGCGGGCAACGCAGCAGGCCTTCTTGGAAAGCATGGTGCTGGGGCTGGAGCACTTCGGTGGCGTCTTCGCCGAAATCAGGATGGACAACCACAAGGGTGCGGTCTCGCGGGTGCTGCGGGGACGGACCCGGGAGGAGTGCGACCGCTTCATCGCGCTGCGCTCGCACTACCTGTTCGAATCGCGGTTCTGCCGGCTGGGCGAGGAAGGTGCGCACGAGAAGGGCGGCGTCGAAGGCGGTCTCGGCCACTTCCGACGCAACCACCTGGTCCCGCTGCCCAGCTGCCGCGATCTCGCCGACCTCAACCGGCAGCTGCTGGAGGCCTGCGCTCGCGACCACCAGCGAACCACAGTCGGCAAGCCGGCCAGCAAGCTCGAGCTCTGGAGCCACGAGTTGCCTCTGCTGCGGCCGCTTCCGGAAGAGCGCTTCGAGGCCGTCGAACACGTCGACAACATTCGCGTCGACGAGAAGTCGCGAGCCAGAGTGCGGGCGGCCAGCTACTCGGTGCCGGCACGCTTGGCCGGTCGGCTGGTGCGGGCCGAAGTCAGCTCCGAGCGGGTGCTCATCTTCCACGCCGGCGAGCAGGTCGCGAACTGGGAGCGCTGCTGGGAGCCGTATGGTCAGCGCCTCGATCTAGACCACTACCTGGAGGTCCTTCGTCACAAGCCGCAGGCCTTCTGGCGTTCGCTGCCGTTGCGCCAGGCGCAGGAGGCCGGGCGCTGGCCAGCCCCGTACACCGAGCTCTTCCTGCTCTTGAAGCAGCGGCTCGGTGAGACCGGCGCCGCCAAGCAGATGGTCGACGTGCTCATGCTCCACCGCCGCTACCCGGCACAGGTGGTCGACCAGGCCGTGGCCGGCGCCCTCGCCGCCGGTGCCATCGACGGCAAAGCGGTCGCGGTACTGGTTCGACGCGCGCGGGACGGCCGCCGGCCACTGGTCGCGCTCGACGTCGGCGGCCTCGATGTCTACCAGCGCCCCCAGCCTCAGGTCGACGCTTACGACCAGCTGCTTGAAGGAGGTCGAGCGTGAGCAAGTTGAACGGAGCCGTCGACGCGCTGGTCAGGTCCCAGACCAAAGAGCTCAGGTTGCCGTCCGTCGGTGCTCGCTACGGCGAGCTCGCCGACCAGGCCGCCCACGAGGGCACCCCGCACCGCGACTACCTCGCTCACCTCTTCGAGCTCGAGCTCGACGACCGCAGCCAGCGCCGCGCCGAGCGCCGCCTCCAGGACGCCCACTTCCCCCATCGCAAGCGGCTCGAGGACTTCCACTTCAAGCAGTCGGCGGTGAACGCCGCTGAGCTCCACCAGCTCGCCCGCGGCGAGTACATCGCCCGAGCCGAGAACGTGATCTTTATTGGCGACAGCGGGACCGGGAAAAGCCATCTCGCGACAGGGCTGGGCATCGCCGCCTGCCAGCAGGGACGCCGGGTTCGCTTCACCACCGTGGCCGCCCTCGTCAGCGAGCTCGAGGAGGCACGCGACGCTCACCAGCTCTCCCGTATCGTCCGGCGCTACGCCGGCATCGAGCTGCTCTGCCTCGACGAGCTCGGCTATGTCCAGGCTTCTGAGACTGGGGCCGAGCTCCTCTTCCAGGTCCTGGCCGAACGCAACGAGGTGGCCAGCATTATCGTCACAACCAACCTGCCCTTCGGCGAGTGGACGCGCATTTTCACCGACGCCCGCCTCTGCAAGGCGGTGGTCGACCGGCTCACCTTCGGCGCCCACATCATCGAGACCGGGAGCGACTCCTGGCGCCTGCGTCGGAGCCTCGAGCAGGCTCGCAAGGAGCCCAAACGGTGATCTGTGGAAAAGTCGAGCCGCTCAGAGCCCGCAGGAGGCCCGCAAGGACTTCGCCGAGACCCAGAGCATTCAGCCCGAGGAGGTGCGCCGGCTACTTCTGACCAGCCATCATTGACCCGCGGGGGTGGGTCCACTTCGGAGTATCGGGGTGGGTCCGGTTCGGAGTATCGAACCTACGCGGGGAAAATTCTGAGCCCGGCGCGCCGGCGAGCTGCCGTCGCGTACCTGCGCCGCCGCTACAAGGTGTCGGAGCGCCGGGCTTGCCGAGTCGTCGGCCAGCACCGGACGACCCAGCGCTACGTGCCGCTACCGCCCGATTACGAAGTCCGCCTAGTGAAGCGGATGAACGAGCTGGCGGCCCAGCATCCACGCTGGGGCTATCGGACGATTGCAGCGCTCCTGCGTGGGGAGGGTTGGCAGGTGAACAAGAAGCGAGTGGAACGGCTGTGGCGGCTGGAGGGACATCGCGTCCCGCCTCGGCGAACTCAGGCCAGCGGCAAGAAGGCCCAGGGCGACGCCCTAAACGCGATCTGGAACCTGGGCGCCAGCCGTCCCAACCAGATCTGGTCCTACGACTTCATGGGCAGCCAGCTGCGCAACGGCAGGTCGGTGCGGATCCTGAACATCGTCGACGAGTTCACCCGGGAGGCTCTGGCCTGCCGAGTCGACAGCTCCATCGGGGCCTTCGCCGTCCGCGAGGAGCTGGAGGCGCTGTTCGAAAGCCGCGGCCGGCCCGAGGTTCTGCGCTCGGACAACGGCCGCGAGTTCATCGCCAGCACGCTGGTCGCCTGGCTGGCGGAGCAGAGTGTCCGGCCGGCCTTCATCGAGAAGGGCAGCCCGCAGCAGAACGCCTTCGTCGAGCGCTTCAACGGCACCATGCGCGACGAGCTGCTGCGCGGCGAGGAGTTCAACAACCTGCTCGAGGCCAGGGTCGTCATCCAAGGTTGGGTTGCCCAGTACAACCAGGAGCGACCTCATCGCGGGCTCGGCATGCTGACCCCACTCGCATTCGCGAATGCGTGGACGAGAGGGCAGCGGGTGAGGGAGACTACCCTCGATGCAGCTGGACCAATTGGCCGCGCGCCCAGGGTCCAGCCTTGACTGTTTTGACTCTCACAAGAAATGGACCGACTTTCGGGGGCTGGTCACGGCCCCCGCTCGACGCTGCCGGCCATCTCTTCCAAATTGACCAGCCGCAAGTGTTCAACACATTCGTGAACAACTGGCTCGACCGTCTCGAGCTTGGTGCGCCAGTAAGGTAGTCGGCGCTCACCACCGGGGCCAGAACCAGTGGCGGTAGCGCGCCGATAGTTGCGATGGATGCTCGGATCTTCCTGATTGCTACGAGAGAGTGAAGAACGCCGCGAACGTCTGACCGCTGTCGAGTTCCAGGAACAGGGAGAAGCATCCTTTGGATTTCGTCGCCCAGTTGTATACGAAGTCATTGCCGGTGCTGTCGTACCGCAGGCCAGTGCCCCCGGTGGTGCTTGTTGACATGGTATCGGTGGGATCGCTGGTGAAGTTGGCACAGGAGGTCGACTGCACTGAGACTCCAGTGACGGAGCTCAGTGAACTGATGAAAACGCCGTTGGCGTCGATGATCTGCCATTTGATCGGATACGTCCTGCCGGCCTTGCCTGTGTTGACTGCCGGCGGCCCGACGACTGGGGATAGGAAGCCGCTGAAATCGTAGGCGACGGTGTAGTGGTGGGTGACCGAGCTGGTGTTGCCGGCGTTGTCGGCGGCGTCCACGGTGAACGTCTTCGGGCCGACGCTTCCCGTGTCGATCGCGGCGCCGTTGGCGACGGTTCCCACGCAGGCCGCCAGCCCGGAGCCGCCCGCCTCATCGGCGCACGAGTAGTCCGCACTGACCGTCTGATGCAGGACGTACGAAGCCGCGTCCGGCGGGGTCGTCAGCGTGATGGTCGGTGGCGTGCTGTCCGGCGGGCCTGTGAGGGTAGCCGTAAACACGAAGCTGGGCGTGTTGCCCGGGAGGGTACTTCCGAATTGAAGATTGAGGCCGATCAGGTCGGTCACCGGATCGAGCTGAGCGCCGAAGTAGGTGCCGTTCTGGATCGATGTCGGCCCAGAGTCGACGGTTGAGATAGCCCCATTGCCGTCGACGTAGAGGACGGTGACGTCAATATCTCAGGGCGAACCCGATTGGGCTCCGTCGTAAACGGTCTT
>DAIPIC010000181.1:0-4611 GCA_036771025.1 Solirubrobacteraceae bacterium
ATGACTGTCGACATGCGCCCGGAAAGGCCCGGCATCGCATCCTCCTTGGCGGGTGGCAGGAAAAGCCCCTCTAGCGTAGCGGGGCGAGTGTCCGCGCGAGCTCTCCGCGCGAGTGGCGGGCGAGCTTAGGATTCCATAGGCCGATGGGTCTCGATCCCAAGCCCGTTTCCGAGTCGCATGCACAGCTGATCAAATGGATGGGGATCACCGACGCGAACAGCGCGGGCAACGTTCACGGAGGCACGGTGATGAAGCTGGCGGACGAGGTGGCCGGCCTGGCGGCCGTCAAGCACTCGCGCATGCGCGTGGTGACGGTCGGCATGGATCGGATGAACTTCCTGTATCCGATTTACGTGGGCGAGCTGGTGACGTTCAGCGCCACGGTGAACGCCGCGTGGCGCACCTCGATGGAGGTCGGCGTGCGGGTCGACGCCGAGAACCCACGGACCGGCGAGACCCGCCACACGAATACGGCATACCTGACCATGGTGGCGCTCGACGACGAGGGGCACCCGACGCCCGTGCCCCGCGTCGTCGCCACCTCGCCCACAGAGAAGAGGCGAATGCGCGAGGCGGAGCTCCGGCGCGCAAACCGCCTTGCCGAGCGGGCGCAGATCCTCTCCGGCCGCGAGCGCGAGCAACCACGGCGGAGTCCGGTCTGAGGTGAATCGCGATCGGCGCTCGGCAGATGGCCGCTCGCTAACGTCTCGGCCGCACATGCGCCGCAGCCGAAATCTGCTCCTGTTGGCCGTCGCCGGCGCCGTGGTCGCGGGATGCGGTGGCGGGTCCAAGCTCGTGGTGACCTCGCCGTCGGTCGGC
The DNA here is from genome assembly GCA_036771025.1 of Solirubrobacteraceae bacterium. GTDB lineage: Bacteria > Actinomycetota > Thermoleophilia > Solirubrobacterales > Solirubrobacteraceae > Palsa-465. The sequence goes on from DAIPIC010000181.1 coordinate 820, forward strand.
GGAGTGGCGTCCAAGAGCGCTCAGGCCAGCCAGAAGCTCGGATACCCGTGGCTGGTGACCAAGAACACGACACGCGTGGCCGGCGCCGACCCGATCGCCGACGCCGCCGCGGTGGCGCTCGCCGTGTACCCCTCGGCGGGATCCGGCACCCACCCCCCTGCCGTGGTGATCGCTCCGACTGATAACTGGCAGGCGGCGATTGCCTCCGCGGTTCTGATGTCGGGTCCCATCAGGGCGCCGATCCTGCTTTCCGGTAGCTCCTCGTTGCCCTCGGCGACATCGGATGCGCTCAAGCTGCTGGCCCCCACCGGGGCGGGCGCGGCCGGGGGCGCGCAGGCGATCGTGGTCGGCGACGTCCCCAAGCCGCCTTCGCTGCATTCGGTCTCGGTACCTGGCCACAACCCGTACGCGGTGGCCGCTGGAATCGATCGCCTGCAGAGCGCGGCGCAGGGGCGCCCGGCGACGAGCGTCGTGATTGCATCGGCCGACGATCCGGCATACGCGATGCCGGCCGCTGGTTGGGCGGCCGAGAGCGGGAATCCGATCCTGTTCGTGTCGGGCTCGGGGATTCCGACGCCCACGCGCCAGGCGCTCGAGTCCCATCTCCATCCGCACATCTACGTGATCGGGCCGTCGAGCGTCGTCCCGGATGGAGTCGTCAATCAGCTGGGGCGTTACGGGACCGTCAAGCGAGTGGGGGCGAATGACCCCGCTGCCAACTCGGTGGCGTTCGCCATCTATCGCGACCCGCCCTGCACGACTGGACAGCCCTGTGCCCACGTTCCCGGAAGCTTCGGCTGGGCGATGAAGAGCCCCGGCCACGGCTATGTCCTCATCAACCAGGACCGTCCCCTGGACGCCGCGGCCGCCGCCCCGCTGTCGGCCAGCGGCACGTACGGCCCCGAGCTTCTCCTCGACAGTGCCTCTACGCTTCCGCATCCGTTGGAGAACTTCTTCTTTGATTACGCAACGCCCGGATATACGCAGGAGGGACCGACGGCCGCGGTGTACAACCACGGCTGGGTGATCGGCGATGCCAACGCCATTTCGGTGGCTGTTCAGGCGAAGCTCGACTCCGACCTCGAGCCCCAGCCAGTCAACGGCAGCTCCCGGGGGCCGGCCAAATGAGCCAGGCTGAGCATCCAGACCGCCTGCGGCCCGGACGCGAGGTAACGGTCGACGACGTGCGCCAGCTGACTGGCGCCTCCACCCCACACTTCGCGCTTCAGCTGCGCGAGCGAATCCGGGCCCTGATCCGCGACCTGCCGCCGGGTCATCCGGCCCGGATCGAGGGAGAGCGAGAGATCGTTCGCCTCGACCGGATCGCGTACCTCGGCGAGGTCCGGGGCCATGAGGCCGAGCCCGGACTGAAGCCACTGCCGAGCGTGGGACGCGGACCGTCTACGACGGAGTAGGCGACAGCGCCTGTTAGCACCCCTCCATCGAGGGAAGCAGATCTACATGAGCGCTTTCGAGGTAGTGCTGATTGTCGTGGCCGTGGTGGGAATCGCGCTCGCCGGGACGCGCTACTTCCGCACCCGCAACGCGGTGGATCGCCTGGGAAGGAGCTCGTTCGAGCATCCGGAGGATCGTCCGGTCAGCGAGCGCCCGAGCGAGGATTCTCGTGATGAGCCGCTGCCGAAGCGGCCGGTGCGGGCCAGGTACTGATCAGGCTCGGGACGCGGCGGCGGGTTAGTTCCGGACCTGTGTCGACGCCGACCGTCGAGCCGCTGCGGGGTACGCGAATCACGCTGCCTCCCCTGCCTGGACCAGCGAGTCAACGTCGGACACTCGATGAACGCCTGTCCGTGCTCTTTCCCCAGGTTTACCGCCTCGTGGCACGGGCGTTCAGCCGACTGACACCTCGATCTCGACTTCGACGGTCGCTCGTCGTCCGCCGTGTGCGGCGGGCATATGCCGCTGTGAACCGGCGTGACTTCGACCTGGTTCTGGTCGGTTGGGACGAGGGCAGCGAATATCTTCCGAGCCGCGACCTGATGCCGCCCGACGTGGAGCCGGTCTTCCACGGCCATGACGGGATGCGCGAGCTATGGCGATATTGGCTGGACGCGTTTCACGACCTCGCGTGGGAGCCCGAGGAGCTCGTCGACTTCGGGGACGCGCTTCTGGTGTCCGCCCAGCAGCGGGGAACCGGATCCGGCAGCGGCGTGGCCGTGAGCAAACCGGTATTTCAGGTGTTCACGCTCCGCGAGGGCTTGGTCCTGCGCCAGGAGGACTTCCTCGAGCGCTCTGATGCGCTCGAAGCCGTCCGCAGGCCGGGGTAGGGCCCGGGGTCTCGCCGAAGCCGGTCGGCTACAGGCCCAGCGTCTTGGCGATGATGTCGCGCTGGATTTCGCTCGTGCCGCCGTAGATCGTCGATGCCAGCGCGGTGCGGACGTGGCGCTCCATGTCGTACTCGCTGGCGTAGCCGTAGCCGCCCATCATCTGCATTCCATCGAGGGCGACGCGCTTCGCGGTCTCCGTGGCCTTGAGCTTGGCCATCGACGCCTCGCGAGGTAGTAGCTGCTGAGGGTCCTCGTCGGTCCGGTGCGCGACGTCGTACACCAGTAGACGGGAGACCTCGATCTCGGTGGCCAGATCCGCCAGCCGGTGCCTGAGCGACTGAAAGCTCCCGATGGGCCGACCGAACTGCTTGCGCTCCTTGACGTACGCCAAGGCGTCGTCGAAGGCCCGCTGCGCGACGCCGAGCAGCTGCGCGGCGATGATCAGCCGCTCGTAGTTGAGCCCGGCCATCAGCTGCATCCAGGCCTGGTCCTCCTGGCCCAGCAGCCGCTCGGCCGGGACATGGCAGTCGGTGAAGAACACGTCGTTGACCTCGCGGCCGCCCATCGTGTCGATGCCCCGCACCTCCAGCCCCTCGGAACCGCCCGGTACCGAGATCATGCTGAGCCCCTCATGCTTGTTCTCGGTGCGTCTGGTGCGGCACACCAGCAGGATGTGGTCGGCCTCGTGCGCACCGGTGATCCAGGTCTTCTGGCCGTTGATCACGTAGCCGCCGTTCGATCGCTCGGCCCGACAGGAGAGGTTGCCGACGTCGGAGCCTGCCTCGGGCTCTGACATCGCGATCGACTCGAGCAGCCCATCGACGATCCCGCCCAGGATCTCCTGCTTCTGCTCCTCTGAGCCAAACCGCTGATATGCGCCGGCCACGATCATCGTCACACCGAAGAAGCCCATCGGGATCTTACCGCGAGCCGACTCCTCGAGCAGCAGGCACATGTCGACCGCACCTCCCCCCGAGCCGCCGTAGGCCTCGGGGATCGAGACGCCAAGCCAACCGAGCTCCGCCAGGCGACGGTAGAGCTCGCGGTTGTGGACCTCGCGGCCGTGGTCGGTGAGCGCGTCGCGCTGCTCGCGCGTGCCGCATTCTCGCCTTGCGAAATCTCGGATCGACTCGACGAACGCCTGCTGCTCGTCGGTGAGCGTGACGGCGCTAAGAGGCTGGGTGACGGACATGGCGGCTCCTGAGATCGGCGGTCTGCTATTGGCATTGTGCCAACAACGGCCCGGCCGTGTGCGGCTGATACGTTGCGAGCGATTGGCGAGCACAACGAGCAGCCCCACCTGATCCGGGACGCCGACCCCGCCCGCGACGGCGCCGGCTGCGCTGCCGTCTATGCCCCGTTCGTGAACGAAAGCGCCGCATCGTTCGAGGAGCGAGCTCCCGGCCCGGGCGAGTTGGAGCAGCGGATCGAGCGGACGTCGAGGACCCATCCTTGGCTGGTGGCAGACGACGGTCAGGGCGTGATCGGGTTCGCCTACGGCTGCCCT
>DAIPIC010000182.1:0-4572 GCA_036771025.1 Solirubrobacteraceae bacterium
GCTCGATCGGCTCGGCCGCATGCCAGATGCCTTGCGGGATGCCGGAACTCCTCCTGGTATTCCTTGTTTAAACGGGCTCGCCTGCGAAAGCAGCGCGGGAGCGGGGTGTCGACGGATCGCCAGGCCGGCATCAGGAGGAAACACGTGGTCAGTGGGCGCAGCGCCCAAGTCAAGAGAGTCTTCAATGCAGTGGCCGTCAGCGCGAGGCGTCGACGCTGGACTGCGCCGATCGTCGCCCTGGCGATGACCGCAGCCGCCGGGTCGGGCACGTTTGCGGCGACAGCCGGCGCTCAAGGCATTGTCCAGTGCCCGGACCCCACCCTGCTGTACGCCGGTTCAGGTCCTGCGGCCTTCACGTTGATGTGCACCGGAGACGGTTTCCCGACCCGGTCGGCTCGATGGATCGCGGGCCTGTCGAAGTCGCCTCCTCACTCCGCGTTCGCGCCCGACGGCCGGCCTCGGTGGGCCATCGGGGGGTACTGGGCTCCTGATCTCCAGAAGGTCGGGGCCAGATATGTCCTCTACTTCAGCGCGCAGCGAAGGGGAGACCAGCGCCGGTGCATCGGCGTGGCGATCAGCGACCGGCCCGACGGAGGCTTCCACGACGTGGGATATCCGGTTGTCTCGAACGATCCCTACGGAGCGATCGATCCCACCCTGCTGCATGCGCAAGGGAAGGTGTACCTCCTCTACAAACGCGACGGCAACGCGTTCGGACAGCCATCGGTCATATTTGGACGTCCGCTCGATGCGAGCGGCCTTCACGCCGGCCGGCGCAAGGTGCTCCTGAGCAGCCAGGCGAGCGGCTGGGAAGCCGGAGTGATCGAGGGCCCCACGGCATTCAGCATCGGCAAGACGACGTACTTGGTCTACAGCGGTGGCTACTACGCGGGGTCCGGCTACGCGGAGGGCGAAGCGATCCGGCATGGGTCGCCGCTCGGCCCGTACCACCGCGTCCGTAATGGTCCGGTACTGAAGGCAGGCCTTGATTGGGTCGGCACCGGCGGTGGCAGCATCTTTCAGGCCAAGGGGATCTACCTGTTCGCATACAACGCCTTCCCCCCGAATGAGCATCCCGGGCAACGGCGGCTGTTTCTTATGCAAGTGGGTCTCGTGAATGGCGTGTTGCGTCCCACGCTTGACGTGAGGCCGGTACCGCTGCGGGGCTAGGTCCCGTCAAGCTCCTCAAGCGACCGGCGCGACGGGCGCTGAGACCGGACGGTTGCCCGCGCCCGCGTCCGCGACTTTTCGGCCGTCGGACGTGTTGAAGCTGTTCGATTAGTTGCCGATCGTCGGCTGGCCCGCGGACTGGTGGAGGCCAGTCGGTCGCAGGACCAGGAGGACATACGTGGTCTTGGGCATGGGGCCCGAACGCACGAACGTCTCGGTGAAAATCAGCCGTCGCTTGGATCTCCGCTCATGGCGACGGACGCTGGCGACGGCGGCGGTCGCGCTCGGCGCCGGGGTGACCGTCGCAGCGGGATGGGTCGGGGCCGCCAAGGCCCAAGTTGTGGAGTGCCCGGACCCAACGATGCTCGTGCAGCACGATGCATCCCCCGCAGTCACGTTGATGTGCACCGGTGCGGGCTTCCCCACCCGCTCGGCGGAGAACATCGGTGGCCTCCGCTATGCCCCTCCCCATTTGGCGTTCGCGCCCGATGGATGGCCCCAGTGGGCGGACGGCACGTTCTGGTCTCCTGACCTCGAACGCGTGGGCGGCCACTACCTCCTCTATTTCAGCGCCGTACGAAAAGGCGATCATCGGCACTGCATCGGCGTCGCGATCAGCGACACGCCGGATGGAGGGTTCCACGACGTGGGACAGCCGGTCGTTTCAGATGAGCCCGCGGGCGCGATCGATCCCACCCTGCTGCGGGCGCATGGCGCTCTGTATCTGCTCTACAAGATTGACTCAAACGCCCATCTCGATCCGGCGATCATCTACGGGCGGACACTGGATCACAGCGGTCTGGTCGCGGGAGGCCGCAAGCTGTTGCTGAGCAGCCGGTCCCGCGGGTGGGAAGAGGGCGTGGTCGAGGCTCCGACAGCGGTCCATCTGGGCAACGCCACTTACCTCCTCTATAGCGGCGGCATCTACACCTCCGCCGGCTACGCCGAGGGAGAGGCGGTGCGGCGCGGCACCCCGCTCGGGCTCTACAAGCGGATCGACAACCGGCCCGTGCTCCACGGCGGGAAGTACTGGGTGGGTACCGCCGGCGGCAGCATCGTCCGAGATAGTGGCCGACTCCTGCTTACGTACAACGCGTTCCCGGCGAGCGACCCACAACATCGACGGCGCCTGTACGTTCGGCCACTGAGGTTGGTGGGCGGCGCGCTGCGGCCCATGGGCCGCGCCATACGGATCCCGCTGTTCTAAGCGCTCGACGTTATGCGACCCGCTTGACGCCGAGCCGCCGGGCCAACTCGAGCGCGTCATCGAGCGAATCGAACGAGAGCTTGGCCCGGTATTCCCCGCGGGGAGCCGCCGACACCTCGATCTCGCGCCCAAGTGCCGCGCCCAGAACGTCGGAGATCCGATCGATAGCCGCTTCCTGATCCGGGTGGAGGGAGCCCCGCCCGTTTTCGCCGCTCTTCGCGGCGCGCACCGGACGGGTACCGCGGGCCCGATGCTCGAGCTCGCGTACCGACCACTGGCGGGCGGCCGCCTCGCGCGCCAACCGGCGGCGCCCATCGTGGTCGCCGGCCAACAGCAGCGCGCGGCCGTGGCCCTCGGTCAGCTGCCCTCGCTCGATCAGCGCGAGCGCCTCGTCGGGCAGCTCGAGCAAGCGGATCAGGTTCGAGACCGCAACCCGGCTGCGCCCCACCCGTACGCCTACCTCCTCTCGCGATAGGCCGAGCTCATCCACGAGGGCCGCGCAGCCGCGAGCCTCGTCGACGGGATTGAGGTCCTCGCGGGCCATGTTCTCGATCAGCGCCACCTCGAGTGAGGCGGCGTCGTCCTGGTGGCGGACGATGGCTGGGATCGATTCGAGTTCGGCCAGCTGCGCCGCGCGCCAGCGCCGCTCACCGGCGATCAGCTCGTACCGACCCCCGACCACGGGTCGGACCAGCACCGGCTGGAGCACGCCGCGAGTCCGGATCGACTGCGCGAGCGCCAGCAGCGCCTGCTCGTCGAATCCGCGCCTGGGTTGAGCCGGATTGGGGGCGATCAACTCAAGCGGTAGCTCGCGGAACTCCTCCTGCTCGTCGCGGGGAACAACCGACAAGATCGCGGCCAGGCCGCGGCCCATCCCTCTCTGTCGCTCAGCCACGGGCTGCAACCTCCTTCGCGAATTCGAAATATGCATCAGCACCTGGGCAATGCGGGTCGTGATGGATGACGGGCTTGCCGAAGCTGGGTGCCTCGCCGACGCGGACGTTGCGAGGTATCACGGTATCGAACACCAGTTCGGGAAAATGCTGGCGAACCTCCCGCTCGACGTCCTGAGCCAGGCGGGTGCGGCCATCGTGCATCGTCAGGAGCATCCCGGCGACCGTCAGCCGTGGGTTCAGCTCCCGCTGGATCAACGAGAGCGTGTCGAGTAGGCCGGCAAGCCCCTCGAGCGCAAAGTACTCAGACTGGACGGGGACGATCACCCGGTCGGCGGCGACTAGCGCCCCGACCGTCAACGGCCCGAGAGCAGGGGGGCAGTCGAGCAGGATGAACGCATATCGCCTCCGGACCGGTTCAAGCGTGTCCCGAAGCTTCGTCTCGGATCCGCCGATCCGCGGCAGCTCGACGGCCGCTCCAGCCAGGTCGGGGCCGGAGGGCGCGAGCCACAGACGGTCGATGCCCGTGGGAACGATCGCGTCCTCGAGCGCCACGTCGCCGACCAGGACGTCGTACATGGTGGGACTGGCGTCACGGCCGAGGCCGAGGCCCACCGTGGCATTGGCCTGCGGATCGACGTCGACAAGCAGCGAGTCGTAGTTGGCCTCAGCCACGCACGCCGCGAGGTTGACGGCCGTTGTGGTTTTGCCCACTCCGCCCTTCTGATTGGCGATGGCATAGACGGTCCCCATCTCTGGCTCGGCAAGGTAGCGGCGACGGCGGTCAGACGAAGCGTCGCGCTCCGCCGGTGCCGAGTGGGCGCTTGACCGCCAGCCCGGGGCGGCGAGGGAACCCGTCTGGCGTGGGCCTCACCTTCAGCATGAGGTGCAGATGTCGCCGCCTGGCGCCAGGATAAGGGTTGACAGGCAGGGGCTCGCATGGCTCGAAACCAAGCTCGGACGCCGCAAAGGCCGCGGCTCGCTCGGCGTCGTGGTCCCGGGCGCCCCGCCACACGACAAGCGATCCGCCGACCCGGAGGAGCGGCGCTGCGTACTCGAGCACCACGGAGAGCGGCCCGAGGGCCCGCGCCGTGACGAGGTCGCAGCGGGCAATACCGGCGTCCCAGGTTTCGGCGCGTGCGTTGACGACGCGAACGTTGCCCAGTCCGCAGGCGAGCGCGGCACGTTCGAGGAAAGCGGACTTGCGCCCGTTGCCCTCGACCAGGTCCACGGTCGCATCGGGCCTAGCGATCGCCAAGGGCAGCCCCGGAAACCCGGCACCGGAGCCCAGATCGGCGATCG
>DAIPIC010000183.1:0-4531 GCA_036771025.1 Solirubrobacteraceae bacterium
CCCGGATACCCGGAGTGACGGTAGTAGCGCTTGGCCTGAAGCTTGTTGCCCGTGACCGAGACCTTCTCGGCATTCACGACCACCACGAAGTCGCCGGTGTCGATGTGGGGGGTGTAGCCCGGCTTGCGCTTGCCGCGCAGGGCGTCGGCGATCTGCGTCGCTAGCCGCCCGAGGGTTTGCCCAGTGGCGTCGACGAGCAGCCAATTGCGCTCTCTGTCGTCCGGTTTTGCGACGTATGTCTTCATGGCGTGCACGAGCCGCGCAGTGACACGCGCGGCCCGCCGCCGATGATAGGGAAAGGGGACCGCGTACGCTGGTCTTGTGCGCCTTCCCGTTCCGATTCGTCGCCTTGGCTTTCGCCTCGCCCATCGCTTGTTGCGGACGTGGTGGTTCGTGCGCAGACCGAGGCAAAACGGCGTGAAGTGCGTGCTTACCGACGGGGACAATGTCCTGCTGGTGCGCCACACCTACGGCAAGCGGGAGTGGGATCTGCCCGGAGGCGGCATCAAGCGCGACGAGGGCCCGGAGGATGCGGCTCGGCGGGAGATCGAGGAGGAGCTCGGCGTGCGGATCGAGGCCTGGCGAAACCTCGGCTTCCTGGGAGCCACGGAGTATCACCGCAACGACACGATCTTCTGCTTTCAGGCCGAGGTGAACGGCCAGCCGCTGACCATTGAGCGTGGCGAGATCGACGCCGTGCGATGGTTCCCTCGCCGACGACTGCCCCGCGACCGTGGACGCTACGTCAGGCGGATCGTGGGCCTGGTCGGCTAGGAGCGAGCCAAGGCCCTCAGGCCGGTGTCCCCGGTCGGACAAACCCCGCCAGCATCTTTCCCATCTCGATACGACCAGTGCCGGTCGTGACTACAGGGTCGTTCGCGGCGAACTCGCGCAGTTCGTCCTCGTCCTCGGCCTCCACCACCCCGAGCCCCCACGAGCCAGCCTCGTCGAGCACCGGCCCAAACACCACCATTCGGCCGGAGTCGATCAACGGCTGCCAGTGGGCCGCGTGGCGGCCCATGATCTCCCGCTCCTCGTCGCTCATGTCGAGCCCGAAGGTGGGACGGGGAGCCTGAAGCCTGAAGACGAACGTGGCCATCGCTATTCCTCCCCATCCCAGTAGTTGAGCCGCTCGAGGCGCCCGATCACACCCAGACCGCGAAACGAGATCTTGTTCGAGCGCGGGTAATAGCAGGCGTCGCCCGGATGCCGAGTTCCGTACGCCAGGAACTCGAGTCCCTCCCCACCGGCACGGAAGGCGTGCGCAATCCCGGTGCCCGGAGGACGCGCGACGACGTGGCCCGGTCTCACCGGAAGCTCCTCGTCGCCGAGCAGCAGAACGCCGTTTCCGTCCAGGACCACGAACAGCTCCTCCTCCAGAGAGTGGCAGTGCAGCGGGGTGGCGTGCTTGGACGGGGCGACCCGCACGTGCTTCAGCCCCGTGGCGCGCGAGCCCGCCGCCCGGCCCAGGTCGCGACGCACTGACTCCACCCGCCCCCGACCGAACGGAACGCCCTCCACGTCGTCCGCGTTGACGACCGTGGCCGGTCGAGGCCCAGGCTCATCGGGGAGCTCGGGCGGGCCCAGCTGCGATTCGCGCACGAACTGAAACGGCGCCCTCTCGATGACCCCTGGCTCGGAGGCCACGGCCCGGCGGCCAACCAGCGACATCGCCAGCCGTGGAAAGCCGATGGCTTCGTCGTACTCTCGCGGGCCGAACGCCAGCACGTCCAGCGGCTCGATCGCGTTGAGTGTGTGGGCGCCGCGGTTGGGGAGGTAGACGATGCAGTCGCCGGCCGCGATCTCCGCCGTGCGACCTCCCTGCCAGGACACGCCACGGCCGCCGAGGACATAGAAGATTTCTTCCTCGCGTCCGTGCTCGTGCGCCGGCGTGGACCAGCCCCCGGCGGGGAGCTGAATCCGCCGCATCCCTACGCGAGCGCTGCCGGCCGCCTCGCCCAGGTTCGTCCAGCGCCCGCGCAGATGACCGAGATCGAACTCAAAGGACCGGGCCTCGTCGAAGTGGGTAAGGGTCACGGCGTACCGGACGAGCCGAGCGGTGAGGTCACTCCCACTCGATCGTGCCTGGCGGCTTGCTCGTGATGTCGAGCACCACCCGGCCTACGGCCCTGATCTCGGAGATCATCCGCGAGGCGATCTGCTCGAGCAGGTCGTAGGGGAGCCGCGCCCAGTCGGCGGTCATCGCGTCGTCGCTGGTGACGGCCCGGATCACGATCACGTTGCCGTAGGTGCGCGAGTCGCCCTGGACGCCGACCGTCCGGATGTCGGGCAGGACGCAGAACGACTGCCACAGCTCCCGGTACAGACCGGCCTTGCGGATCTCGTCCTGGAGGATGGCGTCCGCCTCGCGCAGGATCTCGAGCCGCTCCCGGGTGGCCTCCCCACCCACGATCCGGATCGCCAGCCCCGGACCGGGGAAGGGCTGGCGCCAGACGAGCCGTTCGGGAAGCCCCAGCTCGGCGCCCACCGCTCGGACCTCGTCCTTGAACAGGGAGCGCAGCGGCTCCACCAGCTCGAGCTGCAAGTCTTCGGGCAGGCCGCCCACGTTGTGGTGGGACTTGATTGTCGCGGCGCCCGTGCCGCCGCCTGACTCGATCACGTCCGAGTAGAGGGTGCCCTGCACCAGGAACTGGACGTCGGGCAGCTTGGCGGCCTCCTCTTCGAACACCCGGATGAATTCACTGCCGATCCGCTTTCGCTTCTCCTCGGGATCGGTCACGCCCTTCAGGCGGGACAGGAAGCGCTGGGAGGCATCGACGGCGACCAGCGGGACCTTGAAGTGGTCGCGGAAGGCGCGCACGACTTGCTCTCCCTCGTCCTTACGCATCAGCCCGTGATCGACGAACACGCACGTCAGCCGGTCTCCGATCGCGCGGTGCACGAGCAACGCCGCGACGCTCGAGTCGACACCCCCGGAGAGCCCGCAGATCGCGCGGCCGTCGCCGACCTGGGCGGCGATCCGCTCGATCTGCTCCTCCATTACCGAGCGCGCGCTCCAGCTCCGTTCGCAGCCGCAGACCCCCTCCAGGAAGTTTTGGAGGACCTGCTGACCGTATGGGGTGTGGACCACCTCGGGGTGAAACTGGATGCCGTAGACGCCGCGCTCCACGGACTCGAACGCCGCCACGGGGGAAGCGGTCGAGGACGCGAGGGCCTTGAAGCCGGGCGGCGGCGCAAAAACCGTGTCCCGGTGAGACATCCAGCAGGTCTGCTCGTGCGGGGTTCCGTCAAGCAGCCGCCCGGTCTCGCCCACGATCAGCTGCGAGCGCCCGAACTCTCCCACCTCGGCCCCCTCCACGCGTCCTCCCAGCTCGCGCGCCAGCAGCTGCATGCCATAGCAGATCCCGAGCACCGGAACGCCAAGCTCGAGCAGCTCCCGATCAAGCGGAGGCGCCGCGTCGGCATAGACCGACGCTGGCCCGCCCGAGAGGATGACGCCCCTCGGCCGGCGCCGGGCCACTGCCCCGACGCCCACGTGATGGGGCAACAGCTCGGAGAACACGCCGCACTCCCTGATCCGCCGGGCGATCAGCTGGGAGTACTGGCCCCCGTAATCGAGTACGACGACCTCGTCGGTCGTCGCGGGCTGTGGCTCGGTCGCCCCCGCCGCGACGGTCGCGTTAGTCGCCGACACCGACTGTGGCGGCCTTGTCTACGGCGCCCATGCCGACGCCCTGCTCTCGCTGGAGGTGCTTGCCCTCGGTCTGAAGCGCTGGCGCGACCATCAGCTCGGCGCGGTTGAACTCGGCGATGTCCCGGTAGCCGCAGGTGGCCATGGAGGTCTTCAGGCCGCCCATCAGGTTGAACGTGCCGTCGTTTTCGCGGGCCGGGCCCTTGATGATCTCCTCCAACGTGCCGTTCTGGGTGGTTGCGACGCGCGTCCCGCGCGGGAGCGTGGGATGGAACGTGGCCATCCCCCAGTTGTAGCCGCGACCGGGAGCCTCGTAAGCCCGGGCCAGCGCGGAGCCCAGCATGACCGCGTCGGCGCCGCAGGCGATGGCCTTGGCCACGTCGCCGCCGTTGCGCATCCCGCCGTCGGCGATCACCTTGACGTATTCACCGGTCTCGAGCATGTGCTGCGAGCGGGCAGCTGCCACGTCAGCGATCGCGGTGGCCTGTGGCACCCCGATCCCGAGGACGCCCCGGGTGGTGCAGATCGCCCCCGGCCCGACCCCCACCAGCACGCCGGCGGCCCCGGTTCGCATGAGGTGCAGTCCGGTGTGGTAGGAGGCGCAGCCGCCCACGAGTACGGGCGTCGGCTGCAGCTCGCGGATGAACTCCTTGAGGTTCAGGGGCGGCCGCGTCTCATCCCGCGAGACGTGCTCTGCGGAGACGACAGTCCCCTGGATCACGAGGATGTCCAGTCCGGCGTCGAGTGCCACCTCGTAGTACTTGCGCACCTTCTGGGGAGTCAGCGACGCCGCGGTCACCACGCCGTGGGACTTGATCTCCTTTATCCGCTGGGCGATCAGCTCGGGCTTGATCGGCTCGCGGTAGATGTCCTGCATCT
>DAIPIC010000184.1:0-4469 GCA_036771025.1 Solirubrobacteraceae bacterium
AGTTCGGCTTCGACTACCTGCGCGACAACATGGCCAAGTCGCTGGAGGAGAAGGTGCAGCACGGCGGGCGGCCCAAGCCGGAGGAGGGCGCGTCCCCGTACCACACCTACGCGATCGTCGACGAGGTGGACAACATCCTGATCGACGAGGCCCGCACGCCGCTGATCATCTCCGGCGCTCCGGAGCAGGCGGCCGACCTGTACGTCAGGTTCGCCAAGCTGGCGCCGAGGCTGGAGCCGGGCAAGACGCCTGAGGGGATGGATCCCAGGATGAAGAAGCAGTTCGTCGCCGACTTCGACTACGAGTTCGACGAGAAGCACAAGACCGTGGCCATCACCGAGCAGGGAGTGGCCAAGGCAGAGCAGTTCCTGGGCATCGACCACCTCTACCGGGCCGAGCACGGCCATCTGGTCAATCACCTGATCCAGTCCCTGAAGGCCCAGTCTCTCTACCAGCGCGACGTGGACTACGCCGTGATCGACGGGGAGGTCAAGATCATCGACGAGTTCACCGGCCGGATCCTCGAGGGCCGGCGATGGTCCGAAGGTCTGCACCAGGCGGTCGAGGCCAAGGAGGGCGTTCGGATCCAGGAGGAGAACCAGACGCTGGCCACGATCACGCTGCAGAACTACTTCCGCATGTACGACAAGCTGGCCGGGATGACTGGCACGGCGCTCACCGAGGCCGTGGAGTTCATGAAGATCTATGAGCTGCCGGTGGTCGAGGTGCCGACCAACCGCCCGATGGTCCGGCAGGACTACAACGACCAGGTCTACAAGACGAAGGACGGCAAGTGGGCGTCGGTCATCAAGGAGATCGAGACGCGCCACAAGGCGGGTCAGCCGGTACTGGTTGGCACGATCTCCGTGGAAGTCTCGGAGCTTCTCTCCCAGCGCCTGTCCAAGAAGGGAATCAAGCACTCGGTCCTAAACGCCAAACCGGAGCACGCGGAGCGGGAGGGCGAAACCATCGCCGAGGCCGGCGCGCCGGGAGCGGTCACGATCGCCACCAACATGGCTGGCCGGGGTGTCGACATCAAGCTCGGCGGCAACGAAGAGCATTTGGCCCGGCTGGAGGTTGCCAAGCTCGGCCTGAAGCCCGGCGATCCCGATTACGAGGCCCACTACGAGAAGGTCCTGCCCAAGATTGCTACCGCGGTGAAGCTGGCGCGAGAGCATGTGATCGACGCCGGTGGGCTGTTCATCCTGGGCACCGAGCGCCACGAATCCCGCCGGATCGACAATCAGCTGCGCGGCCGCTCCGGTCGTCAGGGCGACCCGGGCGAGTCGCGGTTCTTTTTGTCGGCGCAGGACGACCTCGTACGGCTGTTCGCCGGCGAGCGGATCTACAAGATCCTGAACCGGCTGGGAACCGTGGACGACGAGGGCAACGAGGAACCGATCGAGGCCGGCATGCTCTCCAAGCAGATCGAGAAGGCGCAGAAGAAGGTCGAGGAGCAGCACTTCCTGATGCGCAAGCACACGCTGGAGTACGACGATGTCGCCAACCAGCAGCGCGAGGTGATCTACCGCTATCGCGACGATGTGCTCGAGGGCCGGGACATGGGGGAGGCGGCTCGAGAGCAGCTAGGCGAGCTGGTGGAGCGGCTCGTTGAGGAGTACACGGTCGGAGACTTCGTCGAGGACTGGGACATCGAGGGCCTGCTCCGGCGGGTCGAAGAAATGTTCACGCCCAGCGAGGAGCTGGAGGAGGTCGACCCCAACCACATAGACCGCGAGGAGCTGACCGCGCAGCTCCAAGAGGAGGCGCTCGCGCTCTATGACCGCCGCGAGGAGGAGCTCTCGTCGCAGGTGATGCGCGATCTCGAGCGCTTCCTGCTGCTCGAGATCATCGACCAGCGGTGGCGTGAGCACCTATACGACCTCGACTACCTCCAGCAGGGCATCCACCTGCGGGCCGCCGCGCAGATCGAGCCGCTGGTGGCCTACAAGAACGAGGCGTTCGAGCTGTTCCGGGACCTGATGAACAACATCTGGGGCGACTTCGCCCGGATGATCTTCCACATAGAGGTCGTGGTAGAGGGCCAGAACGGCGGGCAGGCCCCCTCGCCGGTGCCGCAGCGTCCCTCGAGCCGCTCGAGCTCATCGACCGGCGGGGGACGGGTCTCCTACTCGGGCGGCGGGCCGGTGCAGCCGAATGCCTTGGCGATGGCCGCCGCCGCCGGGAGCGCCGAGGCAGCGGCCGAAGGCATGGAGACGGAGCTGTTGCCGCACGTCGAGCAGCGGCGTGTCGACCACGAGCACGAGATAGGTCGAAACGACCCCTGCTGGTGCGGTTCGGGCAAGAAGTTCAAGAAGTGTCATGGGGCGTAGCGCCGTGGGGCGTGGCTTCCACGGCCTAGCTGGGTAGAAGAAGCGCCGTGGCAACCGAGGCTCCTCCGACGACCTTCGAGGGCCTGATGATGCGCACCCCGTTGCTGGTGCGTTCGATCGCCGAGCGCGCCGAGCAGCTGTTCGGCTCCCGGGAGGTGGTCAGCGTCACATCCGATGGGGTCGAGCGCTCCACCTACGGGGACGTGGTGAACCGAGCCCGCCGGCTGGCCGGCGCACTGCGGGATCTCGGGATTCGTCCCGGCGACCGGGTGGCAACGTTCGGCTGGAACTCGCGCCGGCACCTGGAGCTGTATCTGGCCGTGCCGTCGATGGGCGCGGTGCTGCACACCCTCAACATCCGGCTCTTCGAGGACGACCTGCGTTACGTGGTCGGGCACGCCGACGATCGCGTGATCTTCCTCGACGCCTCGCTGGCCGATGTGATGCCCCGGTTCGAGGCCGTCGAGCACGAGGTGCTGATGCCCGATTGCGACGGCGAGCGCCCCGGTGCATTGCAGTACGAGGAGCTGATCGAATCAGGCGATCCGGGATTCGAGTTCGTGGACGTGGACGAGAACGCCGCCGCCGCGATGTGCTACACGAGCGGCACCACCGGCAGGCCAAAGGGGGTCGTCTACTCGCATCGCTCCACGGTGCTGCACACGCTGCTGACCAACCAGGCCGACGGGCCCGGGCTGCGTGAGCGAGACGTTGCGCTGCCGATCGTCCCCATGTTCCACGCCAATGCCTGGGGACTGCCGTACGCGGCGGCGATGGCCGGCAGCAAGATCGTGCTGCCGGGCCCGCGGATGGAGCCGGATGCCCTGGCCGGGTTGATCGCTTCCGAGCGGGTCACGTTCGCCGCCGGGGTGCCAACGATCTGGCAGGGAATCGGGCAGCTGGAGCCCACTCCCGACCTCTCGTCGGTGGAGCGCATCGTGTGCGGAGGCTCGGCGGTCCCCGCGGCCTTGATACGCCTCTACGACGAGCGGTTCGGCGTTCCGGTCGTCCAGGCCTGGGGGATGACCGAGACCAGCCCGATGGCGTCCGTGTGCCGCGTTCCGCCCGAGGGGCCGGAGGGGGACGAGGCATACGCCGTCCGCGCGCTCCAGGGCCGCGTGGTGCCGCTGGTCGATTTCCGCGTCGATCCTGACGCCGGCGGCGAGCTGCAGGTGCGTGGGCCGACGATCGCCCAGGCCTACTACAACGACGAGTCAGGAGCCCAGAAGTTCACGGAGGACGGGTGGCTCCGTACTGGCGATGTCGCCGAGATCCTGCCCGGAGCGATGATCAAGCTTGTCGACCGAACCAAGGATCTGGTCAAGTCCGGGGGAGAGTGGATCAGCTCAGTCGAGCTGGAGAACGCGATCATGGCCCATCCGGACGTGGTCGAGGCGGCAGTCGTGGCCGTGCCCGACGAGCGGTGGGACGAGCGACCCCTGGCGTGCGTGGTGTGCCGCCCAGGGGGCGAGCTCGATCCTGAACAGCTCCGCACCTTCCTCAGAGACAAGGTGGCGAAGTGGTGGATCCCCGAGCGCGTGGAGTTCATCAAGGAGGTGCCGAAGACCTCGGTGGGGAAATTCGACAAGAAGGTTCTGCGCCAGCAGCTGGCGCAAGGTAAGCTACCTACCGATGGCTGACGCTCGGGGCGTGCGCCGAATCGGTGGGGTTCTCGTAGTGCTGCTGCTGCTGTTTGCGGCCAGCGCGACTGTCGCCGCGGCGCGGTGGCAAAACCTCAGGAGCATCCGGGTGACCGTTTCAAGGCCGTCGCTGCCGCCGCCGGGCAACAAGCCACATACAAAGGACTTCACGCCCGGGCATGGCCTGGTGAAGGCGCAGAACGCCCTGAACCGGAACGGCATCAGGCGTCTTACCCAATCAGTCTCAACCAACGTGGCCTGTACCGGCGGCTACAACGCCTCGATCAGGATCGTCAGGCACGACAACTCGGTCGTGAAGATGAGCGCATATCGCTGCGCCGGGAAGACCTATGGCCGGATCGGGGGCAACCTGCCGGGCTTCCTGAGGGCGGTCGGCGTCTCGGTGCCGTGAGCCTCGGCTCAGCCGCGCGCTTCAAGTAGCTGCTTGAGCTTCGCCTGGTCGCCGGGAACCTGCCTGCGCGCTTGGGCCCGCGCG
>DAIPIC010000185.1:0-4420 GCA_036771025.1 Solirubrobacteraceae bacterium
ATTCGGTGGCCTATCCGCTTCATCCCAACCAGATGGGCGAGCAGAACATGGCAAACCAGGTGCTGGCGACGCTGGGATAGGTGGGGCCGGGCCACCCTTCCGGCCGCCTCGGGGCCGGCCGGACCGAGGGCGTGTCGACAAACCGCACCTATACGGCGTTAATTTCGACGGCTTGCCCCGAGGCCGCTCCGAGCGGTCGGTTTCTGACAACCTGTGTGCCATCCGGATTCGTAGGAACGGACTCAAGCACCACACCGCCCGCCGCCACCTGACCCCCAGCCTCGGGGTTCATGACATGGCGATCGATCTGGGGACCGCGAACACGCTCGTCTACGTGGCCGGACAGGGGATCGTGGTCTCCGAGCCGTCGGTCGTGGCCTCAGACGTCGAAACCGGCCTCGTCCATGCCGTCGGCTCCGAGGCCGAGCGGATGATCGGCCGCACCCCGGCCACCATCTCCGCCACGCGGCCGCTGCGCCACGGCGTGATCGCGGATTTCGAGGTGACCGAAGAGATGCTTCGGTACTTCATCCGCAGGGTGCTCGACCGCCGCCACGCCCACCCGCGGCTGATCGTCTGCGCTCCCTCGGGGGTGACAGAGGTCGAGAAGCGAGCGGTGGAGGAGGCGTCCCTTGCCGCCGGGGCCAGGAGGATCCATCTGATCGAGGAGCCAATCGCGGCCGCCATCGGCGCGGGGATGGCGATCGAGGAGCCCGTGGGCAGGATGGTCGTCGACGTCGGCGGAGGCACCAGCGAGATGGCCGTGATCTCGCTCGGCGGGATCGTGGTCTACCGCTCCATTCGCGTCGGGGGCTACGAGATGGACGAGGCGATCACTCACTACTTGCGCACCAAGTACCACCTGGCGATCGGATCCCGGACCGCTGAGACGATCAAGATCGCCATCGGGTCGGCAGCCCCGCTCGAGCCGGAGGACACCTTCCCAGTCAAGGGACGCCATCTTCTCACCGGACTCCCGACCACCGTCGAGCTTCGCAGCGAGGAGGTGCGCGAGGCGATCGCCGCACCCATCGGCGAGATCATGCAAGCGATCCACGACACGCTCGAGGAGACACCTCCCGAGCTGGCGTCGGACCTGGCCCGGGACGGAATCCTGCTCGTGGGCGGTGGAACCCTCGTCAGGGGTTTCCCGGATCGGGTGGCCGAGGAGACCGGGATGCCAGTGGTGCGCTCCGAGTCACCGCTCACCTGCGTCGCGTTCGGGTCCGGAGCGGCCCTCGACCACTTCGACCAGCTCCACACCAAGGGCCGCGGCCCGCGGACCGAGCTGGTGACGCCGGACTGGCGGGTCTCCTAGCTGTCTCAGCCGCCCGCGCGTCACGGCGGCGTGAACCTGATAAGGACCACGTCCCCGTCGGCGAGCACATGGTCCCGCCCCTCGATGCGGAGCGTCCCGCGCTCGCGCGCGGCCGCGTACCCGCCCGCGTCGACGAGCTCCCTCCACGGCACTACCTCCGCCCGCACGAACCCCCGCTGCATGTCTGTGTGAATCATCCCCGCGGCGTCCCAGGCCGTGGCGCCGTCGCGGATGTGCCAGGACTGCGCCGGCTTGTCCCGATCCGCCGTGAAGAACGCGATCAACTCGAGCAGAGAAAAGGCACCGCGCACAACAGCCTCAAGCCCGGAGCGCTCCAGTCCCAGATCGCTGCGCATGGCGGCCGCCTCGGCGTCGTCGAGCTCCGCCAGCTCGGCCTCGAGGCGCGCCGAGACCGCGATCGCCTGCGCCTCCTCGGAGCGCGCGTGTGGCTCGAGCGCCTCGGGGAGGGAGTCAGATCCCTCCTCAACGTTGGCGACATACAGGACGGGCTTTGCGCTGAGCGGAGAGAGCAGCTTCACGGCGTCTGGCGCGTCGGCCGGCGGCGGGACCGTGCGGGCCGGCCGGCCCTGCTCTAAAGCGGCGATCAGCTCCTGCAGCCAGCGCTCCTCGGCCGCCGCCCGGCGGTCGCCGCCCTTGGCGGCCTTGGAGACTCGCTCCAGTCGTCTCTCGGCCTGCTCGAGGTCGGCGTAGATCAGCTCCGTCTCGACAGTCTCCACGTCCCTGAGAGGATCGACCTGGCCATCCGGGTGGACCACGCCCGGGTCCTCGTGGACTCGGACGACGTGCACGATCGCGTCCGTTTCGCGAATGTTGGCCAGGAACTGATTTCCGAGTCCCTCGCCGCGGTGGGCGCCCGCGACCAGGCCCGCTATGTCGCGGAACTCGATCGTGTCCGGGACCACCCCGGATGCCTTCGCCGCTGTCGCCACGGCCTCGAGCCGCTCGTCGGAGACGGGGACCACCGCGACGTTGGGCTCGATCGTGGTGAATGCGTAATTCGCGACGTCCGCCGCCGCGCCGGTCAAGGCTCTGAACAGCGACGACTTGCCGGCGTTGGGAAGTCCTACGATCCCGACCTTCAACGGCGGCCCTCCGGCCTCGCTGGGGAGGGCAATGGCGGCCAAGCCTCCGCGATCGCCGTCCCAAGCAGCGCGCCGGCCAGGACGTCGCTCGGGTAGTGCACCCCCAGGTAGGGCCGGCTAAAGGCGAACGCTATCGCGGCCGCATAGAGGGGTCCCGCTGGTGCCACTGCGCTGAAGGCTCGGGCGGCGGCAAACGACGTGGTGCAGTGAGCGCTCGGAAACGAGAGGCGCGAGACCGTGGCGGTCAGCGGCGGCAGCCCCCGAAGCTCTGGCCGCCGGCGGCGGACAGCGAGCTTGACCAGGAAGTTCAGGCCATAGGAGGCCGCCACGATCCTCATCCCCCGCAACCACCGGCTGCGGTGCCCCTGCCGGTCATCGAGCGCCGAGCCCGCGACCCCCAGCGCCAACCAGCAGGCCCCATGCTCCCCGAGGCGGGAGTAGGCGGCCACCGCCCGCTCCAACGCCGGGGGGTGCAAGCGAGTGCGTGCGCTGAGCAGCAACCCGCAGTCCAGCTCGCGGAGCGCCCTCGAGATGGCCGGAGACCTCAGGTCCCGAATCCGACCCGATGCTCTTCGTGATCGACGATCACGTACACGACCTTCTCGAGATCGACCGCCACGGTTCCATCCTCTGCGGTGATGTCGTGCCATCCGTCGGCCCCGAGCGCGTTGCGGAGCTTTCTCAATTCATCCGGCGGGACCCGTGCGGCGAGGGTCTGCCCCCCGAGGAACCCGATGCTGATTCGCTGGGGCCTCTCGTTGGCTGCCATCAGTGTTCCTTCGCCGGTTGCACGATCTCCGTGAGCACTCCGCCCGTCGATGACGGGTGTAGGAACGCCACGGTCGAGCCGCGGATCCCGATCCGGGGCTCCTCGTCGATCAGTCGCAGCCCTGCGGCGGCCAGACGCTCGAGCGTGTGGCGCACATCTGAAACCCGGAAGGCCACGTGGTGAAGGCCCGTCCCGCGGCGGGAGATGAACTTGCCCACCGCCGTGTCGGGTCCCAGTGGCTGCAGCAGCTCGACATGCCCATCGCCGACGTCCAGCAGTGCCGCGTCGACGCCCTGGTCGGTGACCGTCTCCCGGTGGACGAGGGCCATCCCGAACGTCTCACGGTAGAGCGCGAGGGCAGCCTCGATGTCCTCGACGGCCACGCCCACATGGTCGATCACCTCAAGCATCGGCGGCTGAGCATACTGGCCATCACTCCACCCTCTCCATGCGGGGGTTGGGCGAATAGGTGCGTCCCACCTTCGCGCACGGCCGCCCCTCGAGCAGCACGACGTCGGCGGTGAAGTCGTTCTGGCCGCGGATGAGGGAGGAGCCGACCCCGTAGGCGTCGACCGCCACGCCGCGGGTCTCAAACTCGTTGATCCGCGCCGCGTTGAACCCACCACTGGCCACGATCCGGACCCCGTGAAAGCCGGCTTCATCGAGCGCGTGTCGCACCTTCTCGACCAGCTTGGGGTTGACCCCCGTGGGGGTGAAGCTTCCCATCTCGTCGATCAGCGAGCGGTCGACGAGCTGCTCGGAGGTGTCGAGCCGCACTCCCCACAGCTTGGGACCCAGGGCATCGGCCACGGCGAGCGCGGTCTCGACCGAGTGGTTCTCGAAGTCCACCAGCACCGTGATGTTCATCTCGCCATGGAAGCGGTCGCTGAATACGCTCGCAGCCCTGACTGTGTCCCCGCCGTAGGCGGCGATCAGCCCGTGAGGGACCGTGCCGATCCCTCGGCCGCCCCACCAGGAGGCCTGGGCGTCGGTCGAGACGCCGATCGCGCCGGCCACGTGTGCGCTCCACCCATCGCCGGTCTGCACCAGCCAGTGGTCGTGGCGGGCGGGGAAGTAAAAGATCGGCTTGCCGCGAGCGGCCTCCACCACCTCCGCCACGTTGCGCATGATTAGAGAGCGGCGAGCCATGCAGCCGAGATACACCGTCTCGAGATGGGCGAACAGGCCGTAGTCGCCCTCGATCGTCATCACGGTCTCGAGCGGCGCGAT
>DAIPIC010000186.1:0-4356 GCA_036771025.1 Solirubrobacteraceae bacterium
GACACCGGCCCCCCGCCCCCGGCCACCCACCGAACGATGGCTCCTGACTTCGGGACGCCCGAAGTGGAACGCCAAAGTTCGCGTCCGCGCCCGGGTGCGCGGCCTTTAGCGAGCGCCTACGGGCGAGGCTCGCGGCGGCGCACGCCCTTGCAGGTCGCCGGCTCGCCCAGTCGCTGGCGAACCAGCTCGCACAGGCCGTCGAGCAGTTGCTCGCCCTTCGTCTCCCGGAGCGAGGCAAGGACGTCGGCCTGGACCTGCATTGCCACCTTGTCGGCGGCGGCGACCTTCTTCGCCCCCGCCTTCGTGACCTGCACGACCCGGGCGCGCCGGTCGCTGGGCCACGGAACGCGGCGGGCGAGAACGGCCTCCTCGAGCTCGTCGAGCGTGACGACCATCGTCGTCTTATCGAGCCCCACGAGCTCGGCCAGCTGCTTCTGCGTGTGCTCGCCGGTCATCGCTGCGGCGAGCACGGCGTGGCCCCTTGGAGAAATGTCCAGCGGCTCAAACGCCCGCGCCAGCTCGGTGGCCAGCGAGTAGTGTGCTTGGGCCAGCAGCCAGTTCAGGTTCCCGAGAAGGCACTCGGGGCAATCGTCGATCGCCGTGTCAGCGGGTTGGCCGGTTGTTACCGGGACGGGTCCGACATCGACACCGACTTCGCCTGCGATTGCCGTCATTTGCTCGATCTTAGCATCGGTCGGTCGCCTGTCAGATTATTTGGTACGGACCTATACCTTAAGCGCGTCTGCCAGCCAGCCGATCGCCAGGTCGAACTGCCGGGGATCGATGTGGTGAGCGCCCTCGTGTTCGTGGTAGTCGACGGCTAGCCCGGCACCCTCGAGCACCTCGCGTGCGCGCCTGGCGAAGGCGACCTCGATGACCGGGTCTCGCCGGCCGTGAGATATGAACGTCCGCAGTCCCTCGCGGTCGTGGAGCGAGGGCTCCCATCCATCGACGGTGGGGATGAACCCGGAGAACGCGAGGATCCCGGCCGGCGCCGCCCGGTCGCCCGACAGCCCGAGGGCGTAGCTCATCACCGTCCCCATCGAGAACCCGCCGAGCACCGTCCGGTCGGGTCCCACTCCGGTCCGCTGCCACAACTCGTCGTGGAGTTGCGCCAGCTTGTGGCGCGAGTCCTCGAACGTATCGGGATCCGGGTGGCCGACCCGCGGAACGAGGTACCAGTGGTAGCCGGGCGAGCCCGGAAGCTGAAGCGGAGCGCGTGGGGCCGCGACGTGCAGACGGCGTTCTGAGTCGAGCAGGTCGGCCAGCCCGAGGAGGTCGCGCTCATCCGTCCCCCGGCCATGATGGAGGACGAGCAGGCCTGCGGGCTCGCCGTCGGCCGGGCGCTCCTGAAATTGAAGGTCAGCCACGCTGTGGCGGGGTCAGGATCGGGATTCCAGGCAGGCCCATGCCGATCGACCTTAGTGATCGCGACCGACGATCTGCCCAACGCCCGCCAGGCTCTGGCCTAAGCTGCGCCGCTAGTCGACGGGGATCCCGAGCGTCCGGGCCGTCGGGGACTTCGGCACCGCCCGGGGATCGGGATCGGTCCCCAGCACCCGGTCGCCCATCTTCGAGGTGATCCCCATCCAGTAGCCCTCGTGCTTGAAGTGGTGAAGGCGATGATTTCGCCAGATCGACCTGTACCACCGCGTCTTCGGCACGTAGGGCGTGTGAATCAGGAAGTGCGACCACTCGTAGCGCAGCAGGCCGAGGTAGGAGAGCACGGTCGCCGTGAGCAGCAGCGGCAGGAAGTGCCCGCCGATCAACGCGACCGACACCCACACGACACCTGCGGCCACCACCGGTATCTGGATCACGAAGCTCAGCACCTCGGGCGGTTTGAGCAGGACTCGGTTGAGATCCGACGGGTCGCGGTGGTGGATCCGATGCTGAACGGAGCCGTACAGCTCGATCCTGCGCCCGGCCACCGTGATCGGCCGTAGGTGCAGGAGGTATCTGTGGATGACCCACTCCACGAACGGCTGCGAAGCGATGATCACCGCCGGGACCAGCGCGTCGTGCCAGGACCAACGCCCGACCACGATCCTCGCCGCCGCCGCGGCGGCGATGAACACCAGGACGGCGCGGGGAGAGAAATGGCGGATGAACTCGCGCCAGCAGGGTCCGAGGCTCCTCAGGTCCGCGCGCCTGGCGGTAAGCGAGGCCTGATAGGCGGCCGGTACCTGCTCGGTGCTCACGACGCGACCTCCTCCACCGCCGTCCCCAAGAGCTCCGCCGCCGGCGAGAGGGCTTCCCGCGCGGCCGTGGCGGCGGCGTCGGGATCGCGGTCGGCGATCGCCCGCGCGATCGGCCGCCGGTAGTCGCAGCGCTCAAGCTCGTGCTGAAGCCACCCCAGGCTGAAGTCCGGGTCGGCGTGCACCGCGCGGATCAAGCTGTTGAACGCCAGCTGGTAGGCGAGGTTCCCGGCGCCGTCGAGCAGTTGCTGCCAGAAGCGCTGGTCGAGCGGCAGGAGCTCCGGGCCGTGCGATACCGCGCGCAACGTCTCCCCTGCCTCGAGCAGCTCTGAGCGCAGCTCGTCATCGGCGCGCTCGGCGCACAGGTGGGCGGCGTCCACGCCGATTACCGCCCGCATCTGAAGCGCCGAGAGGAGCAGCGGCAGCATCTTCTCCATCGCCTCCGGGTGGTCTGCGATCACGGCCAGCAGGTCAAGGCCGGCGGAGCGTCTGAACTCGAGCACCTTCGTGCCGCCGCCGTGAACGGTCTTGACCAGTCCCACCTGCTCGAGTCGTTTGAGCGCTTCGCGCACCACGTGGCGATTGACCCCGAACACGTCGCTCAGACCTCGCTCGCCGGGGAGCGTCGCGCCCGGCGCGTAGCGGCCGCTCAGGATCTCGCCCAGGAGCTGGCCGAACACCTCGTCGGGAAGCGAGCGCGTGTGAACCGGGCGCAGCATGGCCCGGCCATCCTACCACGTACTGGTCCAACCAGCTGACCAGTCGCGCTTGCGCGGCGGTGCGCGGCCCCCTTGCGCCTGGAGCAAGCGCCACCCCCACTCGGGCGAGCTTTTGTACCTATATGGACCAAAACCTCGCCCGAGTCGTAGTCGGGCGGGGGCGCAAGGCGCGCGCGGGCCAGGCGAGACGGCTCGCGGGCCTAGGAGTGAGTCTCGGCCCGCTCCCGATGCTCGTCGGCATCGGCGCGCTCGTGGTGGTTGGCCTCGAGGTATTCGATGATTTCGTCGGGCTCGGAGATCGCGGTGCCATCCTCGAGCAGCAGCGTCGGGATCTCCTCGCTGCCGGTCTTGCGCCGCAGCTCCTCGCGGTCCGCGGGCTCGGCTGGGACCTGCCGGGCGATGAACGACACGCCCAGCTCGGTGAGCCGCTGGCGGACCTTGCTCGAGTGCGGGCACCACTCCGCCTGATAGAGCTCCACTGGCATACCGATGGGCTACCCGCAGCGCGAAGCGCCTATGCCTCGGTGCGGGCCTCGTCCTCCGCTTTGCCCTCGCCCTCTCCGGCGGCTTGCTCCTCCGAGCCGCCGTCCTCCTGCTCGCCGCCGTTCTCCTCGTCGTCCTCCGAATCGCCCTCGACCAGCTTGCGCTTGAGCACCTTGCCCGTCGGGTTGCGCGGCAGCTCGTCGATGAACTCGATCTCCCGGGGGACCTTGTAGCGCGCCAGGTTCGACTTGACGTGGTCCTTGAGCTCGTCCTCGGAGACCTTTTTACCCTCGCTCAGGACCACGAAGGCCTTCAGCCGCTGCCCGAATTTCTCATCGTCAACGCCGATCGCGGCCGCCTCGGACACTCCGTCGTGCCCGCTGAGCACGTCCTCCACCTCCTTGGGGAACACGTTCTCGCCGCCGGAGACGATCATCTCGTCGTCGCGGCCCTCGACGAACATCCGTCCGGCCTCGTCGAACCGGCCGATGTCGCCGGTGGCCATCAGGCCCTCGATCACGTCCTTGCTGCCGCCGCCCGTGTAGCCCTCGAACAGCATCTGGTTGCCGACGAAGATCCGGCCGGTCTCGCCCTGGAGCACCTGCCGGCCCTTCTCGTCGTACAGGCGGACGATCGATCCTCTCGCCGCCTTGCCCGCGGTGCCGGGGGCCCGGCGCATGTCCTTGGGCGTGGCCAGGGTGGCGGCGGCCACCTCGGTCGAGCCATACATGTTGTAGAGGTTGTCGCCGAACTCGTCCATCCACCTGATGGCCAGATCGCCCGCCAGCGCCGAGCCACTGGCGCACACGGCGCGCAGCGAGCTCGTGTCGTAGCGCCGGCGCTCCTCTTCATCGAGGTCGAGGATGCGCTGGAGCATTACCGGCACGACGACGAGCACTTCGCACCCGTACTTCTCGATGTCGGCCAGGCACTGCTCTGGATCGAATCGGCGCCGG
>DAIPIC010000187.1:0-4336 GCA_036771025.1 Solirubrobacteraceae bacterium
CGTTTCTGTGGCACTTTCCCGCGGGTTTCCCCGGGTCGGTGTTACCGACCACCCTGCCCTGTGATGTCCGGACTTTCCTCGAAGGCGGCATCACCTCCGCAGCTGCTCGGCCTGCATCCGTAAGGATAGCCGCGTTCTCGCGGTTCAGCACGACCTTCACCCCGCCTCTCCTGGGCGGCGCCGCCTCCGGCTACGACAGGGTCGAGCCGCAGTTGGTGCAGCGAGCGGCCTCCGGAGCCTGCCCGCTCCCCTCGCCCGCGGGCTCCATGCGATCGCCACAGATGGGGCAGGCTGCGGTCGCGCGGGCGGCGAGCCCCTCCCACACGCCGGCGAGCACATCGTCCAGCGTGGGCTCACCGCCCGCCCGATCAAACAAGGACACAGCCGGGCTCCGCGTGCCGGGAGGCCTGAGAGCCACGGCGGAACTCATGACATGCTCCTCATCAGGCCGACGACCTTCCCCAGGACGCGCACGTCACGGCTGCGAATCGGCTCCATCGTCTCGTTTTCGGGCTGAAGCCGGACGTGGTCTTCCTCGCGAAAGAAGCGCTTCACGGTCGCCTCCTCGCCGACCAACGCGACCACGATTTCGCCATCATCCGCATTGCCCTGGGGTCGAACTACGACGACGTCGTCTTCGAGGATGCCCACGTTTCGCATCGAGTCGCCCCGCACGCGAAGGAGGTACTCGCCGCTGTCCCCACCGGCGAACGTCGGGGTCTGGATGTACTCCTCGATGTTCTCCTCCGCCAGCACCGGCTGGCCCGCGGCGACCTGCCCCACGAGGGGCAGCCCGGGATTGACGAAGCCACGCATTCCGGCCGCGGCTCGATCCCTGAGCTCTATGGCCCGCGGCTTCGACGGATCTCGGCGCAGGAGGCCGATCCGCTCGAGGTTTGACAGGTGGGCGTGGACGGTCGAGGAGGAGGCCAGCCCCACGGCCTTGCCGATGTCCCGCACCGTCGGCGGATACCCGTACTTGGCCGAGTACCGCTTGATGAAGTCGAAGATCTCCTGCTGGCGTTTTGTCAAGTCCATCCGTCCACTCCTTATTGGTTCTGGCCGGTAAGACCGCCCACGTCGAACGTGTGTTCGTCACTGTAGCGGCCCCCGAGGACGGACTCAAGAAGCAGGACCAACAACGGATCCAAAGCCCCGCCGCGACGGCACTTGGCACGGGCCCGAACGCGCCCATTGGGCGGTGGTCGGCCCCCGTGGCCAGGGCTATACTGGCGCCCCACGCGCCTGTGGCGGAATTGGTAGACGCGCAAGGTTGAGGGCCTTGTGGACTGTATGGTCCGTGGAGGTTCGAGTCCTCTCGGGCGCATGAGAAGGCCGCACGGCGGGGCTTCGATCGCCCAGGCACATGTCGGCCCGATCCCGCCCGGAATGAGTCAGCCATCACCCGAGGACCGCCTCCGCCGCCTCGGGCTGACTCTCCCCGCGCCCCCGTCGCCGCTGGCGAACTTCGAACTCGCCGTCCGCGCCGGCCCGATGCTCTATCTAGCCGGGCACGCCCCGCTACGGGATGGCGAATTCGACTACATCGGCAAGGTCGGGCGCGAGTTTTCTGAAGCGGACGGGTACGACGCAGCACGCCTCACCGCGCTGAACATGCTCGCGACTCTCAAGCACGAGCTGGGCGAGCTCCGCCGCATTCGCCGGACGGTAAAGCTGCTCGGGTTGGTCAGCTGCACGGAGGACTTCGACCGCCTTCCCGATGTGATCAACGGCGCGTCCGATCTCTTCGTAGAGGTGCTCGGCGACGCGGGGCGGCATGCCCGGTCGGCGGTCGGGGTGCAACAGCTTCATTACGGCATGGCGATCGAGGTCGAGGGGATTTTCGAAGTCGACGATTCCGGCTCGAGTCCCTGATTCGCGCTCGGGCGGCGAAGGTGTCCATCGCCGCGGGGGTGTAGGCGAACTTTGTCGATCTGGCTCTCGCTCCCAACGAGATCGCCAATGCTCGCCTAGCCCGGCGCGCAGCGATGAGTTTGGCGCTCGGCCGGCTGAGGCCGCCAGAGACTCTTCGGACAGCCTGTGGCCCCGTTTAGCTTCGCTAGAGCGAGCGGGGCCACACTGACCGCATGCATCCCGGCTACTGCCCTCAGTGTGGAGAGCGCGTCACGCCATACGCCGCTGGGTGCGCGCTGTGCGGCGCCGACCTCGATCCGAAGCGCTGGCAGCGGCCCGTCCCGCTCCGGCGGCGGCCGTGGCTGCGTCTTCCGCGCTGGCGGCCAGCGCGGAAGGTGAGGGCCGCGGCGCGCAGCCTACGCTGAGCTGAGTGCGATCCCTCGCCGTGCGGGCGCGGCGCGTTGTGGGCGAGCTCGCGCGACCGTGTAGCCCCGCGGCGGGTTGGGTAGCGTGCAAGGCCGTATGTCTGGCTTGCAGGGGAAGGCCGTCGTGTCGCTGGCTGCGGTCGTCGGGCTGATCGCGGCCGCGGGGTGTGGGAGCTCCTCGTCAAACGGTGCCACCAGCTCTTCCTCGAGCGCCGCCACTAGCTCCGCTGGCTCTATCGCCCCGGGCACCTACGCGGGCTCCGTCACGTGCACGGGATCGGATCGGTTCGGTAACGGAGCGCCCACGCGCCGCTACTTGTCCTCGCCGCACGTATCGGTGGCGTTCGGAGCGGGGCAGCGGCTCGAACATTGGACTTATCTGTTCCTAGGCCGGCCGAACACCGTGATCCAGAGCGGCGCGGTGAGACCCGGGCAGGCCTTCACCTATTCCGCCGGCAGGCATATCGGGAGGCCAGGCGTCACGCACGTGACCGTGGCCGAGACTCCCCGTTCGACCGGGGTGTCGATCGTGAATGCCCTCATGGACTGGTCGAGCCCGGTCGGGGGGTACGTCGGCTCGGGCACCTACACGCTGGTCCTCGAGCGTCAGGCGGCCAAAACGATTCGGTACACGGCCGAAAAGGTGGTGGTCAAACTGCCTCGAAGTGGGCCATCGCGCACCACCCCGGTCGTGAGGCGCAGCGAGTATTGCCGAGGAGATCTGACCGGTTGACGTCCAGCCGGGGCGCGAGCGCCTCCCGCAACGGCCGAGCCGCCCCCCGCGATCAGGGCAGGCTCACGTCAACGCGGCGGATCCGGTTGTCGTTTCTGTCGGCGATGTAGACGTGGTGCTTTGTGATCGCGGCACCGTGCGGCCGCGCGAGCAGCGCCTTGGTGGCCGGACCACCGTCGCCGCACTTCGCCGTTGAGGGCTTGCACTCCTTGCCCGAGCCGGCCAGGGTGCTGATCGTGCCCTTGGCGTTCACGTAGCGGACCCGGTTGGCGTCCGAGTCGAGGATCAGGAACCCGCCGCCTGCGACGGGCGCTATCTCGACCGGCTCGTTGAGGGTCGCCTTGGTCGCCTTGCCTCCGTCGCCACAGTGGTGGGTCGGATTGCACTTACTGCCGGTTCCGGCGACGGTGGTGATCGTCCCCGACGGCGAGACCTCGCGGATCCGGTTGTCTAGCCGGTCGGCGATCAGGAAGCCGCCGTTCGGGAGAGCCGCCACTCCGTGGGGATCTGAGAGATGAGCGCCGGTGGCAGGGCCGCCGTCGCCGCACTTGCGGGTCGGCTTGCTGCAGGTCGTTCCGGTGCCCGCCACGGTGCTGATCGTCCCCCCCGTCGAAACCTGGCGGATGCGATTGTCATGGCCCCCGATCAAGAGCGCCCCGTTGGCCGCGAGCGATACACCCTGCGGCGCGGTGATCTGGGCCTGCGTCGCCAGGCCCCCGTCGCCGCACGATGCCGTGGTTGGGTTGCACGGGAGGCCATCGCCGGCGATCGTGGTGATGATTCCCGAGGATGAAACCTCGCGGACGCGGTTGTCCCCGCGGTCGGCGATGATGAACGCGCCGTTCGGAGCGGCGATCAAGTAGTGCGGAATGTTCAGCTGCGCCTGAGTGGCTTGGAGCCCGTCCCCGCAGGGATTTACCGGGGCCGTCGTCGTCGTGCAGGTCTGCCCGGTGCCCGCCACGGTGGTGATCTTCCCGTGACGCCCGACCCGGCGGATGCGCGGCACGTCGCGGTCGGCGAGCAGGAAGCCACCGTTACCGAGGGGCACGACCGCCATCGGTCCGGCCAGCGTGGCCTTGCTTGCCTTGCCGCCGTCGCCACACGGCAGCGTGGCGACCGTGCACGGCGCGCCGGTTCCCGCGACGGTGTGAATGGTGGGCGCCGATCCAGCCAGCAGCCGAGCCGGAGCCGCAGGTCCGCTCGCCAGCGCCATGGCCCAGGCGACAACCACACCGACGACGATCGCTCTTGCCCCCACGCGCGCCCTTACCCCTGTCACTTAGGTCCAGTGTGTCACAGATCTGAATCGTGCTGGTCGGAGCGC
>DAIPIC010000188.1:0-4236 GCA_036771025.1 Solirubrobacteraceae bacterium
AGCCGGACGGCGCGGGGCGCAAGGAGGTGCCCACCGGTGGCCGGTTCGTCGTCCAGGAGCACCACGCCACGCGACTTCACTGGGACCTGCGGCTGGAGCACGACGGCGCGCTCGCCTCCTGGGCCATCCCGAACGGGATCCCTCCGGACCCCAGCGAAAACCGCCTCGCCGTACACACCGAGGACCACCCGCTCGAGTACCTGGAGTTCGAGGGCGACATCCCGAAGGGGGAGTACGGGGCCGGGTCGATGCGGATCTGGGACAGCGGCACGTTCGAGACCGAGAAGTGGTCGGAGAGCAAGGTGGAGGTCACGTTCCACGGCGAGCGGCTGACCGGTCGCTACGGGCTGTTCGTCATCGGCCGCGACGAGGCATCCAAGAACGACTGGATGATCCATCGCATGGACCCACCCGCCGATCCCGAGCGGCAACCGATGCCGGAGCGGATCGTGCCCATGCTGGCCCGCTCTTCGACCGTGATCCCCAAGCCAGAAGACGACTATTCGTTTGAGGTCAAGTGGGACGGCGTGCGGGCCATCGCCTATGCGAAGCCCGGACGGCTGCGGCTAGAGAGCAGGAACCTGCGGGAGATCACCGACTCCTATCCCGAGCTCCGTGGCCTCCTGCGGGAGCTGGGGATGCGCGAAGCCGTGTTCGACGGAGAGCTCGTGGCCTTCGACGAGTCGGGCAGGCCCAGCTTCGAGCGGCTCCAGCGGCGGATGCACGTCACCTCGTCCTCGGCCGTCAGACGGCTCTCCGCCTCGACGCCAGTCGTGTACGCCATCTTCGACCTGCTCTATCTCGATGGCCACCTGCTGATCGAGGCGCCCTACGAGGAGCGCCGGAAGCGGCTCGAGGAGCTCGAGCTGGCCGGACCCGCCTGGCGCGTGCCGGCGGCGCATGTGCGCGAAGGGGAGCGGCTGCTCCAGGCGACTAGGGAGCAGGGGCTGGAGGGTGTGATTGCCAAGCGGCTCGGGTCCCGCTATGAGCCCGGGCGTCGCACCGGGGGCTGGGTGAAGGTCAAGCACACGCTGCGCCAAGAGCTTGTTATCGGTGGCTGGGCGCCGGGCGAGGGTCGCCGGGCCGAGCGCATCGGCGCCCTGTTGATGGGCTACTACCGGGGTAAGGAATTTGTCTACGCCGGGCGAGTGGGGACTGGATTCACCGAGGCGACGCTCAGTGAGCTGGCCTCGCGGCTCGAGCCTTTGCGGCGCAAGCGCAGCCCGTTCGATGTGGCCCCGAAGCTGCCGCGCGAAACCCAGTTCACCGAACCGCGTCTGGTCGCCGAGATCGAGTTTCGCGAATGGACGGCCGACGGGATCATGCGCGCCCCATCATTCAAGGGCCTGCGGGAGGACGTCTCAGCGCGGGACGTGAGGCTGGAATCCGACCAGCCCGGCGTGGCGCTCGAAGGCGAGCCGGCTGCGGATCCGAGCTCTCCAGAGGCGCTGTTCGACGAGGTCGAGCGCCTCCCCGACGGTGCGCTATCGGTGCTGGTCGACGGCCGGCAGCTGAAGCTCTCCAACTGGGACAAGGTCCTGTTCCCGGAGGCGGGCTTCACGAAGGGCGACCTGATCTCCTATTACACGCGCGCGGCGCCGGCGGTCGTCCACCATCTGCGCGATCGGGCCCTGACCCTGAAGCGGTACCCGAACGGGGTCGAGGAGCAGTACTTCTACGAGAAGCAGTCTCCGTCGCACCGCCCCGCGTGGGTCGAGACGCGCCAGATCGGCGACGTGAACTACACGCTGGCCCAGGATCGCGCGGCGGTGGTGTGGCTGGCCAACCTGGCGGACATCGAGCTGCACACCTCCCTGTCCCGCGCGGATGCTCCCGGGCAGCCGACGATGCTCGTGTTCG
Source organism: Solirubrobacteraceae bacterium (assembly GCA_036771025.1). GTDB lineage: Bacteria > Actinomycetota > Thermoleophilia > Solirubrobacterales > Solirubrobacteraceae > Palsa-465. The sequence goes on from DAIPIC010000188.1 coordinate 1,861, forward strand.
ACCTAGACCCCGGACCGCCGGCGGGCATCGTCGAGTGCTGCGAGGTGGCGCTGGTTGTCAAGGGGCTGTTCTCCCAGCTGGGCCTCGAGAGCTTCGTCAAGACCTCGGGTTCCAAGGGGATGCAGGTGTATGTCCCCTTGAACACCGAGGTGACCTACCGGCAGACGAAGCCCTTCGCCCGGCGCGTTGCTGAGGTCCTCGAGCAGCGGTTGCCGGAGCTGGTCACCTCTCGAATGACCAAGAAGCTCCGTCCGGGGAAGGTGCTCGTCGACTGGAGCCAGAACGATGCCCACAAGACGACGGTCACCGTGTACTCCGTGCGAGCCCGCGAGCGGCCCATCGTCTCCACTCCGCTCGGCTGGGATGAGGTGGAGAAATGCCGCGCCCAGCGCGACCCCGAGCTGCTGACGTTCGACACTGAGCGCGTACTTCGGCGGATCGCCGAGCAGGGCGATCTGTTCGCCCCCCTTGAGAGCCTGGAGCAGGAGCTGCCGAGGATCGGCTGACGGCTCGTAATTGGGTCCGCCCGCGCGGCGACCCGCACTAGGATGACTGGCGATGGACTCGATCACGTTGCGCAACCGATTGCTGGTGGCGACAGCGATGTGGCGAGAGGCGACCGGCGAGCCGCTGCCACGGCTTGCCCCCGGCGATCCCGCCGAGCAGCTCCAGAGCTTTGAGCTGCAGCTGGTGGACCGCCTGTGGGAGATGGCCACGCCCGAGAACGCGCGCGAGGTGGCCGACCGGACGTGGGACCTGGTCTACGACCGGAGCGATGACGACCCCGTCAAGCGTCGGGTCGTGGAGTGCCACGAAGCGCTCGCCCGGATGACGCAGCTACACGACTGAGGGGGTTTCGTCCGAGGCCGGCGCGGGGTTGCGGGGAAGGCCGGCCGCGGCGTAGGCATCGCCCTCGTTCAGGGTCTCGTGCTCCAGGAGCCCTGCCACCAGCGAGTCCAGATTCGATCGGTGGGCGCGCAGTAGCTCGGTGACCTCCTCGTGCGCGCCCTCGACGATGCGCCTGACCTCCTCGTCGATCAGCCGCTGGGTGTCCTCCGAGGTCTCGGATGCCCCGGGAAGGAAAGGCGACATGCCATCCATGGGGATGACCGCGATCGGCCCGACGCTGGGGCTCATCCCCCAGCGCCCCACCATGTAACGGGCGATCTGGGTGAGGTGCTGAATGTCGGACTCCGCGCCCGTGGTGATGTCGTCGAACACGAGCTCCTCGGCCGTGCGGCCCCCCAGCGCCACCTTGATCTGGGCCAGCAGGGTCCGCTGCTCGAAGTTGAACCGGTCGGCGTCCGGCGCGGAGAACGTGACCCCCAGCGCCTGGCCGCGGGGGATGATCGAGACCTTGCGGACGGGATCGGCGCCCGGCGTGAGCATCCCCACAATGGCGTGCCCGGCCTCGTGGTACGCCGTCCGCCGACGGTCCTCCTCGGAGAGCATCACCTTGCGCTCGGCGCCGAGGACGATCCGCTCCAGCGCGTTGCTCAGATCGGCGGTGGTGACCTTGTCGTGGTTGTGACGGGCGGCCAAGAGGGCGGCCTCGTTGACGAGGTTGGCCAGATCAGCCCCGACCATCCCCGGGGTAGAGGACGCCAGCGCCCCGATGTCGACGTCCGAAGCCAGCGGGACCGAGCGGGTGTGCACGCGCAGGATCGCTTCGCGCCCGGCTCGGTCGGGCGGTTGCACCGAGCCCCGCCGGTCGAAGCGCCCCGGCCGCAGCAGGGCCGGGTCGAGGATCTCCGGGCGGTTGGTGGCGCCGAGCACAATGACGCCGGTCCTCGGGTCGAATCCATCCATTTCCGTGAGGATCTGGTTGAGCGTCTGCTCGCGCTCATCGTGGCCGCCGCTGATGTTGGCTCCGCCCGCGGCTCGCGAGCGGCCGATCGCGTCGAGCTCGTCGATGAAGATGATCGCGGGCGCCGCGGCTTTCGCCTGCTGGAACAGGTCGCGCACCCGGGAGGCGCCGACGCCGACGATCATCTCGACGAACTCTGATGCAGACATCTGGAAGAACGGGACGCCGGCCTCACCGGCCACGGCGCGCGCCAGCAGCGTCTTGCCGGTGCCCGGCGCGCCGGATAGCAGCACGCCGCGGGGGATCCGTCCCCCGAGCCGGAGGTACTTCTCCGGACTGCGCAGAAAGTCCACGATCTCCGAGAGCTCCTCCTTGGCCTCGTCGATGCCCGCCACGTCGGCGAACGTAACCGGCTGGTCGGAGGACTCCACGCGCCGGGCCCGCGAGCGCCCGAACGACATCAACCCCCCGGCGCCGCCGGCCGCCGCGGCACGGCGCATGAACCAGATCAGCAGCGCCACGAACAGGATCGTGGGCCCGAACCCATAGAGCAGGCTCTCCCAGAACGA
>DAIPIC010000189.1:0-4219 GCA_036771025.1 Solirubrobacteraceae bacterium
GCATCCAGGCCGACCTGAAGGCCTTCGCGGCATGCGGGGTCCACGGCATGACCGCCATCACCGCCATCACCGCCCAGAACACACGCGATGTGATCGACATTCACGCCGTCCCACCGGAGACAATCATCGCCCAGGTCCGCGCGGTGGACTCCGACATCGGAGTCGACGCGGTCAAGATCGGGATGCTGGGAACGGCGCCCACGATCGAGGCCGTCGACCGGGCGCTTGACACCCTGCAGGCCGAGACCCCCGTCGTGCTCGATCCGGTGATGGTGGCCGAGTCCGGGGCACAGCTGCTCGAGTCCGAGGCCCGCGAGGCACTGGTCGAGTTGCTGCTCCCCAGGGCCACCGTGGCCACGCCCAACCTGCCGGAAGCGCGCGCGCTGGCCGGCTCTTCGGATGCTTCCCCCACCGAGCTGGCGCGGGCCGTGCTCGCCTTGGGACCTGCAGCAGTGGTCGTCACCGGCGGTCACGCCGACGCCACAGACGTCTTCTTCGATGGCACGACGCTGCTGGAGCTGCCAGGCGAGCGCCATGCTGACGGCGCCTCGCACGGATCGGGCTGCACCCATTCCTCGGCGCTCGCGGCGATGCTTGCCTGGGGGCTGTCGCCCCCGGAGGCGGCCCGCAGGGCGAAGGAGATCTCGGCGGCCGCGGTCAAGCGGGGGCTGGTCGAGCTCGGAGCGGGGGCCGGCCCCGTGGACGTCTTTGGTCTGCCGGAAAGGGCCCAGCCTTTGACATAATCTCCGCGTGCGCTTCCTGAGGATGAGGCCTGGGCACGGTGAGGTTCTGATCGCCGAAGGCGATGTCAACGTCGTCACGGACGAGCAACGGTTGATCGAGGAGTTCCGCCGCCAGCTCGATGCGGGACTGTGGGCTGCGGTGCCGCTGGAGGGCGATCTCGGGGGACGCCGGGCGCGGATGGTGAAGGAGTTCGACGACATCCCCCGCGACGCGGAGCGCGTGATCTTCTTTCCGCGGGCGGCGGGCGGCAGATAGGAGACGCCGGTGGTTCTGGCTCTGGCCGCGACCGCGCTGGTGGTTCTGGCGCTGCTCGCGGAGGAGCTGATCCCGCGGATGGAGCACGCCTGGGCCAGGCATCGCGCCCGGGCCCGCCGCGTGCCGACGCTCGATTATGACCCCGGCCGCGAGCTGCGCGCCGAGCAGCGCGCCCGTCAGCTGCTCAAGTCCTGCGTCAGCCAAGAGGAGTGGGAGATGTACCGCGACCTTGGCTTCATCCGCGTGTGGGGCTCGCAGGCCGATGGCCCCGAGGAGGCGGGAGGAACGGGCGGCGCCGCCTACGCCTACCTGATCTACCCCCACAAGGCGATCGTCGCCTACCTGGCGCAGACCCACAGGCTGCTGAACGAGTACTGCGTCACGTTCCCTGACGAGACCAGACCCTACGGAAGCGCGATGCTGCCCGACTCCGACGACGTGCTCGCCAAATGGATGGCCCTCACGGGCGACGAGCGCAAGCTGATCTCGACGGCCAACATGCACCTTCCCGGGCGCCAGCTCGATCCGTCCAAGGTCAGGCGCGACCTTTGGCGCCTGTCCCAATGGGAGCGGGCACGGATGCGAGCGCAGGCCTCCTCGGAGCACGCGCCCCGCTGACGCGGCGCCCCGGGCCGCGGGCCGGCGATGAACGCCCGCTACAGTCGTCGCCGCCGTGTACTTCGATCTCAAGCACCGCAGCCGCGCGCTGACCGACGGTCCGGAGCGGGCCCCCGCGCGCGCATACCTGAAGGGCATCGGCTTCGACGACGAGGCGCTGTCAAAGCCGATCGTGGCGGTCGCCAACACCTGGATCGAGACCATGCCCTGCAACTTCCACCTCCGAGCGCTGGCGGCGAAGGTCAAGGAGGGCATCCGGGCTGCGGGCGCCACGCCGATGGAGCTCAACACGATCGCAATCTCGGACGGGATCACGATGGGGACCCCGGGGATGAGGGCCTCGCTCGTGAGCCGGGAGCTGATCGCGGACTCGATCGAGATCGTCTGCGACGCGCACATGTTCGATGCCGTGGTCGCGATCTCGGGCTGCGACAAGACGATCCCCGGGACGGTCATGGCTCTGTGCCGCCTAGACGTCCCGAGCGTGATGCTGTATGGCGGGTCGATCCTGCCCGGACACTTCCAGGGGCAGCGGGTGACCATTCAGGAGGTGTTCGAAGCCGTCGGCGCGCGAGCCGCGGGCCGGATCTCGGACGCCGAGCTCACCGAGCTCGAGGACGTGGCATCGCCCGGAGCCGGAGCCTGCGGCGGACAGTTCACCGCCAACACGATGGCCATGGCGTTCGAGGTGCTTGGCATCTCGCCTCCCGGCTTCTCGCTCGTCCCGGCCACGAACGCCCACAAGGCGGACGTGGCGCTCGAGACCGGGCGGCTGGTGCTCGACGTCCTGGGCAGGGGCTTGCGGCCCAGCGACATCATCACCCGCGAGAGCCTCGAGAACGCGATCGCGGCCATCGCCTGCAGCGGCGGTTCCACCAACGGGGTCCTCCACCTGCTGGCCGTGGCCAAGGAGATGGGGGTGGAGCTCTCGATCGACGACTTCGACCGGATCTCGGACCGCACGCCGCTGCTCTGCGACCTGAAGCCCGGTGGTGAATATGTCGCTCCCGACCTCTACCAGGCCGGAGGCGTGCCCCTGGTCCTCAGGCGGCTGAAGGAGGCCGGCTTGCTCCGCGAAGACGCGCAGACGGTCACGGGGCGCACGGTCGGCCAGCACGCGGACGAAGCGGTCGAGAAGGAGGGACAGCGCGTCGTTCGCCCGCTCGACGAGCCGCTGAAGCCCACCGGCGGCCTGGCGATCCTGCGCGGGAACCTCGCCCCGGAAGGGTGCGTCGTGAAGCTCGCTGGACACGAGCGGCTCTATCAGGAGGGGCCGGCGCGCGTGTTCGAGTCGGAGGAGGAGGCCATGCAGGCTGTTACCGCGGGCAGGATCGAGGCCGGAGACGTGATCGTCATCCGCAACGAAGGGCCGGCCGGCGGGCCCGGCATGCGCGAGATGCTCGCCGTCACCGCGGCGCTGGTCGGCGAGGGCCTCGGCGAGGAGGTCGCGCTGTTGACCGACGGCCGCTTCTCAGGCGCCACCCACGGGCTGATGGCCGGACACGTCGCGCCCGAATCGGTCAGAGGCGGCCCCATCGGCCTGGTCCGCGACGGCGAGCGGATCACTTTCGACGTGGAACGCCGCCGCCTCGACGTCGACGTGCCCGACGACGAGCTCAAGCGCCGCGCGGAACGCTACGAGCCGCTTGCGAAGCCCTACCCCGGCCCGGCGCTGGCCAAGTACGCCAAGCTGGTCGGCAGCGCGTCGCTCGGGGCCGTGACGCGCTAAGCCGGGTGGGACGGGACTCATCGGGAGGAGGTCGCGCAGCCCGCCTCTGACTGAGGGGTCCCGTCCCGCTCCCCGTCCCTAGTGCGAAAATCGCTCCCGTGCATGAGGACGACGCCGCCACGGTCGAGCTGCGCAGTTCTTATCTCCCCGCGCCCCGGGACGACCTCCGCGAGCAGTTGCCGGGACTCGAACCCGAGCGCTCGGTCACGGATTGGGGGCGATCGGAGCGTGTCGAGGGGGTCGTGGACCGGGTGGTCTACGAGTTTCTGTACCGCTACTGGTTCAGGGTCGACGTGGAGGGGATCGAAAACGTTCCGGACGAGGGCGGGGTGCTGCTGTTGGCGAATCACGCCGGCGCGGTGCCGCCGGACGCGGCCATGGTGGCCAAGGCCATCAAGGAGGAGCATCCACGGCCACGCACGGTCCATTTCCTCTCCGGATACCAGCTAGGCGGCATGCCCGGCGTGGGGATGCTCCAGACGAAGCTGGGACGGGTGCCGGCGCATCCGGCGAACATCCACCGGCTGCTGGCAGATGAGCGCCAGGCCGTGCTGGCGTTCCCGGAAGGCGACGCCGGCAGGCGGAAGCCGCTGAAGGAGCGTTACCGGCTGAGGCCATTCGACCGCGGTCGCCTGGTGCAGGCCGCGCTGCGCGCCAGAGCCGCGATCGTCCCCGTGGCGATCATGGGAGCCGAGGAGGCGTTGCCTGTTCTCGCTCGCCTCCCCCGGTTGCCCCTGGTGCCTCCGCTCCCGCTGCCTGCCAAGTTCCGCATCCGCTTCCTGGAGTCCGTCCCGACCGATGATCTCCCGGCGCGCTCCTGGGAGCAGGAGAACGTCGTTCAGTCGCTCACCGAGGACATCCGAGCGCTCATCC
>DAIPIC010000190.1:0-4158 GCA_036771025.1 Solirubrobacteraceae bacterium
CGACTGCTCGACGGACCCGCGACGCTGTACCTGATCGGCGACGCCAAGGCGTCGAAGCTGCTGCGCCCGCTGTTCCTCGCGCTGCTCGGTGAGGTCGTCGACCGGGCGTATGAGCGTGCGACGCTGGCTGGCGGGCGACTCGCGCTGCCGCTGCTGCTCTGCCTCGACGAGGCCGGCAACGTCGCGCCGCTGCCTAACCTCGCGGAGATCGCGTCGACGGCCCCGAGCCACAACATCCAGCTCGTATCGATCTTCCATGACCTGGCCCAGGCCAGGAGCCGCTATCGCCAGCAGGCGGAAACGGTGGTCAACAGCCACCGGGCGCGCATGCTGCTTCCAGGTGTCGCCGACCTGAACACGCTGCGGTACTTCGCCGGGCTGACGGGCGAGGAGGAGGCGCGTGATCGCTCCTACACGACGGGCTCGGGAGGAACCACGCGATCGGTAGCCCGCCGAAGGCGCCCGCTCATTGCCCCCGAGGCACTGCGGCAGTTGGCCGAAGGGGAGGCGCTGTTGCTCTACGGTCGAATGCCGCCAGTACGGGTGGCGCTGCGGCCCTGGTTCAAGGACCGGCAACTGCGCCCGCTGGGGGGCGGAGCATGACCTTCTACGAACCCGGTGGCGGCCACCCGGACGAGCCGGGCGGCGATCTAGGCGATGACCCCGACGATCGCCGGTGGCCGCTCACCTGGCGAGCGCTCTACCCACGGGAGCGGTGGCTGTGGTTCGAGCAGCTCTGGAGCGACGCCTGCATGCTGCGCGAGCGCTATCGGTTGACCATCCGCTCGGGCTGGTGGGAGGACCAGATCCAGGTTGAGGCCGTGGCGGCACTCGCGGCCTGGACGGCCCGTTACGACGGTGGCGAGTGGGATGACCCGCCCGGGAAGCTCGCGCTGCTGTTCGACCTCGAGCGGGTGGGGGCGCTGCTGAAGGACGGTGCCGAGCCTTTCCATCCGGCGCGTGATCGAGAGGCGTTCGAACGCCACCTGATCGAGTTGGAGTGCCAGGCGCCGCCCGACCGAGCTCAGCAGCCTCCATGAGTCCTCAGCGCTGACCCGCGGGCATGAGGTAGTCCGTCGGGTTGCCGTCGCACCGCAGCCCTGAGACCAGCGCGCAGAACGCCGGCCGCGGCTTTCCGCTGCTGTCCACCAGCGCCGAGTCCCAGCCCTGGATCAGCTGGAACTCAAACCAGTAGAGCTGCGTGGTCCGGACGCCCGGGGCGTGGACGTCCAACAGGCGGCGCCAAGCTCGCGCGCCGCGGACCTGGGCGCGGCGGTTGCCGTTCACGCACGCCCCGAGCGTGCCGCTCGTTGACCGGTCGGCGCTCGAACACCCGCGGCGGTTGAGGTCTGCGCGGGTCGGCGAGCTCAGCTCCACGCCCGATTCCGTAACCCAGACGCTAACCGGTGTGCGCCTCTCGGCGGGACCGACGCTGCGGGACAGCGTGTTCTCGAACGCCCGCAGGTCCTCGGTGCCCCCGGCGGTGGGATCGTCGTAGTCGTGGACCGCCCAGTAGCGCGAGAACTGAAGGCACGGACGGCCGGGGGCCAGGAAGCCCGGCGCGCACCTCGACAGGCCCTCCAGCTGCTGGATGTACTCCTTGCCGTACTGGTGCTCCGGCTGCGTCATCGACAGCGCTGCCATCCGCCCATCGGTGGATCCCGCGGCCCGGACCGCCGTCTGCGCAAGCTCCCAGAGCTCCGCAGCCTCCAGCGGGCCGCAGGCGGCGTATCTGCGTCCGCAGAGGTATCCGCCGTGGTTATAGAGCGATCCAGGCGAGGGGCCGCATGAGCTGTAGGCGGCGCAGGCGTTCGCCAGGTAGCCGGTGTAAGGACTCTGTGCGTCGGGCTCGTTGAATGCCTCGAACTGGTTTGGTGCATGGCTGCCGAGCGCCGCCTTCAACCATCCCGCGATTCCGAGCACGCCGCAGTAGTAGTCCTGGCCCGCCGGCGTCAGCCCGGCGAACAGGCTGCGGCCGTCGCCGTAGCCGGGATCCGGATAGCTGGGGGCGCCCAAGCCGCTGCCGGCGCTGATCACAATCTCGGGGGTGAGGCCCAGCTGCTCGGCGCCCTGGATGTCCCACACCAGACGCCCGAACAGCGTCATGCCGTTCGCGTCGTTGAAGGGGGCTCTCGGGCCGTAGGAGTAGCGCGACCAGCCGCATCCGCCGCGCCCCCCGTTGGCCGACGGACTCCAGGCATAGAGCGCGTCGTAGGGAATCCACAGGCGCAAATGGCCCGGCGGATCTAGAACCTGCTTGCGGAAGGCATCGAACGCGACCGCGGACCGAGAGCCGCCAGCAAACGGCGGCGCCAGCACCAAGTCGCCGTCCGGGCAGGGCACCGACGGGCGATCGCAGACCGCGACCGTCTTCGAGACGCCGCGATTCGCGCCAGTCGTCGCGATCCCGTAGGGGGCGCTCGGACCGGCACGCTGGGAGGAGGCCGTCAACAGGGCCACGGCGAGCGCGGTGAAGGCCACCACCGCGGCGGCGATGATCCAGCCGGCCCACCGGCGGCCGTTACCCATCCGGTCCGGCATGCCTTTGTGCTGCCCGCCAAACGGGGTCACTCACTCCGGTTCACACGAATGATGTATTCCTACGCCGCCCAGCGACCAAAGCCCGGCGTAAGGAGAATGCACCGTGCCACTCTCGAGCCATGCAGCGCCAATCCACCGTCGACCTCCGAGGGAAATCCGTTTCCCCGAGGCTCGGACGGAGATGCCGCACCACCATATGCCGGATACCGGCCGTGGCGAACAGCTCGCCTACGAGCTGATCTCCTCAGAGCTGTTGCTCGACGGGCACGCCCGTCTCAATCTGGCGACGTTCGTGACCACGTGGATGCCGTCGATGGCAGCGAAGCTGATGGCCGAGACGGCCGACAAGAACATGATCGACAAGGACGAGTATCCCCAGACGGCGGAGATCGAGGCGCGGTGCGTGAACATCCTCTCCGACCTGTGGAACTGCCCGGAGGGCTCGGACGCCGTGGGCTGCTCGACTACGGGCTCGAGTGAGGCATCGATGCTCTGCGGAATGGCGATGAAGTGGCGTTGGCGAGCCAAGATGAGCGCGGCCGGAAAGCCGACCGACCGGCCCAACTTGGTCACCGGGGCCAACGTCCAGGTCTGCTGGGAGAAGTTCTGCCGCTACTGGGAGATCGAGCCGAGGCTGGTACCGATGGAGGGCGACCGGTTCCACCTCGACGCCGAGCAGGCCGTCGCCCGGTGCGACGAGAACACGATCGGAGTGGTGTCGGTGCTGGGCTCGACGTTCGACGGCAGCTATGAACCGGTCAAGGAGATCGCGTCGGCGCTGGACCAGCTCGAGCGGGAGCGAGACCTCGACATCCCGCTGCATGTGGACGCCGCCTCCGGAGGGTTCGTAGCACCGTTCCTCCAGCCGGAGGTGGAATGGGACTTTCGCGTGCCGCGGGTTCAGTCCATCAATGCTTCGGGCCACAAATATGGGCTCGTGTACCCCGGTGTGGGCTGGGCCGTGTGGCGCGATAAGGCAGCGCTTCCCAAGGAACTCGTCTTCGACGTCAACTACCTGGGCGGGCAGATGCCAACGTTCACGCTCAACTTCTCCCGTCCGGGAAGCGAAGTCATTGCCCAGTACTTCATGTTCATCGCGTTCGGACGCGAGGGCTATCGCCAGACGATGCAGACGGCACAGGACGTCGCCGTGCATCTGTCGTCGGGGATCGCGGAGCTGGGGCCATACCGACTGATCAGCGAAGGGCGTGAGCTGCCGGTATTCGCGTTCACGCTCGATCCCGAGGTGCGCAACTACGACGTGTTCGATGTCTCCGACCGACTGCGGCAGCATGGATGGCTCGTCCCCGCCTATACCTTCCCGCAGAACCGCCAGGACCTCAGCGCCCTACGGATGGTGGTGCGGGCGGGCATGAACCACGAGATGGCATACCAACTGCTCGATCACCTGGAGGAAGAGACCAAGTTCCTGCAGTCGCTCGATGCCCCGCTGCCGGGGGTCAAGCGCGAGGCGTTCAGGCACTGAGGGGTTCCGCCCCGGCCAGGCCGGGGTATGGTGCCCATGGCGCCATTCGGCGCAGCAACTGGCGGAGAGGCCTGCGGTGAGCACCAGCGAGTGGATCAAGCTGATCACGATCCCGTTCTTCACGGGCGTGA
>DAIPIC010000191.1:0-4117 GCA_036771025.1 Solirubrobacteraceae bacterium
GGCGCGCAGTGCTTGTTCTTATCCTGCACCCCGCCGTGACCCCGGTCGCACGGCGTGTCCGGCAGCGAATGGCAACCGTTGCCGGGAACGGGCGTACACGGCTTCGTGTTCTCGCCCGGATTGTGGCTGCAGTTGACGTCCGTGACACAACTCGAGTTGCCACCCGACGGGTTGTTGCCGCCGTTGCCTCCCGGCGCGCCAACCGCGAATGCAGCGCCTGCCAGCCCGAACACCACCACCGCGGCAATCACGGCAGCGAGCCGACTGACGCCTCCAGCCCCTGCTTGGTCCTTCATACGTACCCCCTGCTGTTACGGAAGGCGCCTGGATAACGCCTTACTGGTTTGTAGAGTACCGCACAGGCGCCCTTGGGTTAGTACTTATGAGTACCCAATCATGGCCGCCCGTCCGGCGCGCGTGATCATTGTCACGATCGCGGCGCTCGGGCGGCACCGACGGCCGCCCGCGTGTACGGCTGCCGCATCGGCCGGCGGCCAGACTTCGCCATCCGGCCGCCTCGGCACTAACCCGCCAGCCGCTTGCGGAGGTGCTCCTTGCCCTGCTCGGCTCCCTTGCGGCTCTCGCCCTGCGCGCGCCGGAAGAACTCCGCGAGCTCGGAGTCCCCGTCGCGCTCCGCGTCCTGGGCGTAGCCCTCGAGCCTCAAAGCGTTCGAGAGGCACTGCTCCGTGAACCAGATGATGTTGTAGTCCTTGTCCTTCGTGCCGGTGACTTCACCGGTTTCCGACGTGGCCATTGATCGCTCCTTTCGACAGGTCGACTTGGCCGCCGACTACCCGCTGCGAATAGGACTCAAAAGCCTGGGGTAGGAAACATCACCGTGAAACTGCTCGTCGTCACCAGCGAGCCGATCTCCTCAGGGCAGCTGCGCGACGCCGTCGGGGACGGCGCTGCACAGAACCAGACAGAGGTGATGGTGCTCGCCCCCGCCCTGCAGGACAGCGGCCTGCGGTTTTGGCTCTCCGATGCCGATGAGGCCATTCAACGAGCCGAAGAGGTCCGGCGGACGACCGTCGAGAACCTGGATCAGGAAGGCGTGGCGGCCAGCGGCGATACCGGCGAGAGCGATCCAATCGACGCCATCCAGGACGCACTCGCGACCTTCCCGGCCGACCGCATCGTCCTGTTCACCCACCCCGGTTCCGAGCGGCGCTATCGAGAGGACGTGGATCCCTCGGAGGTCGAGGAGCGGTTTGGCCTGCCTGTTGATCAGGCGACCGTCGGAAAATGAGCCAGGCCACAGCCGAACGTCCGCCGGCGCCGGTACCCAAGCGCCTCAGTGCTCGGAGCCTCCAGGACGCGGTGGGCGATTGCCGGGCCTGCGACCTGTGGGAAGGCGCCACGCAGGCAGTGATGGGCGAGGGCGCCGCGAGGGCGACCGTAATGCTGGTGGGGGAGCAGCCCGGCGACCGCGAGGATCGCGAGGGTCATCCGTTCGTGGGGCCGGCGGGCGGGGTACTGGACCGAGCCCTGGAGGCAGCGGGGATCGGGCGCGAAGACGCGTACATCACCAATGTCGTCAAGCACTTTCGCTACAAGGCCCGCGGCAAACGGCGGATCCACCAGCGACCTGACCGCTGGCAGGTGACGGCGTGCATGCCATGGCTGAATGCGGAGCTCGAGATGGTCAAGCCGGCGGCCGTTGTGCTGCTCGGAGCCACGGCGGCGCAGGCGCTCCTCGGCTCGGGGGTCAGGATTGGCCGGGATCGCGGCAAGCCAATGGATTCGGCGTTGGCCGAGCTGGTCACGGTGACGGCTCACCCCTCATCGATCCTGCGCGCCGAGGATGACGAGCAGCGCCGCATGGCGATGGACGAGCTGATCGCCGACCTCCGTACCGTCGCCAGCTGGCTCTCCGACCGTGGCGGCTAGCGCGCCGCCGCGGGACCGCACACTGACAAGCGCCGAGAAAGCCTGGCTGGCCCTGCTGGCCCTGCCGACCCTCGGGTTAGCGCTGGCGATCACGGTGGTTTCGACCTACGTTCCGGTGCTCGCCCGGCGCTACGTGTCATCGACGATCGTGATCGGAGTCATCGTCGGTGCCGAGGGACTGGCGGCCACGGTCGTGCCCCTGGCCGTGGGCACGTGGTCTGACCGCCTGAGGACGCGGCTCGGCGGGCGCCTTCCGTTCGTCCTGGCTGGTACTCCCGTGGCCGCACTGGCGCTGGTGGCGATGGGCCTGGCTCACGCGCTGATTGCGATCGTCGTGGCGGTCATCGTCTTCTTCCTGGCGTACTTCGTCGCCTACAGCCCCTACCGAGCGCTCTACCCCGACCTGCTGGCCAACGAGGTCGAGGGTCGAGCCCAGAGCGCGCAGGCGGTGGCGCGCGGGGTGGGGACGATGGTTGCGCTCGCGGCCGGTGGCGTGCTGCTGTCGGTCGCTCAGATCACCCCATTCGTGACGGCCGCGGGTCTGCTGGTGACGTGCATCGCGGCCTTCAGCCTGCTGCTTCTACGGCGCGGCGGAGAGCCCGACCGCAAACGGGGCCGATCCCGGACGCTGGCAGAAGCCAAGGCTGAAATCCGCCGGCTGCTTTCAGAGAGACGAGAGCTGCGGGCGTTCCTGACGGCCAATCTTCTGTGGGAGCTGACCCTGGCGGCGATCAAGACCTTCGTCGTCCTGTGGCTGACCGCGGGGCTGCATCACTCCCTGTCGCTGGCCTCGGGTGCGATCGGCGGGACAGCCGCGCTGATCCTGGCGGCCGCCGCGCTGAGCGGGAGGCTCGCAGATCGTCACGGGCGGCTGAAGGTGATGCGGATGGCACTGTGGTGTTGGGGTGCAGGCATGCTGATCCCGATCGCCGTGACCAGCCCGCCGATTCTGGCCGTGGCCGTGCCGCTCGTGGCCATCGGCGGCGGCGTGACGATGGCGCTCCCCTATGCGCTCCTGATCCCGATGATGCCCCCCGAGGAGCACGGCACGGTGACGGGTCTGTACGGGATCAGCCGAGGCCTCGGAATCATGCTCGGGCCACTGCTGGCCGGCGCAGCGATCCAGGTGGCGGGCGGACTGTTACCGGAGAATGGAGGCTATGGGGGAATGTGGTTCGTGGCGGCGGCCGCGGCGTTTGGCTCCCTGCTCGCGCTCAGGCGTGTACAGCCGGCCGATCGATGAGGAGCCGCATTGGCTCAGGCTCGAGGGTGTCGCGTGACCCCATCGCGATGAGCTCGTCGATCAGCCCCAGGGCAGCGGCGTGCGTCGCGTGGGACATCCTGGGAAGCGCCCGGACCGCGTAGCTTCCGGCCAGCTCCGGATGGCACGTCCTGGCCTTGCCGCGTCGCAACCCACCCAGGCGGCAGCGCAACGGCCAACGTCTCCTGGCCCACATCTCATCGGCCCAGGCCATCAGGCGCCGCACGCGGGCGAGCTCGATCTGCGGCCTGGAAGCGGTGCCCACCACCCGCGCCGCGTACGGGTAGAGGTCCTGTCGGCGCCGGTCGTCGAGCAGGTCGTTGTAGCGCCGGAGAAACGACGCAATCGGAGCGGAGACCGAGTGGGGATGGTCGCTGAACTGCTCGCCGGCGAGCATCGAGGCCAGCTCCATCACGCACGCGCCTTGCTCCGCGGACTGGTGCTTTCCCTTAGCCAACCTGATCGTCTGGTGGCTGACCTGCGGCATGACTTCTCCTTCCTACAGACTTGTAATACCTACGTGGTTCTGATTCCCGGCCTCCCGGTGCGGCCGACGACATCCGTCTGATCACGGACATCCCGGGGGGACTCCCCCTGCCGCTCCGAGCCGCGGCGGCGATGCCATGGCCGTCGAGTGCTCCCCTGAGGGTCCAACCGCTTTTGCTCGAGCTTGTCGGCCAGCCTTGAGGCAAGTGCCATGATGGTGATTGCCGGGTTGGCGGCTCCCTGGGTCGCCATCACGCTGCCGTCCGCGACCAACAGATTGGGGATGCCCCAGACCACATGGTCGGGCCCCACCACGCTGCGCTCGGGATCCGTCCCCATCCGGCAGCCTCCCACCAGGTGGGCGTAGCGGTCGATCGTGAGGATGTCCTGCGCCCCCGCGGCCTCGAGGATCTCCCGTAGCGTGCGCTTGGCGAACGCGATGTTCTTGCGGTCGTTCTCGCACTGGCTGTAGTCCATCCG
>DAIPIC010000192.1:0-4064 GCA_036771025.1 Solirubrobacteraceae bacterium
GTACGTTGCGCGTTAGGTCGTAACCGGCCTTGAGGCGAACGGGGGGGCCGTAGCCCTAGCCCGCGAGCGCCACCCCGACATCGAGTTTGTGCACGGCCGAGCGGAGGCCTTGCCGTTCGAGGATGCAAGCTTCGACGCGGTCCTGACCACTGACATGCTGAGCGACGGGGGCGTCGACGACCAGGCGGCGGTACAGGAGGCCCGCAGGGTCCTGCGCCCCGGCGGAACGCTGATCGTCCACGTCGCGGCATACGAGCGGCTCATAAGCGGCCACGACCGCGCCGTGGGCACGGGTCGGCGCTACCGGCGCGACACTCTCGAGCGGCTGCTCACATCGGCCGGGTTCGTCCCCTCGCGTATCACCTACCGGATGACCACTCTGTTCGCACCAGCGGCGCTCCATCGACTGGTCAGCCGCGGCAGTGGGCAAGGTGACGTCGACCAGGTGCGGCCGCTTGTCAATCGCGCGCTGACAGCGGTCATGCGGGCCGAGAACGCCGTAGCTTTGAGGCGAAGCCTTCCGTTCGGACTTTCGCTTCTCGCCGTCGCGCGCGCTCCCGTCGCGGCGATACCGACTGAAGATCTCGTCGAGTCGGCACCGGCCTGACGCATGCGCGCGCTCCCCGTACGCTTCACCGGCCCGATCCTGCTTGAGCCCATCGTCCACGGGGACGAGCGAGGCTTCTTTCTGGAGAGCTACCGTCGCAGCGTTCTGGCTGATGGTGGGGTCGACCTAGAGTTCGTCCAAGACAACCATTCTCGGTCCAGTCGCGGGATCGTGAGGGGTATGCATTTCCAGGTGGGCATGGCGAAGCTCATCCGCTGCGCCCGCGGCGCGATCTTCGACGTGCTCGTCGACATGAGGCGAGGCTCGCCGACGTACGGCCAATGGGAGGGATTCGAGCTGAACGATTCAAACCACCATCAGCTCTACTGCCCCGATGGGTTCGGGCACGGGTTCTGTGTGCTCTCGGACGTGGCAGATGTCATCTACAAGACCTCCACCTACTACGACCCAGAGCTCGAGGGCGGTTTCGCCTACGACGATCCGGACGTCGCGATCGAATGGCCGGCGGGACTCGAGCTGGAGGCATCCGCCCGCGATCGCAGCGCGCCGCGCCTGGCCGAGATCGAGGCCTCTCTCCCGTTCGCCTACAGCGCGTGACGCCACCCTCAATCGCTCCGTTCGGCATCCTGTAGAGCCAAGTGCGTGCCCGACTAGTCGACCGCCTCACCGTTACTCCGGCGCAGTACCGCCGCATCAGCTATATCGCGCTGGCTGCGCTGGCGGTGATCGTGCTCACCGGCGCGGCGGTACGCCTGACGGACTCCGGCCTGGGATGTCCGGACTGGCCGCGTTGTTACGGGAAAGCGGTGCCGCCGCTTGACGGCCATGCCCTGATCGAGTTCGGCAATCGAGCCATTTCCGGGATCGTGGGCTTTGTCGCTGTGATCGCCGCCGTCCTGGCGTTCACGCGCCGCCCGTTCCGGCGCGACCTCGCCTGGCTGGCACTCACGCTCCCCGGCGGAGTGATCGCCCAGGCAGTGCTCGGCGGCTTCACGGTCCGCGAGCATCTGGCGCCTGGGTTCGTGATGGCCCATTTTGCGCTGTCCATGATCGTTCTGATCGGGGCGGTGGCGCTTGCCTGGCGCGCTTCCCATGAGCCGGGGTCGCGGCCTCGCTCCAACGATCGGCTGGCTGTTTGGTCTGTGCGCGCACTCGCCCCGCTGGGCGCTGTGACCATCTTCGCTGGGACAGCCGCGACCGCCGCCGGGCCCCACTCCGGGGGCGCCAGCGGCCAGCGGATCCACCGCTTGTACTTCAAGGGCGCGGACACCCTCAGTTGGGTGGTGCACCGACACGCCACGATCGCCGCAGTCTTCGGGGTGCTGGCGGTTGCCGTTTGGCTCCTTCAGCGCCAGCGCGGGCAGTCGACTGGGCCACTCGAGCCGCTCACGGTCGTCTGTGTGCTCTTGGCCGCGCAAGGGCTCGTGGGCAGCGTGCAGTACGAACTTCACCTCCCCTCTGACATGGTCTGGGTGCATGTCGGGCTTGCAACCGCGACCTGGGTGGCGATCCTGTGGGCGGTCGCCGCGGCCGGACGGCTACTGCCGAGGCGCGTCGCGATTGGGGACGAAGCCTCCTGGTCGGGCCGGCCTCTTTCGGCCTCGGTCGAATCGATGCGCTGAATGGCTTCCGGCGAGACCAGGCCCCCAGCCAGCACGCTGAGAAAGGTCCCGTTCCTAGACCTCGCCGACTTGCACACCGAGCTGATCGGAGAGCTCGAGGAGGCGATGGGCGCTGTCCTACGTTCCGGATGGTATGTGCGGGGCCGGGAACTCGAGGCGTTCGAGGATGAGTTCGCCCAGTACTGCGGCGTGCCCGGGGCCGTGGGCGTGGCCAACGGCCTGGACGCTTTAGAGCTCGCCCTGCGGGCTTTGGATATCGGACCCGGTGACGAGGTGATCGTCCCGGCCCACACCTACATCGCGACCTGGCTCGCGGTCACTCACGTCGGCGCCCGGCCTGTTCCCGTCGAGCCCGATCCGACGACGATGCAGATCGATCCCGCGCGAGTGTCAGATGCCATCGGCCCCCGGACCGCCGCGATCCTGCCCGTCCATCTATATGGAATCCCGGCGGATGTGGAGGAGCTCTCGGCGCTCGCTCGGCGGCATGGTCTGGCCCTGGTCGAGGACGCCTCCCAGGCCCACGGCGCTCGTCTGGGCGGGCGTGCGGTCGGGTCGTTTGGCAACGCGGCGGCGTTCAGCCTTTACCCGACCAAGAACCTGGGCGCGGTCGGGGACGCCGGGATCGTCGTGTCCGCCGACCCCCACCTTCTCGAGCGGGTGCGAATGCTCGGCAATTACGGCGAGCGACGTCGCAACGAGCACGAGCTGCTGGGTCGAAACAGTCGCCTCGACGAGCTGCAAGCGGCACTGCTGCGGGTCAAGCTCCGCCGACTCGATTCGTGGAACAGCTCCCGGCGGTCGCGTGCGGAGCTATATATGCGGGGACTGGAGACCTGTCCCCGCACTGTTCTTCCCGGCGTCACGGCGGGCGCGTTGCCGGTCTGGCATCAGTTCGTCGTCCGCGTGAGCGAGCGTGACGCCGTGCGCCAGGAGTTGGCCGAGCGCGGTGTCGAGACGCTCGTCCACTACCCGGTCGCCTGTCACCGGGCGCCTGCGTACGCCGCCCAGTACCCCGAGACCTTGCCGATCGCGGAGCAGCTCGCAGCTTCGGTGCTGAGCCTCCCGATCTCCCCAAGGCTGAGCGATGAGGCTTGCGGGTACGTATGTGACGCCTTGACGGACGTCATGACGCGCGAGCGGGGCTGAGGTTGTGGGCACGTGCCGTCACGGGGCCCGCCGGTGCCCGGCAAGGCGTTGAAGCTCCTGCAAGGCCCGGCCATCTCGCCCTGTACGATCGTCCCGAAATGGGCTCCGACAGTCATCCTTCAGCCGCTGCGCCGGCGCTGCCGGGCGCCCGTTCGAGCGATGCTTCGCTCAGCATTCTGGTAGTCGACGACGAGTCGGACCTGCGCGAGATGCTGACCCGCTCGTTCTCCCGGGAGGGACATCGGGTGATGGCCGTCGCCGACGGCCGAGGGGCGGTCGATCGCGCCAGCACCGAGCACTTCGACATCATCCTGCTCGACGTGGCACTGGGGGCGGGCCCCGACGGCTACGAGGTGTGCCGCACACTGAGGGCTCGGCGCAACGTGGTCCCGATCATCATGCTCACGGCGCTCGACTCGGAGGCCGACGCGGTGCTGGGTCTCGAGGCGGGCGCCGATGACTACGTGACCAAGCCCTTCGGCCTGGCCGAGCTGCGCAGCCGAATCCGCGCCGTGCTCCGGCGCTCCGGTACACGGGCCATGGGCGACGAGGTGCTCGCCGTGGGCCCGATAGTGCTCGACCGCGCGCAGCGAGAGGTCACGATGAACGGCCAGCCCGTACGGCTCACTTTCTCAGAGTTCGAGCTGCTCGACGCGCTGATAGCCGATCCCGGTCGTCTCCTGAATCGCCAGGAGCTGCTGCGCGCGATCTGGGGCGACAGCGCC
>DAIPIC010000193.1:0-4043 GCA_036771025.1 Solirubrobacteraceae bacterium
AGCTTCGAGCCGGCGATCGACTACTGCGTGGTCAAGTGGCCGCGGTTCGCGTTCGAGAAGTTCCCGGGAGCCGAGCCCGGGCTTACCACCCACATGAAGTCCGTGGGGGAGGCGATGGCCATCGGCCGGACCTTCAAGCAGGCATTCGCCAAGGCGCTGCGCTCGCGCGAGCTGGACGCCAAGCCAACTTTTCCGGCCGACGACGGGGCGCTGCTTCGATCGCTCGAGCGCCCCGGCGCGGAGCGGTTCGACCGCGTGCTCGAGGCCCTGCGTCGCGGTGCCTCCCTGGAGGACGTCCACCGGTTGACGTCGATCGATCGCTGGTTTCTGAACGAGCTCTCCGAGCTGGTGGCCGAGCCCGACGCCCCGTTCTCCGGATTGCGTACGTACAAGTCGGTGGACACCTGTGCGGCGGAGTTCGCCGCCCGCACCCCGTATTACTACTCGGGCTGGGAACGGCCTCCGGCTCTCGGTGAAGTGGAGAAGGGGGAGCGCCCGGCCATAGTGATTCTGGGCTCGGGGCCGAACCGCATCGGCCAGGGGATCGAGTTCGACTACTGCTGCGTTCACGCCGCGCAGACCATCAAGGAGCTGGGCCGTGACGCGGTCATGATCAACTGCAATCCCGAGACGGTCTCCACCGACTACGACACCTCCGACCGCCTGTACTTCGAACCCCTCACGCTGGAGGACGTGCTGGCGGTCTGCGAGGTGGAGCAGCCGGAAGGGGTGGTGGTCCAGTTCGGTGGACAGACGCCGCTGAAGCTCGCGGCGGGGCTAGACGCTGCCGGCGTCCCGATCCTGGGGACGGGTATCGACGCCATCGACCTGGCCGAGGATCGCTCGCGGTTCGGACCGCTGCTCGACCGGCTGGGCTACCAGGCTCCTCCGTATGCCACGGCCCGGTCGCGCGAGGAGGCGCTCGACCGGGCGGCCGGCGTGGGGTTCCCGCTGCTGGTCCGCCCAAGTTACGTGCTCGGCGGCCGAGCCATGGAGATCGTCTACGACCCCCAGGGGCTGGGGCAATATCTGGATCGGGTGGAGACCGAGCCTGGCCGGGCCATCTACCTCGACCGCTTTCTGGAGGACTCGATCGAGGTGGATGTCGACGCTTTGTGCGACGGGAACCGGGTATGGATCGCGGGGATCATGCAGCACGTCGAGGAGGCCGGAATCCACTCCGGAGACTCGGCGTGCGTTCTGCCGCCCCACGCCATCGGGGAGGAGATGCTTGAGCAGATTCGCGCCCAAACGGCTGGGATCGCACTCGCGCTGGGCGTCGTCGGGCTGCTCAACGTCCAGTTCGCGATCCACGGCGACGGCCTCTACGTGATTGAAGCGAACCCCCGCGCCTCCCGGACGGTGCCGTTCGTGTCCAAGGCCGTGGGCGTGCCGATCGCCAAGATGGCCTGCCGGATCATGCTCGGGGAGCAGATCTCCGCACTCGAGCTCCCAGGGGAGTACTCAAACGGTCATGTGTGCGTCAAAGAGGTGGTGCTGCCATTCGATCGCTTCGCCGGCTCGGACTCTTTGCTCGGCCCGGAGATGCGCTCCACCGGCGAGGTGATGGGGATCGCGCCCGATTTCCCCACGGCATTTGCCAAGGCCCAGGCCGCTGCGGGGTCGAA
Organism: Solirubrobacteraceae bacterium; assembly: GCA_036771025.1. GTDB lineage: Bacteria > Actinomycetota > Thermoleophilia > Solirubrobacterales > Solirubrobacteraceae > Palsa-465. The sequence continues at coordinate 1,629 of DAIPIC010000193.1, forward strand.
GCTGCCGCTGTCGGGGACTGTGTTCATCACCGTGGCCGACGCCGACAAACCGGCCGCCACTGGCGTGGCCAGCATGTTGCACGACCTGGGGTTCAAGATCATCGCCACCCGGGGCACGGCGCAGGCCATCCGCAAGATGGGAATCCCCGCCGAAACCATCAACAAGATCGGGGAGGGCTCGCCGCATGTCGTGGACTGGATCGAGCGGGGCGCGGTCGAGCTCGTGATCAACACCCCGGTCGGGACCGGCGCCCGAGCCGAGGGCTGGGAGATCCGCTCGGCGGCCGTGGCCCGCAGGATCCCCTGTATCACGACCATGGCCGGGGGCATGGCCGCGGCGCGGGCGATCGCCGCCGCGCGCCGGGGGGAGCCAGACGTGGTGGCCCTTCAGCAGATCCACGCCGGAGCCCAGGTCCGCGCCGGCGCGGGCGAGGCGCGTGCCTGATCGCGTCCTGGCCCCGTTCGGACGCCGGTCGGCCCCGATCACCGCTCGGGAGCAGTTCGGCCCCTACGTGGTGCTCCGCTGCGAGGATCCCGCCGGGCCGCGCCCGGAGGCCGGCCAGTTCTACATGCTGCAGGCCGCGAGCAGATGGGGCGGGGGAGAGGGAGAGCGGCCGTTTCTGCCGCGGGCCTTCAGCGTTCTGCGGGCGCCCGCGCACACCGATGAGCTTCACTTCCTGGTCGAGGACGTCGGTCCCGGCACCCGCCGGCTGTGTGAGCTCCAAGCCGGTGACGCGCTGCTGCTGCTCGGTCCACTGGGCGTCGGGTTTCGCCCGCCACGGAACGGCCGGCGCGCGATCCTCGTCGGCGGCGGGGTAGGCATCGCGCCCCTGGCGATCTGGCAGGACCAGCTGACCACGCTCCTGCAGGACCAGCCAGGCGCCGCGCCCATCACCTTGCTCGGCTTTCGCGACCACGACCACGCACGAGGATCGGTGATCCTGTCGGACCCGCTGCTGGCCACAGATGACGGCAGCATCGGCCATCGCGGATTCGTCACGGATCTGCTCGCCGATCGGCTGGCGCTCGCGGGGCCGGCGGCGGAGGTCTATGCCTGCGGGCCCCCACCAATGCTCGAAGCCGTCCGCGCGCTGTCCGTGGCGCACGGTGTGCCCGCTCAGCTGGCGCTCGAGTCCGGAATGGCCTGTGGCTACGGGGCCTGCTTCGGCTGCGTGGTGCCCACGCGGTACGGGTACGTCAGGCTGTGCGTCGATGGACCGGTGCTCGACGCCGCGGAACTAGGGGAGGTCGCCTAGCGCGATGACCGGTCGCGTCGACTTCTGCGGGCTCAATCTCGCTCACCGCATCGTCAACGCCTCGGGAACGTTTGACGCCATCGCCGCCCGCCGGGCGTTCGGCGAGCAGCTGCTCGAGCGGTTCCCGTTCGCCGCCTATGTCACCAAGACGGTCACCCTGGAGCCGCGGGAGGGCAACCCACCGCCCCGGCTCTGGGAGATGGCGGGTGGCCTGATCAACTCCATCGGGCTCCCGAACAAGGGCCTTGATCAATTCCTGCTCAGCGACCTGCCGCTGCTGGCCGAGCTGCCGGTGCCCCTGATCGTCAACGTGATGGGATCGACGCGCGAGGACGTGGGCAAGCTGGTCGCGGCTTTCGCCGCCCGCCAGGAGGTCGCAGCCCTGGAGCTGAACGTCTCGTGCCCTAACGTGGCCACCGGGCTGGAGTTCGGCGCCGACCCGGTCGAGCTGGCCGGGCTGCTCGCTCATGTCCGCCCGCTGACGGACAAGCCGCTTATCGTCAAGCTCACGCCGAACGCCGGTGATGTGCCCGCCGTGGCCCGCGCGGCCGAGGAGGCGGGGGCCAGCGCGCTGTCGCTGATCAACACCATCCGGGGAATGGCCTTCGCTCCGGGCTCGTCCCAACCGTGGCTGGGGGGAATCACCGGAGGCGTGTCGGGGCCCGCCGTCCGTGCGGTCGCGCTGGCCCAGGTCCACTCGGTGTCCGCCGCGGTCCGTGTTCCGATCGTTGGGATCGGCGGCATACAGGAGGGCCGGGACGCCCTCGATCTCCTCAATGCCGGTGCCGCTGTGGTGGCGATCGGGACCGAGAGCTTTCGCGACCCGGCCGCCGGGCTTCGGGTGGCTTGGGAGCTCGATTCGCTCCTCAGGAGCGCCGAGACGGCGGTCTCCCCCGGCGCCGATACCCGTTCGGACGCGCAAACGCCCCGATCAAGCCCGCAAACTCCCGCATCGAGCGCGTTTTCAGGATGATTACATCAAAAACTGCCACATCCGCGGCGAAAAGTCCTGCAAACACCGTCCATTCCCGAAACCTGGCTCGACAATGCTGGACCTCAACTTCAGGTCGAGTCAAATTGCGCCATTTAGCCTTGAACGCCCTGCGCCACGATGTATAGTCGCCGCCCATGCCGCCGGTCAGTGAATCGCTCCCCAAGC
>DAIPIC010000194.1:0-3988 GCA_036771025.1 Solirubrobacteraceae bacterium
CGGACCGCCGGCGGCGCGCGAACCGCACGGCACGCGAACCGAACGGCGCGCCGGACCGCAGCCGGCGCGCGCGAACCGCACGGCACCAACCTTGACGGGTCTCTATGCGGCCTGGCAGAGTAGAAAGTAGTACGTCCTACTTTCAGCGATGTCAGCCGACGCCCCGCCCACCACCAGCCTGCTTCGTCCCCTCGCCGAGGATCTGAACGCCCGCCGGGAGAAGATCAAGCAGGGAGGCGGGCCGGAGAAGGTGGCCAAGCAGCACGCGGCCGAGAAGCTGACGGCGCGCGAGCGCCTGGATCTGCTGATTGACCCTGGGACCTTCGTGGAGCTCGGCATCCACGGTCGCCCCCATTTCTCCCAGCGAGCGATGGAGGGGATCGAGGCCCCGGCCGACGGGGTCATCACGGGCTACGGAAAGATCGACGGGAGGCTGGCGGCCGTGGCCGCCTACGACTTCACCGTGATGGCCGGCTCGATGGGAATGACCGGCGAGCTCAAGGTCTCCAGGCTGCGGGAGCTGGCGTTGTCAAAGCGCATCCCGATGATCTGGCTGCTCGACTCCGCCGGTGCCCGCATCCAGGAAGCGGTGGGGTCCCTGTTTGCCGGCAGCGGGCATCTCTTCCGCGAGGAGGTCGTGGCGTCGGGCGTGATTCCCCAGGTGGCCGCGCTGATGGGACCCTGCGCGGCCGGCACGGCATACATCCCGGGCCTCGCCGACTTCGTCCCCATGGTCAAGGGACGCGGCTCGATGGCGCTCGCGGGGCCGCACCTGGTGCGGGCCGCGGTGGGCGAGAACGTCACCCAGGAGGAGCTGGGCGGATCGCGCGTCCCCACCCGCAAGTCCGGGGTCGGCGACCGGGAGGTCGCCGACGACCCGGAGTGCATCGAGCGGATCAAGCAGTACCTGAGCTACTTCCCGGCCAACTGCGAGGAGCAGCCGCCGATCACCACAACAAGCGATCCCGTCGACCGCGGGGACGAGGAGCTGCTGGACGTCCTCCCGGACTCAAACCGCAAGCCGTACGACATGTACGAGGTGATCCGGCGGATCGTCGACGACGGCGCCTACTTCGACATGAAGCCCCAGTGGGCCAAGACGATCATCACCTGCCTGGCACGGTTCGGGGGCAGGCCGGCTGGGATCGTCGCCAGCCAGCCCAGGCAGCTCGGAGGGATCCTGGACAACGACTCGGCCGACAAGGCCGCGCGGTTCATAAATCTCTGCAACGCATACGGCATCCCGCTGGTCTACCTGATGGACGTACCGGGATTCATGGTCGGCACCAAGGTCGAGGCGGACGGGATCATCCGCCATGGGGCGAAGATGCTCTACGCCACGGCCAACGCCACCGTTCCCAAGGTCACGGTCGTGCTCCGCAAGGCTTACGGAGCGGGGTACTACGTGATGAACGGGCGAGCGTACGAGCCGGATCTGATCGTCGCCTGGCCCAGCGCCGAGATCAGCGTCATGGGAGCAGAGGGGGCGGTGGAGATCATCTTCCGAAAGCAGGTCGAGGCGGCCGAGGACCCAGATGCCAAGCGCCGGGAGCTGATCGAGAACTTCCGCAAGATCATCGACGTGTACGTCGCCGCCGGCAACGACATGATCGATGACGTGATCGACCCTCGCGAGACGCGCCCCACGATCTGCCGGGCGCTTGAGCTGGCCGCTTCCAAGCATGTCGAGCGCCCGTGGAAACGCCATGGGGTGGTGCCGGTGTGAGCGTCGACGACCCGGCGGTCATCACCTGCGCGATCTCGGGTGCCATCGCCAACCGAGACCAGTGCCCGGCGATTCCCTACACCCCAGAGGAGTACGCGGCCGAGGCGCGACGGATCGTGGACGAAGGGGGCGTCCACATCCACATCCATGCCCGCACGCCAGACGGCACGCCCTCCTACGAGGTGGAGGACTTCGTCGCGATCAAGGACGCCATCCGTGCGGAGATCGGGGACGCGGCCATCATCAACTTCTCGACCGGGACGATCGGAGTGCCGGTCGAAAAGCGCGTCGCATACCTGGAGGCCGGGCGGCCCGAGGTCGCGGCCCTGAACATGGGCTCCATGAACTACGCCAAATATTCGAGAAAGCGAAAGGACTTCGTGTTCAAGTTCGTGTTCGCCAACCCGTTCGAGGAGATCATCGAGCTGCTCGAGGCCATGCGCCGCCTCCAGATCAAGCCCGAGCACGAATGCTTCGACCTGGGGCACGTCGGCTCGCTGGAGCCGTTGGTGGACATGGGCCTGCTGGAGGCACCGCTTCACGCCGACTTCGTGATGGGCGTGGTGGGGGGGGTCCCCGCCAGCGCCCTGAATTTGGCGGCGATGGCCCGGAATATGCCCGCAGGCCGCCACCACTGGGGGGTGATCGGGATCGGTCGAGACCAGTGGATGCTGGTCGCGGCGGCGCTCACGCTGGGGGGATCGATCCGGGTCGGTCTGGAGGACAACTTCTATCTCCCCGACGGAACGATGGCCCGGTCGAACGGTGATCTCATCGCCAAGGCCCGGCAGATGTGCGAGGACTCCGGGCGACGGCCCGCCACCGTCCTGGAAGCCCGACAGCTCCTCGGCCTGCGCACCGCCGTCGGCGCATGAGCCGCTTACCGCTCGAAGGCCTCCGTGTGCTCGATCTCACGAGGCTGCTCCCGGGCGGGTTCTGCTCGCTGCTCCTGTCCGACTTCGGAGCCGAGGTGATCAAGGTCGAGGACACGGCACTGGGCGACTACGTGCGGTGGGCGCCCCCGTACTACGAGGGCCCGGACCAGACGGCACGAAGCGCGCTATTCCTGGCGCTGAATCGCGGCAAGCGCTCCATCCGGCTGGATCTGAAGTCGGACCGAGGGAAGGAGGTCCTACTCAGGCTGTCCCGGGACACGGACGTGGTGCTGGAGTCGTTTCGCCCCGGCGTGCTCGACCGCTTGGGGGTGGGCTACGAGCGGCTGCGTTCCGAGAATCCCGGGCTGGTGTACTGCGCGATCACCGGCTACGGCCAGGACGGCCCGAATCGGGATCGCTCCGGTCACGACACCAACTACCTGTCGCTCAACGGCCTGCTGGCGTTGACGGGCGACGCGGAGGGGCCGCCCGTGCAGGCGGCGGGGCAGATCGCCGACATCGGGGGCGGTGCCCTGATGGGCCTGATCGGGATCCTGATTGCGCTGCGTGAGCGCGAACGCTCGGGCGAGGGGCAGCTCGTCGACTGCTCGATGTTCGACGGCTCCCTGTCCTGGTTGGCGATGGTGGCGGCCGAGACGTTCGCCTCGGGCCGCTCCCCCAGGCGCGGGGAGGTGCAGCTGGCCGGGGCGCTCACCTGCTATCGCCCGTATCGCTGCGCCGACGGCTACGTCACCCTCGGGGCCCTGGAGCCCAAGTTCTGGGCGGCGTTCTGCCGCGGCGTGGGGCGCGAGGATCTGCTTCCAGGTGCGTTCGACCCACCCGGATCCGAGACGCACCGGGCCGTCGAGGAGATCTTCTCCTCGCGCACCCGCGACGAGTGGCGGGCGTTCGCCTCCGAGCACGACTGCTGCCTCGAGCCGGTGCTGGAGCTCGAGGAGGCCCTGGAGTCCGACCTGGTGCGGGCCCGCGAGATGGTGGCCACGCTGGCCCAGCCGGGAGCTGAGGATCCAGTCAGGCTGCTGGGCGTGCCGATCAAGCTGAGCCGCACCCCGGGCGACCCGTCACGGGCCCCCGGCCCGGCGCTGGGGGAGCACACAGAGCAGGTCCTGCGCGAGGCGGGATACACGGCTGAGGAGATCGCGAGACTGCTCCAGGATGGAGCGGTGGCGGGACCTGCGGAGACCACCCAGGGCTCGTTCATGGGGGCTTAGTGGACTAGTGCACCGTCCGGCAATCACGGCACATGTATCGCGGCCCCGGATGACCGTCAGGCCTCGTCCTCGCATCCTCGCGCAGCGCTGCTGCGCGTCGGATCCTGCGTCCTTGCCTGCCGGCCCCCGGGTCTCGCGCTCCATGCACCCCAATC
>DAIPIC010000195.1:0-3966 GCA_036771025.1 Solirubrobacteraceae bacterium
GTCAACTGAGGCCCCGGCATCGGTGGTGGCCGGCCCGGCCGTGACGCGCGAGCGCGCGGCATCCCCGAGCAACGCGATCCAGGATTCGGGTGGCGTACCGATGGGGACGGGACGAGCTCACGGTGCACCGACGGACGTCACGGCGCCCGCGACCGGGTCCACCCCGACCTCGACCCAACAGGCGCCCGCCGGCACCGCACAGGCCGGGATCCAGCGGATGATCGCGGCCGGAAACCGGATCGCGAGGACCCCGTACATATACGGGGGCGGGCACGGATCGTTCAACTCCCGCGGCTACGACTGCTCGGGCTCGGTGTCCTACGTCCTGCATGCCGCCGGGCTCCTGCGCTCGCCGGAGGACTCGACCCAGCTCGAAAGCTACGGACGACCGGGTCCTGGGCGCTACGTGTCCATCTACGCGAACTCCGGGCATGCCTTCATGACGATCCAAGGGCGCCGGTTCGACACGGTGGCCCAGGGTCAGACCGGAAGCCGCTGGAGCAACCACATGGTGTCGACGGCCGGGTACGTCGTCCGGCACCCGGCGCACTACTAGCCGCCGACCAGTTCCTCCACAGACCGGGCGAGGGCGTCAACGTCGTCCTCGCTGGTGTCCCACGAGCACATCCAGCGCACCTCGGCGGCGTGCTCGTCCCACACGTAGAACTGGAACCGATCTAGCAGCGGCCGGATCGCGTCCCGCGGCACCCTGGCGAAGACCGCGTTCGACTCCACGGGGTGAGTGATCGTGACGCCCGGAAGGTCTCCGACCGCGGCCGCCAGTCTGGAGGCCATGGCGTTTGCTCGGGACGCCAGCTCGAGCCACAGGTCATCGCTCAGCAGCGCGTCGAGCTGCGCGGCCAGAAACCGCATCTTCGACGCCAGCTGCAGCGACTGCTTTCGCAGATATTGAAAGCCGTCGCCCACATGATCTGCGAGCAGTACGACGGCCTCTGCGCCGAGCAGCCCGTTCTTCGTGCCGCCGAACGACAGCAAATCCACTCCCGCATCGGTGCTTATGGCCCGCAGCGACACTCCGAGCGCGGCCGCCGCGTTAGAGAGCCGGGCGCCGTCCACATGAAGCAGGAGCCCGCGGTCGTGCGCGAGCTCCGCCAGCGCCCGGGTCTCCTCTACGGAGTACACGGTGCCTAGCTCCGTGCTCTGGGAGATCGAGACCACGCGCGGCTGCACCGCGTGCTCGTCGCCCACTCGCACGATCGCCCGCTCGACGAGCTCCGCGGTCAGCTTGCCGTGCGAAGCTACGACGGGCAGCAGCTTGACGCCGGCGATCGCCTCGGGCGCGCCCGCCTCGTCCACGTTCATGTGCGCGATGGCCGCGCAGATCGCTGCGTGCCACGGCCGGCAGCTGGCGCGTAGCGACAGGACGTTGGCCGCGGTGCCCCCCCACACCAGATAAGCCCGCGCCTGGGACCCGAAGTGCTCGCGGAAGCGCCGCTCGACGCGGCGTGTCCACTCGTCATGTCCGTACCCAAACGCATGGCCCGCGTTGGCGGCCACGATCGCGTCGAGAACGGCGGGATGAATTCCGGCCGCATTGTCTGACGCGAACCCGCGGGCGACGGCAGTCACGGGCGTGAGCTTATGTAATGCTCTGCCCGTGTCCGAGGGTGTCCTCCATCGTCCTGGAGAAGGGGAGCGCCACGCGGCCGGGCCGGGGACCGAAACCGTGATCAAGGCGACCGGCGAAGACACCGGTGGGTCGTTCTTCCTGTCGGAGACCACCGTCCCGCCCGGGTTCCCGGGGCCTCCGCCCCACCGGCACCACCGCCTGACCGACATGTTCTATGTGCTCGACGGCGTCCTGACGGTCCGCATCGGCGATCAGATGCACGAGTGCCCGCCGGGCACGTTTGTATGCGCCCCGCCCGGCATCGTGCACACCTTCAGCAACCGGAGCGACGCCCCGGTCACGTTCCTGAACTTCAACACCCCTTCAGGGTGGGAGAACTACATGCGAGACCTGGCCGCAGCCGCGCAGTCCGGGCCTCTGACCCCGGAGAGGATCGGCGAGGTGGCCTCCCGCTACGACTTCGAAGCCGTCGCCGGATAGAGCGCCCGGTAGCGCTCCCGCAGCTCGCGGTAGACCGCTACCCACTCGGCCACCGGTTCGATTCTCTGGGTTGCTCGCACGGTCGCCTGCACGGCGGCGTGGACATCCGACCACGTTCCGGCCGCCACGCCTCCCAAGAGCGCGGCTCCGAACGCGGCTCCCTCATCTGCCGCCACCCGCTCGAGCGGCAGCTCGAGCGCCGAGGCGACGATCCGCAGCCAGGGCTCCGAGCGCGCGCCGCCGCCCGACGCGCGGCCGAGCTCAGGCCGGCCCCCGAGCTCGGCGACCAGGTCGAGCGAGTCCCGCAGCCCGAACGCCACCCCCTCGAGCACGGCCCGGACCAGTGCCCCCCGATCGTGGCGCACGCTCAGGCCGACAAACGCACCGCGAGCATCGGGATCTGCATGCGGGGTGCGCTCCCCGGCGAGATACGGCATGAATATCAGCCCTTCGGCTCCCGCCGGCCAGTCATCGGCCTCGGCCACCAGATTCCCGTAATCCTCGGCCGGCCCGACTACCTCGCGCAGCCACCGCAGTGAGCCGGCCGCCGAGAGCATCACACCCATGGCGTGCCAGGTGCTCGGAACCGCATGGCAGAAGGCGTGGACACGGGCCGCTCGATCGGCCGCGAACTCATCGAGCGCGGCGAACACCACGCCCGAGGTCCCCAGCACCACCGACAGCGGGCCGCGGCGATCGACGCCCACGCCCACGGCCCCCGCCGCCTGGTCGCCGGCGCCCGCGGCCACGGGCACTCCGTCCGCAGTCTCCCCCGAGAGCGTCGCGCTCTCAAGCGCGTGAGGAAGCCAGGAGCGATCGAGCTCGAGGGCTTCCAGCACCTCGTCGGACCACCGGCGATGGGCGACGTCGAGCAGCAGTGTCCCCGAGGCATCGGAGACGTCGGTCGCGTGCTGTGCGGTCAGGCGTAGGCGGACATAGTCCTTGGGCAGCAGGATCCGGGCGATCCGCCCGTAGACCTCGGGCTCGTGGCGACGGAGCCAGAGCAGCTTCGGCGCGGTGAAGCCGGCCAGCGCCCGGTTGCCGGTCAGCTCGATCAGCCGCTCTAGTCCCACCGTGCGCTCGATCTCGGCGCACTCGGCGCCGGTCCGCTGGTCGTTCCACAGGATCGCGGGGCGGAGCACCTCGTCGCCCGGGTCGAGCACCACGAGGCCGTGCATCTGCCCGCTCAGCCCGATGCCGGCCGGTCTTCCTACGCTCGCCCGGAGCTCCTCGAGCACGCGTTGGGTGGCCTCCCACCAATCGGAGGGGTCTTGCTCGGCCCATCCGGCGCGCGGGGTAGACAGCGGATAAGCGACCTCGGAGCGCCCTAGGACCGCGCCCGAAGGATCGACGGCCAGACCCTTGACGCCGGTAGTCCCGACGTCGATCCCCACGAGGGTCTCAGTCACGCACCGAGTGCGGCGTACACGATCTCCTGCGCCCGCACCGCGTCCTTGCTCTGCTGGGCCTCGCGCAGCGCGGAGTCGTCGATCCGCCCCGCGACGGAGTCGATGAACCGCCACTGGAGGACGGACCGCCTGACGGCACCGACCTGGTCCTCGGTGTACGGATAGAGATCGAAGCCCAGCCGCTCTCCGCCCGAGCCATAGCCCCAGCGCCGAAGCTCGAGCGCCAGCTCGATCGTCTCCATGAACGCCGTGGCTCCGACCATGTTGTCATCGTCGAACGTGCCCCAGCCCGAGTTCGCGTGCAGGTGGCCGAGCAGCCCCTCGGACGCCAGTAGCGCGGCGTACTCGGGAAGATGCTCGCCGTTCATCAGTAGGTGCTGCCAATCCATGTTGACCTTGACGTTGTCGATCCCCTCGGCCCGCAGCTTGTGAATCACGTGCAGCGTCATCCCGATGTTGCGCATCAGGATCTTCATCGCCGGCTCG
>DAIPIC010000196.1:0-3943 GCA_036771025.1 Solirubrobacteraceae bacterium
CGAGCAGAGCGTCGCCCGCAATGCGAGCCGTGCCTCCTCTCGAGAGCAACAATCGACCGCGGCCAGCGCGCGGTGCGCGCTGAGCAGCTCGCCAACCCCCACCCGCGACCCCTGGGTCCGCATCGCCGCGGTCAACGAGCCGAGCCGCTCGATCAACCGCTCAGACACCCTCGAGCAACCCTCGCTCGCGAACCCGGACCACGTCCTCGTGAACCTTGAGCGCCGCTCCCAGGGTGTCATCCAGATCGCCGTCCGAGCCGAGCGCCAGCAGGGCCTGCGCCCAGACGATCGTCTCCCCCACCCCCGGCAGCTTGTACAGGTCCGGCTGATCCCGGAGCCTGCCGATGGCGTCGACTACCCGGGCGGCGATCGCCTCCGGCACGCCCGGAATGCGGGCCTGGACGATCTCCCGCTCGCGCTGGGGATCGGGATAATCGATCCAGTGGTACAGACAGCGCCGCTTGAGCGCGTCGTGCAGCTCGCGGGTCCGGTTTGAGGTCAGCACCACTACCGGCCGGCGCTCGGCGCTGATCGTCCCCAGCTCGGGGACCGTGACCGCGAAGTCGGACAGGAACTCGAGCAGGAAGGCCTCGAACTCGTCGTCGGCGCGGTCCACTTCGTCGATCAACAGGACCACGGGCTGGCCGGGATCCGACTCGAGCGCCTCGAGCAGCGGCCGTCGCAACAGGAACCGGCGGGAGAACAGCCGCCCTTCGTCGATGCCGCCCTCCGCGGCCCGCAGAGCCAGCAGCTGTCGCGGGTAATCCCAGTCGTAGAGGGCGTTGTGAAGGTCAATCCCCTCGTGGCACTGAAGCCGGATCAGGCGGGAGCCAGTGGCGGAGGCCAACGCCCTGCCGACCTCGGTCTTCCCCACCCCGGCCTCCCCCTCGAGCAGCAGCGGCTGTTCGAGCGTCACCGCAAGGTGTACAGCCAGGGCGAGGGCCCGGTCGGCCAGGTAGCTCTGGCCGGCCAGCGCCGCGCGCGCCGCCTCGACCGAACCTATGGAAGCCGGGCTCACGTCAGCCCTGCGGCCTCCTGAAGCGCTCTGCGACAGAGCACCCGCGCCAGATGGCGCTTGTAGTCGGCGGTCGCGTTGAGGTCCGCGGGTGGATCCGTGCCTTCGGCGGCCTGCTCGGCGGCGGATTTGATGGTGTCGGCATTCAGCGGTTGCCCGCGCAATGCGTCCTCCACCGCCCCCGCCCGCAGGGGTACCGAGCCCATATTGGTCATGCCAATCCGCACGTCCTCACAGATGTCGCCCGTCTGCTTGACGAGCGCGGACACCGCAACCATGGCCCAGTCCTCGCTTCTCCGGTTGAACTTCTGGTAGGAGAACCCATAGCCATCCAGCGCAGGAACGCGGACCTCGGTCAGCACCTCGGCCGGCTCGAGCGCCGTCTGGAGGTAGTCGCGGAACAGCTCGGAGGCCTCGACCGTGCGCTGCCCGTTCTGGCCTTGGACCGTGACCGTGCCCTCGGTGGCGAGCAGCACGCCGGGGAGATCAGAGGCCGGATCGCCATGTGCCAGCGAGCCGCCGATGGTGCCCCGGTTGCGGACCTGGGGATCGGCGATCGTCCCGGCGGCGCGGGACACAAGCCCCAGCTCGGGCGTGTGCTCGAGCTCTGCGTGCGGAACCATCGCCCCGATCCGCCAGCTGCCGTCCTCGCGCTGGATGCCGTGCAGTCCTGGCACCCGGCGCAGATCGATGAGCAGAGCGGGCGCTGCGAGACGGAGCTTCATCAGCGGCAGCAGGGAGTGCCCTCCGGCTAGCAGCTTTGCCTCCTCGCCGCTCGATTGGAGCATCCCGACGGCGTCGTCCAGGGACTCAGGTGCCTCGTAGTCGAACTCGGCAGGGATCACGCCGCACCTCCTTTCGCGTCCTCGATCGCATCCCACACCCGCATCGGCGTCAATGGCATGTCGATCCATTTGACGCCCAGCGGAGACAGGGCGTCCAGAACCGCAGATGTCACAGCGGGCGTGCACGCGATCGTTCCCGCTTCACCTACTCCCTTCACTCCCAAGGAATTGACCGGAGACGGCGTCTCCGTGCTGTCCAGCTCGAAGGTGGGCAGCTCAGCCGCAGTGGGCATCGCGTAGTCCACGAAGGTCCCGGTCACCAGCTGACCGTCGCCGTCGTATACGACCTGCTCGTACAGGGCCTGTCCGATGGCGTGCACGACGCCGCCGTGGACCTGCCCCTCCACGAGCATGGGATTGACCTGCTTTCCGCAGTCGTCTACAGCCACGTAGCGCACCACCTTGACCTTGCCCGTCTCGACGTCCACGTCGACCACGCATGCGTGGGCACCGAACGGGAACACGAAGTTCTCGGGGTCGTAGAACGATGTCTCCTCCAGCCCGGGCTCGATGTCGGTCGGCATCTCCTGGGGCGGGATGTGGGCCGCTCCGGCAATGTCGGCCATCGTCTTGAACTTGTCGGGGGAGCCACGTACCTGGTACTTCCCATCGACGAGTTCGACGTCCTCGGGGTCCGCTTCCAGGAGCGCGGCGCAGATCCGCTTCGCCTTGTCCTGGACCTTCTCGGCGGCTCGTGCCACGGCTTCTCCTCCCACAGACAGGGAGCGGGAACCGTAGGTACCCCACCCCCACGGGCCTTGATTGGTATCGCCGTGAATGACCTCGATCCGCTCGGGATCGACGCCGATGCGATCGGCGACGATTTGGGCAAACCCTGTGTCGTGGCCCTGACCATGGGGCGAGGTGCCGGTGAACACAGTCGCCGAGCCCGTGGGGTGAACGCGCACCATCGCGGACTCCCAGAACGCGGCTTGGAGACCGACTCCCTGGGGGCCGACCGCCCGTGACGGGGCCAGCCCGCAGACCTCGACGTAGGTCGAGAAGCCCACCCCTCGGTAGATGCCGCGCTCGCGCAGCTCGGTCTGCTCACGCCTGAATGCTTCGAGGTCGAACCGCTCGAGGAGCTTGTCGAGCGTCCCGTTGTAGTCACCCGAGTCGTACGTGATCCCGAGCGCTGTCGCGAACGGGAACTCGTCCTTGCGGATGAAGTTCTTGCGCCGTAGCTCGAGGCGGTCCATACCGAGCTCGTCCGCGAGCTTGTCCATCATCAGCTCGATCCAATAGGTGGCCTCCGGCCGTCCAGCCCCGCGAATGGCGTCCGTGGCGAACTTGTTCGTGAAGACGCCCTCGAAGTGAAGGTCGATCGCCGGGATCTTGTAGCAACCACCCATCACCGGGAAGCCGAGTTCGGGGATGAACGGGGTGAGCAGCAGCTGATAGGCGCCGAGGTCGGCCACGATCCGCGCCCGGCACCCGGTAAGCGTGCCGTCTCGCTTAGCGCCCAGAGTGACGTAGTTGATCTGGTCTCGCCCGTGGTGGCTGGTAGTCATGTTCTCCGACCGGGTCTCGATCCACCTCACGGGCTGCCCCAGGCGCCTGGCCAGCGTGAGGACCAGCACCTCCTCGGGATAGACCTGGAGCTTGGAGCCGAAGCCCCCTCCCACGTCGGGCGCAACCACGCGCAGCTTGTCCTCGGGAATGCCGGTAAGTAGCGACAGGACATATCGCGCGATGTGCGGGATCTGGGTCGAGGAGTAGAGCGTGAAGCTGTCGGTGCGCGGTACCGCCAACGCGCCGCGCGGCTCGATTGCGCCGCCAGCCGTGCGGTGGTTGACCAACCGGTGCTCGACGACCACGTCCGCTTCGGATAGCCCCGCGTCGACGTCGCCGCCTGAGATTCCCCACTCGTGGACCTTGTTGGTCCCGAACTGCTCCCAGACAAGGGGCGAGCCCTCCTCCAGCGCCTTCTCCGGGTCCGTCACGACGGGCTTGGGCTCGTACTCGACTACCACCTCCTCCGCGGCGTCGACCACGGAGTAGCGGTCGGTCCCGATGACCACCGCCACCGGGTCACCGACGTGCTTGACCTCATCGCGAGCAAGCGGCCAGAACTCGGGATTGT
>DAIPIC010000197.1:0-3913 GCA_036771025.1 Solirubrobacteraceae bacterium
ACCACCGCTTCTGCATCACGCCGCCATACAGGACTGCGAGGCCAGGCACACTCATAAGACCGACGAGAGTCGCGGCCGTGATCTGCCAGGACGTGTCTCCCGGATTCAGCCACGTTGGTGCTTCTACTGGCATGGATCTCCTTGTCCGTTGATTTGACTCATCCATCGCCCGAGCGATGGGCGGCCTATTGCGGCCCAATGATGCGGCGAGTGTGAGCCCTGGGTGCGCCTGGCACCATGGCCGTGCGTCTAGGGAGCGCGGCTACCGTCTCGACATTGGGATAAACCGATCCCGCATCCAGCGGAAAAACGAGGTATGCACCCGGCTGAGCCCGGATGCGCGGCTTAGACCGGAGGCGCGGGAGAGCCCGGACGCCCGGGACAGACCGGAGGCGCGGGAGAGCCCGGACGCGCGGGAGAGACCGGATGCGCGGCTGAGACCGGATGCGCGGCTGAGACCGGAGGCGCGGGAGAGACCGGAGGCGCGGGAGAGACCGGACGCGCGCGAGAGACCGGACGAACGGCTCAGGGCCCGACGGGCAGTCCGGCTTTGCGACATTGGTTAGTGATTACCCGCGCGGCCTGCTGCGTGTACGCGCCAGGGGCTCTGACCGACATGCACGTCGACACGGCCGCCGCGCCGCATTGGGAGATCTCCTGAGCGCCCGTCGCCGCTGGCACCGTGGCGTAGATGCAGCCTCCGGAAGAGGTTCGGCCGCCGGCCGCCAGGGCGATCACCACAGCCACCACGATCGCCGCCACCGCGGCCAATACCCCGCCCACCATCCACTTCTCTTTGGTCGAGAAGCGACGCCGGGCGCCAATCGCCTTGGCGTGGCCGGGCGGCAGGATCAGCACGGTCTGAGTTTATGGCCGCTCCCGCGCGGATCAGAGATCTACCGGCTGCCCGCGCGGGACGACGACGACGGCGGTACGGACTGAGCTCAGGAACGACCGGGCCGCGCCGCTTAGCGCGATCCGGCCCGGAGGCGCGCTCAGCTGCGACCCCACCACGAGCAGATCGATCCCTCCCACGCCGGGCGCCACCTTCTCCGCACCCAGCCTGGACGCCAGGGCATCCAAAGTGTCTCCGGCTGCGCCGTCCGTCTCGTCGGCAAACAGCGCGACCGAGGAGATCGTGCCGTTCGGCTGGGCCCTGAGGCCAGCCGGTGCCACCGCCACCGCCACCGGGCCTCCCTCGAGCAGGTGCTGCGCCGAGGCCCCGGGCTCGACGCGCCCCGGCGGAGTGCGGTAGTCCGAGCCGAACACCACCAGCGAGGCTTCTTCGGCCATCGCAAGCTGGGACAGCCCCTCGCCGGTGGAGGCGCTGAAGACCACGTGACGAGCAATGTCCGGCTGCCCCAGCCACGCGGCGCCCTGCTCGAGCCGGCGTGCGGCGTCGTGCTCGGCGAGTTGCTCGCGGCCGGGGTCGTACTCGCGGGAGTGACGGACGTAGGCCAGCCCCAGGCGGGCGCCGGTCGCGCCGAGCAGACGACCGAGCGCCAGCGCGTCGTCGTCGTTCGGGGTTCCGTCGTAGGAGATGATGATGCCCGAGCTCATCCGCCGCCCGGAATCCTCGCCGCCGGCGGGTTCGGTGGCATTGGCCATCGGGACAAGGATCTGGCCCAGAGTTGCTCCATCGGGTCAGCGCTCTGGCAGCCGACCCCAGACTGGCTGGCTCGAGACGCCAATCGGAGGCTTCGGCCCGGACGTATGCCACGATCGACGGAGTGAGGGACCGAGCGTGCGCATAGCGGCAATACACCCAACGGCTCTCCTCCTCGCGCCGGCGGTCGTTCACGCCCATCACCTTTCCGCCCATGCCCTCGTGCACTCGGGCGTCCACCACCGCTTCCACGGGCCGCCGTTCGACTACGCGGGACTGGCCCTGGCCTCCGCCGCGAGCTGGATCGGCTTGCCAGGGCCGGGGGAGCCTGTGTTGATCGCGGCCGGGCTCCTGGCCGCTCACCACAAGCTGGACATCTTCTCGGTGATCCTGGTTGCGTTCCTGGCCGCCGCGGGCGGGGGCGTCGCCGGGTGGCTCATAGGGATGAAAGCCGGCCGGAGGCTGCTGAGCGCCCCCGGCCCGCTTCATAGCCTCCGGCTGCGGGCCCTCGAGCGAGGCGACGAGGTCTTCGAGCGATACGTGGCGGTCGCAGTCATCGTGGCGCCGAGTTGGGTCGCCGGGATCCACCGCGTCCGTCCCGCCGTATATCTGCCGCTGAATCTTGCCGGGGCCGCCGCCTGGGCGGCGGGAATCGGTCTGGGCGCCTACTTCGCCGGCCCACCGATCGAGGACCTGGCGTCAGACATCGGCTGGGTGGTCACCGTCGGGATAGTGGCGCTGGTGCTGGTCGGGGTCTGGTTCGAGGTTCGCCGTAGGCTCCGTCGGGGCCGTGGGCACCCAGGGGGAGCAGAGCCCCCCAAGGGGAAGATCGTGCCGCCCGGAGCTGGCGAGGGTTAGCGCGCGTCGCCCTCAGGCGGCCGACGGTTAGCCGAAGCCGCCTGCCCTCACGGATCGCTGAACGCTAGCTGCGGCCTCCTCCGCCGCCCAGCAGCCGCAGCATGAACAAGAAGACGTTGAAGATGTCGAGGAAGATGCTCGCCGCAATCGGGACTGCGCTGGCCTGGTTGGCGCGGCGCAGGCGGTTGAAGTCGAAGATCGTGAATGCCCCGAACACGACCAGGCCGAGCACGGCGTAGATCACATTGCCGTGTGGGATGGCGACAAAGATCCCGATCAGCCCGAACAGGATCAGGGCAAGCAGTGCCCAGAAGAGGGCTCGGGCCCAGTACGACAGATCGCGCCGCGTGGCGTAGCCCACCGCGCCCAGCCCGAGCACGAACGCACCCGTGGCGCCCGCTGCCTGGTAGAGGACGCCGGGATCGGACTTCGCATACTGAGCCAGGACCGGCCCGACGGCCATGCCCAGCAGCAACCCCATGCCGAACAGGAACCCGATCGCCAGCTGCTCGCGGCCGCGGGCCGAGGCGGCGTTGAGGGCAAAGATGCACACGAACGCGCCGATGAAGAAGGCGATCCAGACGCGGCCGCTCGTGTTGCGCGTGATATAGGCGCCGAGCGCCGTACAGCCGACCGTCAGGGCCACGAGGCCCATTACCTGACCGAAGACCGCCCGGGTGCGGTCGCGCGTGATTGCGGCGCCGCCGCCGTAGCCGAGCTCTTGATATGTGGGCATGCCCTCTTGCTCCTAGTCCGCGATTGTCAGCGTTCCAACCAACAACACGGTAGACGATCGGGCGGCTCCCGGGGAAGCAGTTAGCGGCAAAGAACGCGGGGGTAGGATGGAGCCCGCCCGGATGCCAAATAATCGCCGTCTGAGACCGCCACTCCTTCGTCAGCTAACCGCTGATGGGCTGGGACTCGGTCGGGCCGCGCAGTCCCGGCGTTCGGCGACGCTGAAGCCGCGCACCACGACGGCCGACCGCGTGGTGCAGTCGGTATGTCCCTACTGCGCCGTGGGCTGCGGCCAGAAGGTGTACGTCAAGGACGAGAGGGTCATACAGATCGAGGGCGATCCGGACTCGCCGATCTCCCGTGGAAGGTTGTGCCCCAAGGGGGCCGCATCGGAGGCTCTGGTCAACCAGCCGGGGCGGGTGAGCGAGGTCCTCTACCGCCGTCCGGGCGCCGGTGACTGGGAGCGGATCAGCCTCGAGCAGGCTGCGGACATGATTGCCGAGCGGCTGATCCGGACGCGGTCTGAGACGTGGGAGCAGGAGAACGAGGAGGGAAAGCCGCTGAAGCGCACGCTCGGCATTCATTTCCTGGGCGGCGCGACGCTCGACTCGGAGGAGAACTACCTGATCAAGAAGTTCTTCTGTGCCGCGGGAGCGCTATCGATCGAGAACCAGGCCCGCATATGACATAGCTCCACGGTCCCCGGTCTGGGGA
>DAIPIC010000198.1:0-3767 GCA_036771025.1 Solirubrobacteraceae bacterium
CAGGAGGTACTGCATTGCAGCGCACGATGCTGAAATCGAAGATCCACCGGGCGACGGTGACCGACTGCGACCTTCACTACGTCGGGTCGATCACGATCGATCCCGAGCTGCTCGAGATGGCGGACATTAAGGAATATGAGCAGGTGGCCGTGGTCGACATCGAGAACGGCGCTCGGTTCGAGACCTACACAATCCCGGGCGATGCCGGCTCCGGAGACATGAAGCTAAACGGCGCCGCCGCTCGGCTTGTCCAGCGTGGGGACACGATCATCGTCATCTCCTACGCCGCCTATGACCAGGAAGAGCTCGAGCACTACCGCCCGCGGGTCGTCCACGTAGACGGGCGCAACCAGGTGGTGGCGGTCGATGAGAACGTATCCACCTTGCTCGCGTCGCCGGTAGCGGCCGCATAGAGGAGCCCTCGATGTCCCACATTCCACACACCCCGGTACCGGAGGATCTCAGCCGTCCGGTCCCGATGACGCTTCCCCGGCTGGCCGAGAAGAAGCACCTCGGCGAGCCGATCGTGATGATCACGGCCTACGACTACCCCTCGGCGCAGGTGGCCGAGGCGGCTGGTGTCGACGTCGTCCTGGTCGGCGACTCCGGCGCAATGACGGTGCTCGGCTATCCATCGACTGTCCCTGTCTCCACCGACGAGATGCTGATGCTCGCCGCTGCCGTGCGCCGTGGTCTGAAGACGCCGCTACTCGTCGGCGACCTGCCGTTCGGCTCATACGAGGCCTCCGACGAGCAGGCGATCCGGACCGCTCAGCGATTCGTGAAGGAGGCGGGGTGCGACGCCGTGAAGCTCGAGCGGGGCGGCACCAGCGTTCAGCGCGCCAGGGCGATCGCGGAGTCCGGGATCCCCGTCATGGGCCACGTCGGGCTGACTCCCCAGACCGCGACCGCCCTGGGCGGCCATCGGGCCCAGGGGCGGACCGCGCAGCGTGCGCTCCAGGTGGCGCACGATGCGCTCGCACTCCAGCAGGCCGGCTGCTTCTCGATCGTGTTCGAGGCCATCCCAGCCGCCGTCGCGCAGGAGCTCATGGAGCGTCTCGACGTGCCTGTAATCGGGATCGGCGCCGGGCCGGCCACCGATGGCCAGGTGCTCGTGTTCCATGACCTGCTCGGTATCTACGACGGCCACGTGGCTCGTTTTGTCAAGCGCTACGCCGAGACCAAGGCCCAGATGGTCGCCGGAGTGGCCGAATACGCGGAAGATGTCCGACGCGGAGCCTTCCCGGCCCCCGAGCACACCTACACCATCGACGAGGAGGAGCTGGCCCGCTTCCGCGCAGCGCTCACGTCCTCCGTTTGACCCCAATTTGCGTGTTTGGCAGGTGACTGCGGCCGGGTTGCCGGCCTCCGGGATGGCCTGCGCCCAATAGCATCCAGGCATGCCCCGCTTGTCGCAGGTGCTGATGCCGCAGGACCGCGTCTACTTCGAGCTGTTCGAGGAGGCTGGCCAGAACATCCTGCAAGCCGCCGACCTGCTCGACGAGCTGCTCTCCAATTACCCCGACAGCAAGGCGCTGGCCCAGCAGATCAAGGAGCGCGAGCAGGAGGGCGACCGCATCACCCACGACATCATCCACCGTCTCAACCAGACCTTCGTCACGCCGATCGACCGCGAGGACATCCTGGCGCTGACCTCGGCTCTCGACGACATCGTGGACTTCACTGAGGAGGTGGCGGATTACCTAGGCCTATACAAGATCGAGGCCCCGATGGACCAGTCCATCCAGCTCGCCCGGGTGCTGCGCGACGCCGCCCGCCAGATCGCCGAGGCCGTCCCGCTGCTGCGGGGATTTCGCGACATCTCCCGCCACACGGTCGAGGTTCACCGGCTCGAGAACGAGGGAGACCGCATCGCGCGCGAGGCGGTCGCGTCCCTGTTCGACACCGGCATCGATCCCATGGTCGTGATTCGCTGGAAGGACCTGTTCGAGCGGCTCGAGGAGGCCATCGACGCTGTCGAGCACGCCGCGCTCATCCTCGAGGGGATCATCATCAAGAATTCGTAGGCGCGCCCCCGTATTCGATCGTCTTGAGGACCTTGGCCGGGGCCCCGGCGGCGATCGAGAAGGGCGGAATGTCGTGGGTCACGACGGAGTTGGCTCCGATCACGGACCGCTCGCCTACGGTCACACCGCCGGTGATCACGACGTGCGCCCCGCACCAGACGTTGTCGCCCACCCGGGTCGGGCCCTTGGACGTGAATCCCTGCCAGGGGACGGGGCGTTCCGGATCGTCGAAGCGGTGGTCGGCGTCGGTGACGAAGCACCCGTTGGCGAACATGCAGTGCTCCCCCACCTCCACCAGGCCGGCCGAGGCGATCATCACCCCGAGGTTCAGGAAGGTGCCCTGCCCGATGCGGATTCGCCCCGGACTGGGCGCCGTGAGCCATACCCCGGGCTCGAACAGCACGTGCTCTCCAACCTCGAGCCTCCCCTCCCGCAGCGCCTCCAGGACGTTGCCGTGCAGCGGCCAGCGCGCGAACGCTCCGCGTCGCATCAGCTCCCAGTGGATCCGGGCGCGGTTCCACGGCAGCGAGTTCTGCTCGTAGAAGCGCCATTTCTGGACCCAGAGCACAGCCCGGGAACCCAGCGTCTCCTCGGCTCTGTCCGGGCTCAATCGCGGCGACCGCGCCGGCCGTACAGCCGGTCGCGGACGGCCTGCTCCACATCCGACTCGTCGTAGAGCACGCGCTCTTGGCGCCGCTGAGGGCGTCTGGAGCGCGCCTGATCGCCCTCGCGCCTGCCGCGGTCGGCCTCCGGCGCGCCCCGGGCGCGATCACGGGCGCTGCCCCCAACGGGGGGGACGGGAGAGCCGGACGGCGCGGCGCCCTGCACCGAGCTCTCACGCAGCCTCGGCACCCGGAGCTCGCCCAACCCGAGCCGAGCAAGCTGAACCAGAAGCCAAGCGAGTAGCACGGCTGTGGCCACGATCAGGATGATCAGGAAGGCCAACGTCCCACCTCTTCCTAAACAAGCGCAGACAGACGACTATGTACTGCGGAGATTAGCGATGCGCAGCGGCCGCCCTGGGATTTTGGCGCCAGTCCCGAGCGCACCATCGCGCCCCCGGGCCCGTCCGGCCCACGCCCGGTCAGGCCGCCGCCCCCTCCGCGGTCAGGCCGCCGCCGCCTCCGCGATCAGGCCGCCGCCCCCTCCGCGATCAGGCCGCCGCCGCCTCCGCGGTCCGGGCCCGGCGGGGAAGCACCGCCGCCAAGTAGGAGCCGGTATAGGAGTCCGCGACCCTGGCCACCTGCTCGGGCGTGCCCGTGGCGATCACCCTGCCTCCCTCCTCGCCCCCCTCCGGCCCGAGGTCGATGATCCGGTCGGCCACCTTGATGACATCCAAGTTGTGCTCGATCACGATCACGGAGTTGCCGGCGTCGACCAGCCTCCTCAGCACCTCCAGCAGCCGCTGGATGTCCGCGAAGTGCAGCCCGGTGGTGGGCTCGTCGAGGATGTAGAGCGTCCGCCCAGTGGCCACCTTGCACAGCTCGGCGGCCAGCTTGACCCGCTGGGCCTCCCCTCCCGAGAGTGTGGTGGCGGGCTGCCCCAGCCGCATGTAGCCCAGCCCCACGTCGTGCAGCGCTTTCACCCGCCGCTTGATCTTGGGGATGTGGGTGAAGAACTCGAGTGCCTCCTCGATCGGCATCTCGAGTACGTCCGCGATCGTCTTGCCCTTGAAGCGCACCTCCAGCGTCTCGCGGTTGTAGCGCTTGCCGTGGCACTGCTCGCAGGGCACGTAGACGT
>DAIPIC010000199.1:0-3743 GCA_036771025.1 Solirubrobacteraceae bacterium
GTAGCGCGCGACGGTGAATCCCACGAGTGCCGGGACGTGGATCGCGAACACGACCAGGGAGAGCGTGAGGACGACCAGCGTCCCGCCTCTGACGTGGTTCTGAAGGAACGCGTATTCGATCAGCCCGGCGATCACGGCATAGGCCAGCAGCGACCACTTCCCCACTTGAAAGAACCGATCCCAGGCGAACCCCTGAGCTGTCGCCAACGACGCGAGGTTGCCCACCATCAGCAGCGCGGACAAGGCCAGGAGGATGACTGCCGGCGTGAGCGGGACGTGCTTGGGAATGTGGGATGACAGGTAGATCCCGCCGGCGACGATCAGGGCGAGCGAGCCCATTGCCACCTCGGTGAACGGGGGAAGCCGACGCTCGCTCATCAGAATGACGCGATCCTGGTCATGATCACGAGCGTCGCGACCTGCATCGCCCCCAGGACGCCGGCGCAGTACATGAAGCGCTTCATCAGGCGCTCGATCACCTCCGGGCGTGGGCGAGGCTTCTTGAGCTCAATCAACACGGCGATGTTCGCGGGCTCCAGCAGGCCCAGGGCGAGCACCGACATAACGCCCACCACGATGAAGCTGGCGACGATCCAGCTGTGATGGGGATAGGTGGTCAGCACCGTCCCCATATGACTCGCCAGCTGCCAGCCGATCGCCAGCGTGACGGAGACCACGATGGGCATGATCACCAGCATCTTCGGCATCAATCTGGTGATGAACTGGACCCGAGCGGGCGGCGGCATGGCGCCCATAATCGGGCCGAGCACGAACCCCAGGAACAGGTCGATGATCGTCCACGCCGCCCCGAAGCTGACATGCAGGAACACCAGCGGCCAGAGCTTGTTGATCGCGATCAAGACGACGATGGCGGCGGCCGCGATCGCCGCGAACACGAGCCCCGCGCGGGGAACGATCTCGAAGTCCGGGACCTCGACTGCAGGCGGTCCCGCAACCTCCGGTTCCTGTGTGATCGAGAGCGCCCCTTCGACCATGCCGCGGCCGCAGTCTAGCGAGCACCCCGACCGTTCGCTAGACGTACCCGACGGCTCGCCGGGCATACCGGAGCGTCCTTGGGTCGATGCGGAGGGGGCGGGATTCGAACCCGCGGTCCGGGGTTACCGGACGCCAGTTTTCAAGACTGGTGCATTCGACCGCTCTGCCACCCCTCCGGGGACGGTGCGGATGCTAGCCCCCGCGCCCCAGAGCCCAGCCCCGACCAACCTTTACACTGGCCTTGACCCCAGGGAGAGGTGGCCGAGTGGCTGAAGGCACTCGCCTGCTAAGCGAGTATGGGGTTCACGCTCCATCGCGGGTTCGAATCCCGCCCTCTCCGCTCGACGCCCGCTCCTTGCCGGGGACGGCGACGCGAATCCGGCCCGCGAGACTCATCAACCGCTCGGCTGAGGAAGCCTGTCGCGCCCGCCGAACTTCACCGCAGAATTGTCGCCGGTCCCCTTGCAGAGGACGTTGTCGATCCTCGTGTCGCCGTTGGGATGGTTGAGCACACAGGAAAACCCCTGGACGTTCACGACGGCAGGTGGTCGCGATCCGTTGTCGAGGAATACCTTGACGTAGCTGTTCATGACGGTCCTGGCCGCCTGGCAGGAGACGAGCCTGGCTTCGAGGTGCCTGAAGTAGCCGTTGGCCCCGGCCGTGCCCCGGCAGATTTTGAACACGACCGGGGAGACCGAGCTGGTCTGCGAGCTGGCCGAATTGCTCTGCGCGCCGGATGATCCGCAGCCGACGATGATCGTCGCGAGCACCAACGCTCCCAACGCGAGTGCGCTCGTTCGTCGGCGAAACGCCGCCCCGCCTCTCGTCTCCCGCGTCATGTAGCGCCGCGACTATATAGCCAGACTCGTGCGCGCCACCGAACTGGTCGACGATTTTTGTACAAGCGCTACTCCGACAGCCCGGCGGCTTTGAGGGCGTCGGCGCGGTTGAGGAAGGGCTGCTCGCGGATCACTTGCCCGGCGGAGAGCGTGAAGAGGTCCGCATAGTCAGTGTCGATGGCGGCACTGCTACTGAGGGCCGTGCTTCTAATGCGGCCAATCGCCAAAAGACGATCGCCGAGGTCTCTGAGCTCGTCGGGCTCGTAGCGGTAATCCCCCCAATGGGCTCGCCAGTTCAGTTCATAACGTAAGCGCCCTTGGACGCCGCGATAGCCCCGCTGTCGAACGAAACCGATGGGGGAGCCCCGACAGACCAGCGGCACGCTCATTCGCAAGGCGTCCGCTCCACGCAAAGGGGCCCCTGAGTTCTGAGTACGCTCCGCGCCGATGGAGGTAGAGCGGGTGGAGCACGAGTGGGGCAGCGCGCGCGGCCTCGTCGGGCTCGGCGACAGCCTGACGTATGCCAATCAGTCGCCCAAGCTCGGGAGGCTGCGTCCCCAGTCCTGGGCCCAGTGGCTGGCCGAAGCGCTAGAGCTCCCGTTCACGAATCTCGCGTTCAACGGCGCTCGGGCGGTCGACGTCGTCACCCACCAGCTCCCGCGGCTACGAGGCCCCTACGAGCTTGCGACGCTGGGCGTGGGAACCAACGACGTGGTGCTGCGGTCATTCGACATTAATGAGTTTGAGCGCACCGTCCGGACTGTCATCGATGCAATGGATCGCCAGGCCCAGCGGCTTCTGCTCATCTCGCTCGCCACCGACAGCGGGGAGCGAAAGTTCCGCTCGCGCTGCAGGGCGGTGAACGAACTGCTCGCCGATCTAGCCGAGGAGGCGCGCGCTCCGCTGGTCAGGATCGACGACCTCGTGGGCTGGCGGTTGATCCTTCCCGACCGCCACCCGACCGCGGTCGGACAGCTGACGATCGCCCGCCGAGCCGCGGATGCCCTGGGGAGCGACGGCGCGCCGGTGCCTGTCCAGCTCCCGGACCCCGCCTCCGCCCCAGGACCGCTGGGCATGTGGCTCTACCTCCTGATCGAGCGCCCGATCTTGGTGGTCCGGAACCTGATCGGGCGCAACCTGCTCAAGCTTCAGAGGTTGCGCGCCAAGTGGGGCGCGGGCGGCGAGGGCTAGATCGTCCGACGAGCCGCTGAGGGCGCGTGCCCTAACCCAGCTCGGGCGCATAGAAGGCGAACATCCGCCGAGCAGCGATTCGGGCGTAGACCGGCCCCGAGTCCAGGAACTGCTCCCACCGCGGGCCGTAGCGCGGCGTGTAGATATCGAGCAGCGTCTGTCTGAAGAACGCGTGCTCCGGTGACGAGACATCGAGCAGCTCGGCCCGGCCGTGAACGGTCACGGCCAGCGCCTCTGATGGGATGTGCGTGGCGCTGACCTGCGGCCGCGAGCGAATGTGGCGGATGCGCACGGAGTTGGGCGCCGAGCCGAAGTAGAACGAGCCGCGGAAGAAGATCCCATCGACGGGGCCGACGATCGGCCGCCCGTCGGCGGTCGAGGTGGCCAGCGCCAGCAGGCACACGCCGTTCAGCCGCTCTGCCACCTGGTCAGCGCTCAGTCGCCGCTCGGGTCGGTGAATGCCTAGCAGGTGTGAGCCCGCGGCCCCGTAGCTCTGATCCAGCAGCGCCTGCAACGCGCGCAGATCCTCCGCGGTCTCGCGCATCCCCGGAGCCGGCCGCGCGCCGCTGGTGCTCTAGCGCGGCTTGGTCGCGGTCCGGAACACGTAGTCCCAGAAAGGAGCTGCGATCCCGAACCCGCGCTCGTGGTCCTGGAAGTGATGGCGCATGTGCAGCTCACGCAGCCAGCGCCCCAGCCTCGTCGTCGGCCGGTGATGGT
>DAIPIC010000200.1:0-3683 GCA_036771025.1 Solirubrobacteraceae bacterium
TACAGACGCGCCGCCTCGCGGTCGTCGCGCACCGAGTACGCGAGCGGCGGCCATGCGTACTGGAACGCGCGCACGATGAACGCCACCGCTCCCGCCAGCTTGACCGCGATCGAATACAGGCCGGCCAGAGCCGGACTGCGGGAGTGGTAGATGTAGTAGCGGTCGATGATGCTGAGCGCGTAGACCGAGGCCTCGGCCGGTACCGTCGGCAATCCGAACCGCATCAGCAGCCCCAGCGGCTCGGCGCGTCCGTGGCCGGCTCGGAGCCGTCCCCGCATGGTCCACCAGAGCGCAAACAGCACGACCGTCGAGGCACCGTAGTTGCCGAGCAAGAGCCCTCGCGCTCCGTCCCCGAGCCCGACGACCAGGACCAGCGAAGCGGCGATTGTCAGCGCGACGTTAGACAGCGACGCGGTGGCGTACGCCCTCAGTCGCTCATCCACCCGCAGCAGGCCGTAGGCCAGCTCGAGGTTGGTGAACGTCCACAGCCCGAGTACGGCCACCAGGAACGTCAGCGAGTCGTGATGACCGAGCACGAGCTTGGACAGTGGCCGCGCGAGGCCGGCCAGAATCGCCGAGACGAATGTCGTCGTGATCAGGAGGAAGACGATCGCCCGGCGGGCGAGCGCGTCCCTGCGCTCCTGGTCGGCGTCTGAGAAGTGGTAGCGCAGGAACGCTTCGATGATTCCGAAGCGGACGACGATGCTGATGAAGATGATGCCGTTGGCCAGTAGCTCCACGACGCCGTAGCCCGAGGTGCTGATGTACCGGGTGTAGACCGGCAGCAGCAGCACCGCCATGAACTTCGACACCACGTCGGCCAGCTGGTATGCGCCCAGTGAGCTGACCAGGCGCTTGAGGTAGCCGCTCACGCCAGAAACGGTACGTCAGGCCGCGGAGCAGACCGGCTTGACGGTCACGGCGGCAGCAGTATCCGTTGCGCCCACGATGACGGGATCGATGGTTCGCCGCTGACGGACCAGCACCACCCGGAAGTTGTATTTGCCGGGCCCGGCCGGGCCATCTGCGGCGCGTCCCCTCCAGGTGAACACGACGCGCTGCTTTCGCCCCATCGGCACGTTCGTGGCAAGAGTGCGAACCACCTTGTCCCGGGCGTTGACGACATACACGTTCACGTTGTCGGCCCGGTGAAGGAGGTAGAACGAAATGCTGGTGGAGTCTGGGCAGGCGGGGCCGCCGCCATCGGGGAAGATCACCGGGGCGGTAGGGGGGGACACCGCCGAGATCAGAGGTGTGGTCACCTTCAAATGCTGGGTGATGAAGAAGGCGCCCACGGTCGCGACGACGAGCGCAGCGAACGCCGCCAGAGGGAGCTTGCTCATAGCGGCACCAGCGCGACGTTGGGAACCTCGAATCGGTGGAAGACCTCGAGTCCCAGCGGGTTTTGCGCGCATAGCGCGACCCGGATCGAACCTCCGTGGCAGACGACCAGCGCGGGGGTCTCTCGTGATCGGCGGACGTCGGCCAGTGAAGCCGTGACCCGCTCGAGCTGATCTCGGAGGGACTCCCCGCCCGGGAAACGAAACGTGGCCGGCGATCCTCGCCAGGCTGCGTACCGTTCGGGCTCCTCGCGCTCGATGTCGACGAACCGCCGGCCCTCCCAGTGGCCCCGGTTGGCCTCACGCAACCTCGAGTCCAGCCGGACCGCGAGGCCGGTCCGGCTGCCGACGATCTCGGCGGTCTCTCGGGCCCTGCTCAGGTCCGATGACCACAGGGACTGGAGTCCCATCGGAGCCACGCGTTCCGCGAGCTCGGCCGCCTGGCGGCGGCCGGTGTCGTTGAGCGGCGTGTCGGTGAAGCCCTGCACCCTGATCGGCTCGCGGTTGTCGTCCGTCTCGCCGTGGCGCGCTAGGAAGAGAGCCGGGCTCTCATCCACCCGAGCCACGGTCCCGGATTCCAAGCGTGTCTGAGCGCAGGCCCAGGCGCAGCGTCTCGAGCGCGAGCACGTCATCCGGCGCGATGTTCGAGAGGTTGACTTCCGGGCCAAAGCGGCGCACGAACCACACCTGCTGGTGCTTGCGCGGGGCGTCGAACATGATCTGCCCGGGGTCGATGTCATGAACCACTTCGCCGATCAGGCCTTCGCGGACCTCGCCCGTGGGCCGGAAGATGCCGGCCGTACCGGCTTCCCGCCCCTCAGCGATGACCTTCCAGGCTCCCGCCCGGAGCTCGGCCCGCATCTGCTCGACCCAGCGGTACGGCGGTGTGATCGCGCCGGTGTCGTCCTTGGAGCCGACCTCCGAGAGGACCACAAATTCGTTTGACAGCCGCTCTATGAGCTCCACCTTCCGCCCATGCTCGAGCGCGATCGTCCCGTCTGAGATCTCGAAGTGCTCGAGACCCAGCTCGTGGATCCAGGCAATCAGCCTCTCGAGGCGCTCCTGGGCGATGGCGATTTCCGTGAGGGTCCCGCCCAGCACCACCGGAATGGCGTGCTGGCGATAGCGCGCCAGCTTCTGCTCCAGGTTCCCGGTTCGCAGCGCGGTCCCCCAGCCCAGCTTGACGATGTCCACCGAGTCACCGGCGACCTCCATGAGTCCGTCCACCTCGGCGATCGACAGCCCACGGTCGATCACGTGCGTCACGCCATGCTGTCGCGGCTTGGCGCTCCTTTGCGGGAGGTCGAGCAGGTCCACGATCACAGAGTCTGTCTCAAAACCCGCGTCCGCCGCCGCCAGACACGTGCACGGGCGTTAGCCCCCGGCTCGTCCCTAGAGATCGACTGCGGCTCTACTTGGTGCTCGCCAGATCGGATCCTACGATCACGACCACGCTCGCGCCACAGGCGGACGGCGGCGGGCAGGCGATCGCGCGCGCGCTCTGATCGACCGGCTGGACGGCGCTCGAAGGAAGCCCCAACGACGATGCCACGTGCGCGGCATTGCCCTGGAAGCCGGGCAGGAACCCCACAACGGTCGTCTTATGCGTCTGGTCGGCAGCGGTGGCGACGGTGCCTGCCTTGTAGCCGCCGCGGGTCAGCTTCTGCTGTACGCGGTGCGCCAGCTGCGACACATCGGTCCCGTTCAGGACCGCCACCGTCACCGATCCAGGATTGAAACCGCTCTTGGCAGGAGGCGCATTGGTGCTTCTGGTCGCGGCGGAGTGCTGCGAGCTCCCGCCGCCGGAGGTGACCACAAGCAAGACGGCGATGACTCCTGCCAGCAGCAGGACGCCAACGAGCGCGGGCAGCCATCGGTTACGAGCCGTGCGGACCCCGCCCGAGAGCGGCCCAGGCGAGCGAGGGCCGTCACGCACCTGGAGGCGCGGCGGGAGCTGGCGTGGAGACGCCGCCGTGGCAGGCCGCGGCCGTGCAGGCCCCCCTCCGCCGTTCGCAGCTACCGGTGGCGCCGCGCTTTCGCCCGAGGACTGGGTTTGGCCCGCCCCCGCGGCGGCCGTGGCCGGAGGTGGCGTCGCGAGCGCAGACGGGGCGGGTTTGGGGACGGCGCCCTCGCCCGGCGACTGCGGCTCGCGCTCGGATTCGCCCTCGCCTCCGGACGACTCCTGCGCTGCGGCCTCGTCCTCGCGCGGCGCCATGGCCCCCGCCGCACCCTGGGCCGGGGGCTGCGCTGCCTGGCTCGCCGGTTGGCTCGCCTGGGTCGCCTGTGTCGGCGGCTGGCCCGCGTGCGTCGCCTGTGTCGGCGGCTGGCCCGCGTGCGTCGCCC
>DAIPIC010000201.1:0-3650 GCA_036771025.1 Solirubrobacteraceae bacterium
AGCCCCCCCGCGCCACACCCCGCCTACCCCAGCGCCGCCTCCGCCAGCAGCTCCACCTGGCCCACGTCGGGCGAGGCTGGGAAGCAGATCACCTCGTCGGCGCCCGCGGCTTCGAAGGCCGACAGGTACTGCTTGATGGTGTCGGCGTCCTTCGCCGCGCTGGCGACGATCTGATCCGCATACTCGCCGAGCCACCGGTAGTAGTCACCTAGGTTCTCCCGCGCGAATCGCTCGGCATCGTCCCCGAGGGCGAAGTAGAACAGGGCCACGGCTCTGGGATCGCCCTGGCGGCCGGCGCTCGCCCACTCCGCTTTGAGCTTCTGTACCCCCTCCGCAAAAGCGTCAGGCGTCCCGCCGCCCTGCGTCCAGCCATCTGCGTGGCGTGCTGCGCGGCGGTAGGCGATATCGCTGTAGCCCCCGATCAGCAGCGTGGGGCCGCCGTCGCCGGCCGGCGCCGGCCCGATGTCCCGTTCTCCTCTCCAGATGGCAGCCATCTCGTCGAGCTGGCGCTCAAACACGCGCCCACGAGCGCGGAAGTCGACGCCGCTGACCTCGAAGTCATCCTCGCGCCCGCCCACCGCAACGCCCAGGGTCAGGCGACCTTCCGACAGGGCATCGACCGTCGCCGCTTGCTTGGCCAGCAGCGCTGTGTTCGCGCGAAGGGGGGCGATCAGGATGTCGGTCGCGAGCCGGATCCGATCGGTCACGGCGGCCGCCGCTGCGAGCGAGATCAGCGATTCATAGTTCGGGTAGACGATCCGGTCGATCGTGCCGAGGCTCGAGAAGCCTGCCTGGTCGGCTCGCTTAGCCCACTCGACGATCCCTGCGCGATCGACTCCCCGCACCGCATTTGGAAGCCCAATTCCAACGTCCATCGCCTTCTCCTTTCGCGCGTCTCTACCGTTGAGCTCGTGGCAGGAGCCACTCTAGATGAGCTTCCCGCATGGGCCCGCGCGACGCTGGAGGACGAACGAGTCGGCCACCTGGGGCTGGTCGATTCAGGGGGCCGACCCCGGGTCCTGCCGGTGACATACGCCGTCTGCGAAGGCGCGGCTTGGACCATCGTCGATAACAAGCCGAAGCGGGAGGGGGCCGAGCCGGCTCGTCTTCGCTGGCTGCGGGAGCGGCCCAGCGCGTCGCTGACCGTCGATCACTACGACGACGACTGGTCATCGCTCGCGTGGGTCCAGCTGATCGGCGAGATGGCGATCCTCGAGCCATCGGGCCATAAAGCCGCGATGGATGCCCTGACCGTCCGGTATCGGCAGTACGAGACGGACCCGCCTCCGGGGCCTCTTCTTCGGCTCTCGGTGGAGCGAGCGGTGTGGTGGCGGGCGGCGTAGCTCGCCGCCCGACGCCTACTTCAGCTCGACGGTGGCCCCGGCCTCTTCCAGGTCGGCCTTGAGCTTGTCGGCCTCTTCGCGGTCGATGCCCTCCTTGACGGGCTTTGGCGCCTCGTCGACTAGCGCCTTGGCCTCCTTGAGGCCGAGACCCGTCGCGCCGCGCACGACCTTGATCACCTGGATCTTTTTATCGCCCGAGGTTTGGAGGACGACGTCGAACGTGCTCTGCTCCTCGGCGGCCTCGCCGGCCCCATCAGTCGCGGCGCCGGCCGTGGGGGCCGCGGCGGCGACGGCGGTCGCCGACACGCCGAACGCTTCCTCGAGCGCCTTGATTCGCTCGGAGAGCTCCAGGACCGAGATGTTCTTGAGCTCGTCGATCCACTCTTGCGTGGTGGTCATTTATTCCTCCTTGTCGTCGGACTCATCGTCCGACGGTGTTTCAGGTTCAGTGGTTTGGGCTTCGGTCTCGGCCTCAGCTTCGGCGGCAGGCGGCTCCGCCTCGGCTGCTTCGGGCGGAGCCTCGCCCTCATCCGAAGCAACTCGCGTCTCCTCGTCGGACTCGGTTGCCGCATCAGGCTCCGAAGCGGTTGCTTCGGGGGAGGGCGAGTCCTCCGCCTTCTGATCGGCGATCTGCTGAAGCTGGACCGCGACCCCGGCGAGCAGCGCGTTGAGGGTTCGCACCAGGCCCGAGAGCGGCGCGGCGATCGTGCCCACGAGCTGCCCGTGCAGGACATCTCGTGACGGCAGCCGCGCGATCGACCGGATCTCGTCGGCCGTCAGGGGGTTGCCATTCATCAGCCCGCCCTTGAAATCGAGTATCTGAAGGGCCCGTGCCGTGTCGTTCAGCGCCTTGGCGGCCAGAGCGGGGTCGCCGGAGACGAGCGCCAGCGCGGTCGGCCCGTCGAGCAGCTCCTTCAGCTCCGAAGTGCCCGCCTTGTCGGCCGCGCGCTCCGTCAACGAATTCTTGACGACCCGGAAGACGGCGTCGGCCTCCCGAAGCTTGGCTCGCAGGTCGGCGGCGTCCGAGACCGAGATGCCGCGGTAGTCGACGGCGAACACGGCCTCGGCGCGCTCGAGCTCGCCGGCGATCTCATCTACGACTGCTGCTTTCTGGTCTCGGTTCATTGCCTCTTGAACGAATAAACGCCCGCGCGCAGGCGGGCGTCGATAGTCAGAACCGATGCTCCGCCTACCCAGGACTTACGCTCTGGAGCCGCCGGGGATCTTGGGCAGATGTGCGGTGCACAAGTTTACGCGGCGACCGACTCCTCCACGATGTCGCGGGTGCGAGATGGGTCGACCTTGACGCCTGGGCCCATCGTCGAAGCGAACGTGACCGAGCGGATGTATCGGCCCTTCGCCGCGGACGGCTTAGCGCGGATCAGCTCCTCGATTACCGCCGCGTAGTTCTCGAGCAGTCCGCGCTCATCGAAATCGGTCTTGCCGATCACCAGGTGCACGATCGCGTTGCGGTCGGTGCGGTACTCGACCTTCCCGGCCTTGGACTCCTCCACCGCCTTGGCCACGTCCATCGTCACGGTGCCCACCTTCGGGTTGGGCATCTTCCCGGCCGGGCCCAGGATGCGACCCAGGCGGCCGACCACCGGCATCAGATCCGGGGTGGCGATGGTGACGTCAAAGTCGTCGAAACCGTTCTGGATGCGCTCTGCGAGATCCTCTGCGCCCACGAAGTCCGCGCCCGCCTCCTCTGCCTCGCGCGCCTTGTCGCCCTTGGCGAAGACCGCGACCTTCACGTCCTTACCCAAGCCGTTGGGCAGCGCGATCGTTCCGCGAAGCTGCTCGTCCGCGTGGCGGACGTTCAGGCCCGTGCGGACGTGTACCTCGACGGACTCGTCGAATTTCGCGTGCTTCAGCTGCTTGACGAGCGCGATCGCCTCGGCGGGCGGATACTCGCGCTCCCGGTCCAGCCGCTGGCGGGCGTCGAGGTAGGCCTTTCCGTGGCCGGCCATCAGACCACCTCCACGCCCATCGAACGCGCGGTGCCGGCGATGATCTTGGCGGCGGCGTCGACGTCGTTGGCGTTCAGATCCTTCATCTTCTTCTCCGCTATTTGCTTGAGCTGGCCCTGGGTGATCTGTCCCACCTTATCCCGGTGGGGCTCTGCCGACCCCTTCTCCAATGAAATTGCCTGCTTGATCAGCACGGCCGCGGGCGGGCTCTTGGTGACGAACGTGAACGAGCGGTCCTCGTACACGGTGATCACCACCGGAATCACGGTGCCGGCGTCGGCTTGCGTCTGAGCGTTGAACGCCTTGACGAACTCCATGATGTTGACCCCGTGCTGGC
>DAIPIC010000202.1:0-3590 GCA_036771025.1 Solirubrobacteraceae bacterium
CGTACATGGCAACGTGGATGATGGGCAGGTCATTGCTGCCCTGCCCGCAGAGCTGGAGCTCGAGGCCGGCGGCTGCCGGCTTGCGGTCATCCACGACGGGGGAACGCGCCTCGGGCGCCTCGATCGATTGCGCCGTAGGTTTCCCGCCGCGGACGCCGTCATCTTCGGCCATTCGCACATCCCGTGGCTTGAACGAGGCAGCGATGGGTTTCAGATCTTCAACCCTGGCAGCCCGACCGACAGGCGTCGCGCCCCTCAGCACACGATGGGCATCGCTCGGGCCAGCGCCGGGCGCGTGGAGTTCGAGCTGGTAGAGCTGGACTAAGCGACCGGCGCAGGTCAAATGTCACAAGGAGCCGTCCCGACAAGCGGCGATAGTGCCGATGTGGCTACATGGACGGCACAGACCCGGGTGGCGGGACTGCCTGACGAGGTTCTGGCCATGCTGACCGAGCCGAGCTCGATCGCCCGCTGGGCGCCCATCGAGTTCGACGTCGTGGACTTCGACGGCCGCCGGCTTCAGGCAGGCGACCGGGTGCGCGTGGGGGGCAGCCTCGCGGGGCGCTCGGTGGAATTCGAGGTCGATGTGTCAGAGGCAGACGATGGTCGCCTCGTGCTGACGGCGGTGGGACCGATTCGGCTGGATGTCGAGTATCTGGCCGTGGCCGCCGCCGAGGGCAGCGAGGTCCACGCTTCGATCACGGTCACGGGCCAGGGCCTCATGGGCCGCATACTGGCTCAGGCCACGGACGCGTTGCTGGCCGCCGGTGCCCTGCGCAAGGCCGTGGATCGGATCGCGGGCGAGCTGGAGCCCGCGCTGACCGTCTGAGCTACCGCTCGTCATCCAGCCGCTCCCTGTCGGCCCACTCGAGCAACCGCTCGAGTGAGAACTCGCGCTCGTCGATCCCGGCGTGCAGGTCGCCGAGCCTCGCGAAGCGTCCGGGGACCGTGGCGATCGTGAACTCCTCGGGCTCCACGTCCTCGATCTCTTCCCAGCGCAGCGGCGTCGACACGGCCGCCTCCTCGACACCTCGGACCGAATACGCGCTCGCGATCGTGTGGTCGCGGGCGTTCTGGTTGTAGTCCACAAACACTTTGTCCGGCTCCCGGTCCTTGCGCCACCACGTCGTGGTGGCGTCGCCCGGAGCGCGGCGCTCGACCTCCCGGGCGAACGCCAGCGCTGCCCGGCGAACGTCGCCGAAGCTCCACCGGGGTTCAATCCTGACGTACACGTGCAGTCCGGATCCGCCAGAGGTCTTGGGCCAGCCGACGATGCCCAGCTCATCGAGCACCTCCCGCGCCACGGCGGCCACCCGCCGGACGGTCTCAAAGCGGGCGGAGGGCATCGGGTCCAGATCGATCCGCCACTCGTCGGGCCGCTCGGTATCGGCCCGCCGTGAGTTCCAGGGATGAAACTCGACGGTGGACATCTGCACGGCCCAGATGACGCTGGCGAGATTGGTCACGCACAGCTCGTCGGCGTGGCGTCCGGACGGAAAGTGGACGCGAACGGTCTCCACCCAGGGAGGCGCTCCTTTGGGCAGGCGCTTCTGGTGGACCTTCTCACCGTCAACGCCGCTCGGGAAGCGGTGCAACATGCAGGGCCGTTCACGTAGGGCGCGGACGATCCCATCGCCCACGCTCAGGTAGTAGCGCGCCAGGTCAAGCTTGGTCTCGCCGCGGGCCGAGAAGTAGATCCGCTCGGGATGCGAAATACGGACGGCGTGATCGCCGACCTGGAGCTCGACGGCCTCACTCACGGATCATCACGCAGGGCATGATTGCCGGTCGAGCTCGGCGGCCTCTAATTGACGCATGGCCGGTCGCGGTCGGCTGGCGATAACCGACGCATGGCCGTGACCCAATCGGGTAGCCTGCCCCTGTCGTCCCAATCCAGGCCTTGGGAGGTTGAGACTTTGCAGGCGATGATCCTCGTCCGCGCGCGACGGGCCGGGCTTGCGGTTGCACTTGCTTGCGTTTCGCTCGTGCTGCTGGCGTCTCGGGCCGACGCCCTGCCCGGATTGGGGCTCGCGCCCCGAGGCCCCCTCCTCGGGCTCCAGGTGCCGCTGGCCTGCGCCAACCCCGCCAACAGCGGGGTAGTGGGGAGCGTGCTCGGCGCCGCTCGTGTGCTGGTGGGCGGCCCGATGCGCTGCTTCTCCCAGGCGATCGGCTACCAGCGGGGAAGCTTGGGCCCCAAGATCATGGCCGGCCCCACCGGCCTGGGACCCGCGCAGATCCAGGCGGCCTACAAGCTGTCGGGTCTGGCTTCCGGCGGCAAAACGGTGGCCGTCGTCGATGCCTACAACGACCCCAGGGCGGCCTCGGATCTCGCCAACTACCGGCGGGCGTACGGACTGACGCCGTGCACGGTGGCCAGCGGTTGCTTCAAGCAGGTCAATCAGAACGGGGCCAGCAGCCCGCTGCCCGGCGGTGACTACGGTTGGGCCGAGGAGGAGAGCCTGGACCTCGATGCCGTCTCCGCGGCGTGTCCGGACTGTCACATCCTGCTCGTCGAGGCCAAGTCTGCAGGCACCGCGGACCTGACCAAGGCCGAGGACACCGCTGCCCGGACCCCGGGAGTGGTCGCGATCTCCAATAGCTGGGGCGCCTCCGAGGACGCCACCGAGCTCGCGGCCGACGCCCACTTCAACCATCCCGGCGTGGCGATCACGGCCGCGGCGGGCGACTCCGGCTACGGGACGAGCTGGCCGGCCGCCTCGCCGTACGTCACTGCCGTCGGTGGCACGACGCTCACACAAGCGTCCGGTTCCCGAGGTTGGAGCGAGAGCGCATGGTCCGGAACGGGGAGCGGGTGCTCGGCATTCGAGCCCAAGCCGGCATGGCAGAGCGACGGAGGGTGCCCGAACCGAACCGACAACGACGCGGCGGCCGACGCGGATCCCAACACCGGGCTCGGGGTCTATGACACCTATAACAGCTGCGGGTCGAGCTCGCTGTGCGATTTGCTGATCCAGCTCGGCCTGGCACAGGGTCTCGACGGCTGGGCACAGGTGGGCGGTACCAGCCTGTCCTCGCCGCTGATCGCTTCGGTGTATGCCCTGGCCGGCAACGCCTCGTCTGTCGTGTACGGCAGCTACCCGTACACCCATTCCTCGGCGCTGTTCGACGTCACCAGCGGTTCGGACGGAACCTGCGCGCCCGCTTACCTGTGCCAGGCCGGGCAGGGCTACGACGGGCCGACGGGCAACGGCACTCCCAACGGCACCGGCGGGTTCTAGACCGGCTCGTGGCGCCCCCCGGCCGGGAGGCCTCGGGGTAGCGCGGGGATAAGATCGCCCACCGTGGCGGCCTCCAACCACGGCGCTTTCCGCGCCCAGTTCCCCGTCTTCGAGCAAGTCTCCTACCTCAACGCCGGTACAGAAGGCCCGGTTCCGGCGGCGGCCGTGGAGGCAGCCCGCCGCCGGCTCGACTTTGAGGCAAGGCACGGCCGCAGCGGGAAGTCGTTCTTCGAGGGAGTGCTAGGGATGGCGCACACCCTGAGAGCGGCCTATGCCCAGCTGCTGGGATGCGCAGCCGAGCAGGTCGCTCTCACCGGCTCCACCACGGACGGGGTCAACACCGTGCTGGCC
>DAIPIC010000203.1:0-3545 GCA_036771025.1 Solirubrobacteraceae bacterium
CAGCAGTGGTCCCTGCGCCTGCAGCAGATCCTGGCTTACGAGACCGACCTGCTCGAGTACCCCGACATCTTTGAGGGGTCGAAGGTGATGGACGCGCTCGTCGCGGATCTGCTTTCGGCGGCCAAGGAGGAAATGGGGCACGTCGCCGAGCTTGGGGGCGCCGTGGACGGCGTCGATTACATGAAGGGCGCGCTGGTCTCCTCGCAGCGCGAGCGATTCAGGCGGATCGAAGCCGGCGAGCAGACGGTTGTGGGAATCAACCGCTTCACCTCCGGAGAACCATCGCCGCTCACGGCCGACGCGGACGGAGGCATTCTGGTGGTCGACCCCGAGGTCGAGGCCGAACAGCGCCAGGCCGTTCGACGCTGGCGCTCGGAGCGCGACCAGGCGGCAGTCGATGCGGCGCTCGAGGAGCTGGCGCGGGTGGCCCGCTCGGAGGAGGAAAACATCATGCCGGCGACGATCGCGGCGGCGCGGGCCGGAGCGACCACCGGCGAGTGGGCGCAGACTCTGCGCCAGGTGTTTGGTGAATATCGGGCGCCCACGGGCGTCGGGGAGGCGGCGGCCCTTCCGAGCGAGGACGTGGCGGAGCTGCGCGAAGAGGTCGAGCGCGTATCGGAGGCGCTCGGACGAAGGCTGAAATTCCTGGTCGGCAAGCCGGGGCTCGACGGGCACTCCAACGGGGCCGAGCAGATCGCGGTCCGGGCCCGGGACGCGGGCATGGACGTCGTGTACGAGGGGATCCGCCTGACGCCCTCCCAGATCGCGACCTCCGCCGCTCAGGAGGGCGTTCACGTCATCGGGCTGTCGATCCTGTCCGGATCGCACCGCGAGCTCATTCCGGCGGTCCTCAAGGCCCTTCACGATGCCGCGATCGAAGACGTCCCGGTGGTGGTGGGAGGCATCATCCCGGAGGCGGACGCCGCCTGGTTGCGGGAGGCCGGCATAGCGGCGGTGTACACGCCGAAGGACTGGGATCTCAACCGGATGATGCGCGACATCATCGAGCTGGTGGCGGCACGACACGGGATCGACGCCGCCGCCCCCGCTTGACTAAAGCCACCGACGACGGCCGCGCACTCGGCGAGAAGCTGCGCGGCCGGGATATGAGCGCGGCGGCCTCGGTACTCAACATGCTCGAGAGCCGCTCCCCCGAAGCGCGTTTGCAGACCGCCGCGTTGCTTCAAGCGGTCTCCCCGGCGTCGATCGGGGGCGAGGCCCCGGGCCATGTGGTGGGAATAACTGGCCCGCCGGGCGTCGGCAAGTCCTCGCTGCTGTCCCATTTGGTGGAGGGTTGGCGAAGCCGCGGGCGGTCCGTAGCGGTGCTGGCGGTCGATCCCAGCTCGCGCCGCTCGGGCGGAGCGCTGCTCGGCGACCGGGCGCGGATCGACGTCGACCCCGGCGACCGGTCCGTGTTCGTGCGCTCGATGGCTGCCGGGAATCGTCTGGGCGGCCTGGCCCCGGCCACCCGGGCAGCGGCCAGCGCGCTGGCCACCGCGTTCGACGTGGTGGTGATCGAGACCGTCGGCGTGGGGCAGTCGGAGACCGAGGTGGCCGATGTGGCCGACACCGTCGCCGTCGTCGTGCAGCCGGGCTCTGGCGATGTGCTCCAGTTCCTGAAGGCGGGGATCATGGAGATACCCGACGTCCTGGTGGTGACGAAGGCCGATCTCGGGCGGGTGGCGACCCGGGCCCTCAGCGACCTCCAGTCCGCTCTCAGGGCCCTGGGCGCGCAGGACACGGCGGTCGTCGCCGTGTCATCCATATCCCCTCCGAGCGGGCTTGACAAGCTGATCGAAGCGCTCGACAGCCACCGCCAGAAGCTCGATCTTCCCGCCCGCCGCCTGCGCGCTCGGCGCATGCACGCCCTGGCGGACTTCGCCGCGGAGCACGGTGAGCGGGGCCCTCGAGCGCTCGGCGGCAGGAGGGCAGCCGAGAGGTGGCTGTCCGAGCAGGATCCGGGATTGGACGTGCCGGCGCTCGAGGCAGCGCTCGTAGGGCGCGCTGCCGAGCGCGGCTGATGGCGGGGATCGTCCTAGGCGCTGAACCGCTCATCGACGGTCCCACCGCGCTTCGGCCGTGGCGCGATTCGGACATCGGGGCCCTGGTCGAGGTCTGTCAGGACCCCGAAATATCTCGCTGGACGCGGATTCCATCGCCGTACGGCCAGGCAGATGCTCGCCTCTATCTGCAGCAGCGTCACGATTCGCTGCACGCCGGCGCGTCGGCGCCGTACGCGGTCGTGGAGGCCGGCGACGATCGACGGCTGCTGGGGTCGATCTCGCTGATGCGGTTCGCATGGGAGCACGCCCGCGCCGAGGTTGGCTATCTGCTCTCTCGCCAGGCACGGGGCGCGGGGCACGGAGTGCGGGCCGTGCGGCTCATCTCTCGCTGGGCGTTTGCGACGCTGGGCCTGGAGCGGATCGAGCTGCTGGCCGCCACCGGTAACGCGGCCTCGCAGCGCGTGGCGGAGCGGGCGGGATTCAGGCGCGAGGCGTTGCTGCGCTCGTATTTTGCCCACGACCGAGACCGCTACGACATGGTCGCCTACGGCTTGCTGGTCGGCGAGATCTAGGTCCTCAGCAACTCCGCCGCCGGGAAGGCCCGCGGCTCTCCGAAGCGATCCGCCAGCCGGAGGGGGTCTTGACCAGGAAGAGCTGAGCCAGGGTGAGCTTCTGGCAGCGGGCGCCCGTCAAGACCAGCGCCGAGGCCTTGTTCCCGTTGAGATCGACCCGGCCGACGCTGAGGGTCGGATCGCGGACCGAGGCCAGGAAGATCTGTATTCCGCGCTGGCAGGTGAGACCTTCCTGGGTAAAACGCGCCAGAAGCGACGGTGCCAGGACCTGATCGCAGACGGTCTTGGCATCGTGAGCGGAGACCGCGTGCACGAACTGCTTAACCTTGGCGTGCACCTGATCTGACTCGCTGGAGCCGCATCCCGCGAGCCCCAGGGCCAGCGTCGCCGCCAGCACGACTCCGAAGGCCCGCATGTGCGGAAGGCTACCCTGTGGTCATGGCGCCAGAGCCGCTTCGAGACGGCCACGGCCGGGTGATCGGCGACCTCCGTGTATCGGTCACCGATCGCTGCAACTTCCGCTGCCAGTACTGCATGCCCGCGGAGGGGCTGCCCTGGCTGGAGCGGGCGGATGTGCTGTCGTTCGAGGAGATCACAAGGCTCGTCTGCGTCCTGTCATCGATGGGCGTGCGGGACGTCCGCCTCACCGGCGGCGAGCCGCTTGTCCGTCGCGGATTCCCGCGCCTGGCGGCCATGTTGGCCGCCCTGCCGGACGTGCGGGACTTGTCGCTGACCACCAATGGTTTCCTGCTGGAGCGAGACGCGCCGGCCTTGGTCCAGGCCGGGATCGATCGCTTCAACGTGTCGCTCGACTCGCTCCAGCGTGACCGCTTCTATGCCCTCACCCGCCGCGACGCACTTCCCCAGGTCCTGCGGGGGCTGGAGCTGCTGGCCAGCTTCCCAGAGGCCCACCCCATCAAGATCAACGCCGTGGCGATGCGCGGGTTCACCGAGGAGGAGGTGATCCCGT
>DAIPIC010000204.1:0-3478 GCA_036771025.1 Solirubrobacteraceae bacterium
GGCGGGGCGTCATAGTCGATCTCCCCCCCCGCCTCTCCCAGCAGCTCGTGAGTCCGCTCCAGGCAGGCGCGGGAGACCCCTATGGCCATGCCGGCGACCAGGGGACGGGTGTTGTCGAACGTCTGCATGACGCCTGTGAAACCGCCCTTCGGCTCGATCTCGGGGCTGCCGAGCAGGTTCTCCTTCGGCACGCGAACGTTGTCGAGCACGAAGTTGGCCGTGTCCGACGCCCTGATCCCGAGCTTGTGCTCGAGGCGGTCGAGCTTCAGCCCCGGGTTGTCTCGCTCCACCACGAAGGACTTGATCGCCGCCCGTCCCTTGGTGCGGTCAAGCGAGGCCCACACCACGACCAGCTCGGCCCGGTCGCCGGAGGTGACGAAGATCTTCTCGCCGTTGAGGACGTACTCACCGGTCTGCTGGTCGAGGGTCGCGGTGGTGCGGATGGCGGCGGAGTCCGACCCGGCCTCGGGCTCGGTGATGGCCATGGCCGCCCATTTGCCTCCGAAGCGTTTGAGCTGCTCCTCGTTCGCCACCGCGGAGATGGCCGCCTGACCGAGGCCCTGACGAGGCATGGTCAAGAGCAGCCCGACGTCTCCCCAGCAGAGCTCGATCAACCCCAGCAGGCTGGCCATGTTGGAGCCGTTGCGGGTTCCGTCGGAGTCCTCACGGGCGGAGGCGCCGTTCCCGCCGCCGACGCTGCCCACACCCGCGCCGGCCGCACCGCCCGACTCGCTCATGCCGTCGATCACGGCCGCGAGCATGTCGAGCTCCTTGGGGTATTCGTGCTCGGCGCGGTCGTACTTGCGTGAGTTGGCCCGAAAGATCTCGGTAGCAACCTGGTGCGCCTGGCTGACGAGGACCTCGAACTTCTTGGGAGTTTCCAGATTTATCGCCATCAGACCAGCAGAGCTCCTTCCATCAGTCCGGCGGCACGCAGATCGCGGTACCAGCGCTCGACCGGGTGCTCCTTCACATATCCATGGCCGCCCAGCAGCTGGACGCCGTCCGAGCCGATCTGCATCCCGCGCTCCGAGCACAGTCGTCGCGCCAGCGCCACCTCGCGGGCGAAGGACTTGCCCTGATCGGCGCGGCTTGCGGCCCGGTAGGTCGCCAGCCGCATCCCGTCGAGCTCGATCGCGATGTTGGCCACCGTGAACGACACGGCCTGACGGTTGGCGATTGACTCGCCGAACGCCTGACGCTCGTTGACGTACGGGATCACGTAGTCGAGCACCGCCTGGGCCGTGCCCACGGCCACCGCGCACCAGCCGAGGCGCGCGAGCTGCACGCAGTGCTTGAAAACCTCGGGATCACCGTCTGCCAGCAGCGCGGTTCCAGGGACACTGACGTCCTCGAAGCTCAGTGTTCCGGTGGCGGCGGCGCGGATTCCCATGGCCGGCTCGGGTTCGACCCCGATACCCGCCGTTTTCGACTCGACCACGAACAGCGCCGGCCCCCGGCCATCGAGCTCCGCGGCAACGATGAACAGCTCCGCGTCGCCGGCCCGAGGGGCGAGCGACTTTGTTCCCGTGAGGACGTAGTCGTCCCCGTCGCGCCGGGCGCGGGTAGCCAGACGGAACGGATTGAACAGCGGCCGTGGCTCCAGCAGGGCCAGGCAGGCGGCGGGGACATCTTCGGAGACGAACTCATGCAGGTAGCGGGCCTGCTGGTCGGCATCGCCCCACAGGCTGATGGCGGTCGAGACCGCGGCTGGGGCCAGACAGGCCGCGGCGATCCCCATGTCGCCCCGCGCCAGGGCTTCCCCGAGGAGCACAGATGTGATCGCGGAGCGTTCCTCCATGGCGCCGCCCAGCTCCTCCGGTACGCCCACCATCGTCAGCCCCAACTCATTCGCCTGCTGAAGGAGCTCCGGGGGCGTGGCGCAGTCGGCGTCGGCTTTCTCAGCCGCTGGGCGAAGTCTGTCGAGGGCGAAGTCCCGCACGGAGTCGCGCAGCATCTGCTGCTCGTCGGTGGGGGTCAGGTCGAATAGAGCACGGGGCTTGGCGCTCGGTTGACGTGCGGGGCCCGCCAGCTTCTGCGCGGCCGCGAACGTGCGACCGGCGCTGGCCGCGGTCCGCAGGGTGGTCTTCGACGCCCCGTGGAGGAAGCGCTCAGCCGGCTCCCTGAGACCCAGCCGATCGACGACGGGCGAGGAAGCGAAGCGGTTGAGCGCTCGCAGTCCAGCGGCCATGCCGCGCTCAGCGAACGTTTGCTGTGTGGGCATGGACAGATCATATCGCTATCTGTTGTGACGTTATTTGATGTCGCGATCTCGTCTACGCGACGACCGCCGCCGTCGGGGCGGCGAGCTCCGATTTGATCGCGCTGGCGGCGCGGCGAGCCTCTCGGCCCATGTCCCCGATCTGGCCCGGGGCGGGCTTGTAGCCGATGAACCTCAGCCCGGGCGCGGCCGCCGGACCCCCGTGAATGCGCGGGAACCCGCGCTCGTCGAGAACGCCGAGGTGCCCGACCACCGGCTCCAAGCCGCTGCCGTATCCGGTGGCCGCGATGATCGCGCCCGGCTCTATCTTCGTTCCGTCCGCCAGCACGACGCCGGTCTCATCGAGCGAGGCGAGTGCCGCGACGATCTCGATCCGGCCGGCTTTGATCGCCTCGATCACCTCCTTGTCGACGATCGCCGGTGCCTTCGCTTCCCGGTGGTGGCGACTGAAGAGGCCCTCCTCGGGTGCAACCAGGCCCCATCGGCTGAGATCACCGATCGTCAACCGCCGCACCAGTCCGGCCTGGCGGTCTGCAATTCGGGCTGGGACGCGCAGCAACGCTCGAGCCGGCAGATCCCCGGGCAGCCCGCCCGACTGCCGGAGCATGATGTTCGGCTGCGTCCGGACCGAGATCCACACGCACCCGGCTCCGCCCTGGGCGAGGTCGTAGGCGATCTCCATGCCGGAGCATCCCGGTCCCACGACCAGAACGTCGGCGCCCTGGAACTCGCCAGGGTTGCGGTATTCCGCGGCATGCAGAAGGAGACCCCGGTACGTCCCTCTCCCGGGCCATGACGGGATGACGGGCGTGTGCTGGTGCCCGGTGGCCACGACCACCTGCTTCGCTTCGTGCTCGCCCGCCGCGGTGCGGACCAGCCATCCTCGGTCGCTGCGCTCGATCGACTCCACGCGAGACCCCAACCGGACGTCCAGCTCGTTTCGGCGCGCGTACTGCTCGAGGTAGCCGACCATCTCGTCGCGCGAGGGGAACAGCCCCGTGCCGCGCGGATAGCGAAAGCCGGGCAGCCTGGAGGTCCAGCGGCAGGTGTTCAGTCGCAGCCGGTCGTATCGCCCGCGCCATGACGCCCCAATCGCGTCGCCGCGTTCGAGCACAACCGAACGCACTCCGCCTCGCCGCAGTTCGGCCGCCGCCGCCAGCCCCGCCGGCCCGGCGCCGACGATCACGACTTCATGCTCAGTCATGTTTGCCTCCCGGCCCGAATGAACCGCAGTCGCGGATCGTATCTCCGCGGGCG
>DAIPIC010000205.1:0-3422 GCA_036771025.1 Solirubrobacteraceae bacterium
AGGTGACCGCTTAAGGCTGCTTCCTTCCGGACCTGACCTGGTTCACGGGCCTTCATCGCGACGGGACCGAACCATCAACACCACAGACGAGGCGCTGACCCCGGGGCCTGCGCCCCTCGGGAGGGGATTCAGCCCCGCTAGAGCGGATTGCGGGTACAGGGCACCGCTAGCACCCCGCCTAGCACGGTCCAGAGCAGATCGTAGTCCCTACGGCTGGTTCCGTCACGCTTGCCGGTATTGTCATCAGGCCAATGTCAGTAGGGGTAATCGGTCTTGGATATGTGGGGCTGCCGCTCGCTGTCGCGTTTGCGGAGGCGGGCGAGCACGTGGTGGCCGTCGATGTAGACGAGGGCAAGGTGGCGTCGATCGAGGCCGGCCATTCCTACATCGAGGACATTCCCTCAGAGCGTCTGCGGGAGGCGCTTCCGGGCATCGAGGCCTGGACCCACTTCGCGCCGCTGGCCCGAACCGACGCCG
The DNA here is from genome assembly GCA_036771025.1 of Solirubrobacteraceae bacterium. Classification (GTDB taxonomy): domain Bacteria; phylum Actinomycetota; class Thermoleophilia; order Solirubrobacterales; family Solirubrobacteraceae; genus Palsa-465. The sequence continues at coordinate 478 of DAIPIC010000205.1, forward strand.
TGCTCATCTGTGTGCCGACGCCCCTCACCTCCAACCGTGAGCCCGATCTCGGACCGTTGATTGCCGCCGGCCGCGCGCTCGGCGGAGTCGTGCAGCGCGGCCAGCTGGTGGTGCTGGAATCGACCACCTATCCGGGGACGACCCGTGAGCAGCTGGTTCCCTTGCTGGAGCATCGCGGCTTGCGCGTCGGCGACGGGCTGAACGTCGCGTACTCACCCGAGCGGGTCGATCCGGGGCGTACCGACTACACCCTCAGGAACACGCCCAAGGTGATCGGCGGCATCACGCCCGAGTGCACCGAGCGAGCGGTCGACCTATACGGCCGTATCTGCGACGAGATCGTCCGCGTCTCTTCTCCCGAGGCAGCTGAGCTGACCAAGCTGCTGGAGAACATCTTCCGCTCGGTCAACATCGCGCTGGTCAACGAGATGGCGATGCTCTCGGACCGGATGGGGATCGACATCTGGGAGGTGGTCGACGCCGCCTCGACCAAGCCCTACGGCTTCATGCGCTTCGAGCCCGGCCCGGGAATGGGTGGCCACTGCCTGCCGGTCGACCCCTTCTACCTGACCTGGCGGGCGCGGGAATTTCACATGTCTACCGAGTTCATCGAGCTCGCGGGGAAGATCAACCAGCAGATGCCCTACCACTGCGTGGAGCGGATCGAGCTGGCCCTGAACGACGTGGCCAAGCCCGTAAAGGGCTCCAAGATCGCGATCCTGGGCGTCAGCTACAAGGGAGGGGTGGGAGACATACGGGAGTCGCCGGCGCTGCGGATCATGGAGGTCCTGGCCGAGCGCGGCGGCGAGCTCTTCTACCACGACCCGTACGTCCCGGCGCTCCCCGAGCTGGGACTCCAGAGCTCGTCGCTCGAGGAGGCCACCGTCGACGCCGACGCGGTGGTCCTGGTCACCGCCCACCCGGGGATCGATCACCTCGCCGTGGCGCGGGATGCCACGTTGTTCATCGACCTGCGCGGGGCGACCCGGGGCATGCGGGTCGAGAACCTGGTGCGGCTGTAGGGCTACTCAGACTTTCGGGCCCGTGAGATGTTGACCGGATTATTCGCTGTCAACGTCCCAAAGCTGGCCCCGCGCGCCGCGTAGAATCCCGAAGCTCGCAGGGCGCGTAGCTCAGTGGGAGAGCGCTCGCTTCACACGCGAGAGGTCCCTGGTTCGAACCCAGGCGCGCCCATCGTCGAACGCCCCGCTGCGGGCAACTGGCCCCCCGGCTAGCGATCGCTCGTCCTGCTCGTCAGCCCTTGGCGTAATTCTCCATGCCCGCGAAGTCGAGCGCGACACACGGCTCATCGCCGACCACTTCGCCGTCGTGCCCAGGTGGAATCGCTACCACGTCTCCAGGACCGAACTCGAGCTCGGTGCCGTCATCCATGATCACCTTCTGATGCCCAGAGATGACGTACACGAGGTGCCCCGCCTGACAGCTATCGGTCCCGGCCATGGGCTTGACGTGCTCCGACCAACGCCACCCCGGCTCGAACGTTGCCTTACCGACCACGCCATCGCCCACGTTCACGATCTCGACCTGTCCCTTGCCGCTCATCGGCCGCACCTCGTCAGGCGAGGAGAAACTCTTCTTCTCGAGCTGCACCGCGGTTCTCCTTCTTCATTCGACGGGCGCCCAGTGCCCCCGTTTGTTAGGGCTTGATCCTAACCTCCGTCGAGCGATGAGCGGGAAATCTCATGCGAGTGTCGCTATGTCCGCAGCCCAGCCGCTCCGATGGCGTCGCCGCGATCGCTGAACATCCGCACGCGCGCGACGCGGCCGCCACGCACCGCGACGGCGCAGTAGCGGCGCTGGTCGACCCCTGCTCCGCTCTCAACCCCGGTCGCCCACTCGTGGATTGCAACGAACACCTCGTCCCCGGCTGCGCCACATACCTCCTCGACGTCGAACTGCCATTCCCGCCATGAGTCGGCCCACGCACGAAGGAATGCAGTGACTTCGGTCCCTCGATACACCTGCCTCTCCGCCCACCCGATTACCCCCGACATATCCCACTCGATCGACGAGTCGAAGGCGTGCTGGGCGGCGAGAGGATCGCCGGTACTAGCGGCCAGGAAAACCTCGCGGACCAGCTCCACGTCCTCCTGCGACACCCCGGGAGTATCCCGCACGCACACGCGCCACCCTTCCGGCTCGCGGGCATGCGCCGGCGGAGCTGTCACTTCGCGTCTGGAACTCGGGCCTGGCTGAGCATGGCCCCCTCGAAGACGCGAGAGCGCCTTGAGGTGGCCAGCCGCATCATCCCGCTGGTCTCGAGCGCCTCTAAGTGCGTGGAGTTCTCCGCATGGCGCTGGCGCGCATCCGCCGATTCCCACAGCTGAAACAACACGATCCCTTCGTCGGTCGGCGCAACGATCCTGACGAGTAGGCCATCAGGCTCGGGGAGACGGCGGTCCAAGTCCTCGCACGCACCCAGCAAGCTCTCGGTGTCGCCTTCGAGTTCCAGCATCGACAGAACGCCCATGCCCTCCTCCTCTGCTCTAGATATCCAGACAAAAGTATTCGCTCGGCTTGTAAGCGAGCGGGGCGCGGCGTGCTGTCGCGCCCCCCTCAACTACTCAGCCGCTCGGTCGGGGACCTGGGCCGGGTGGTCCGTGGCGCACGTTGAAGGAGCTGTCCAAGTGGATCTCGGACTTGCTGCCATCGGGCTTCGTGACCGTGACCTCGTAGCCATTGCCGGTGAAGTCAGTCGTGACGACACCTGGGGTGCCGCCGCCGACGGCCTTCACGGCCGCCGCCTGAGCCTTTGAGGCCGTCGCGCCCGTGACCGCCTTCTCCGCGTCCTCATGCGCGGCAGTGCCGTGCGCGGGCATGTTTGAGCTCGGGGGAGCATGCGCGGCGGCGGGGGCCGTCGAGGTAGTCGACGGATTCGTCGGGGAGGTGGCCGCGTCCGCGATCGCCGCCCCGCCGACCACCCC
>DAIPIC010000206.1:0-3387 GCA_036771025.1 Solirubrobacteraceae bacterium
TCGCAAGTCCCACCGCAGCAAAGTTCTGCTGGCTATTGCTGCTGCTCGGGCGCCGCCGCTGAGCGAGACAGTGACCTTTTTCACGGGCGGCGACAGCCGGCGGCCGTTAGTACTAGACGAGGAAAAGTTCTCCGGAACCCGACCAGGTAGGTGATATAACGACCGCCGTGGGCGCTAGGGGCACCTGCGCTCGCGCCGCAAGCACGGACAACAAAGGGGGTAGGACGATGGAACGCAAGATCAAGGGTTACGGCTGGAACCCGGACATCCCGGATGGGCGCGACCTGATGTACGCGGCGCCGCCGGAGGTGGCGACCCAACTGCCGCCGAAGGTCGACCTCAGACCCGAATGCCCGGAGGTATACGACCAGGGGCAGCTCGGAAGCTGCACGGCGAATGCGATCGGCGCGGCGCTCGAGTTCGATCAGATGAAGCAGAAGGAGCAGCCGTTCACTCCGTCGCGGCTGTTCATCTACTACAACGAACGCGTGATCGAGGGCACCGTGAGCTCAGACTCCGGTGCCCAGATCCGGGATGGCGTGAAGTCGGTGAATCAGGTGGGGGCTCCGCCCGAGACCGACTGGGCATACGACATCGCGAAGTTCGCGGAGAAGCCCCCGCAGCAGGCCTTCGACGACGCGAAGCAGCACCAGGCGATCCTCTACCAGCGCGTCACCGAGACCCTCCCCCAGCTGAAGGGTTGCCTCGCGGCGGGATACCCGTTCGTGTTCGGGTTCGTCGTGTATGAGAGCTTCGAGAGCCAGCAAGTGGCGTCCACGGGAGAGGCGCCGATGCCGCAGGCCGGCGAGAAGCAACTAGGTGGCCACGCAGTCCTCGCGGTCGGCTACGAGGACGACCAGCAGCGCTTCATCATCCGCAACTCGTGGGGACCGAACTGGGGGATGGGCGGGTATTTCACGCTGCCCTATCCCTACCTGCTTCAGGGAACGCTCTCGAGCGACTTCTGGACCATTCGCTCGGTCGAGTAGCAGCGAGCCTGGTCGCGTCTCGGACTAACCCGCCGCTCAGTAGTAGTCCTGGACCTCCGCGGACCAGGTCGCCGAGTCGTTGCCCGGTGTAACCGTGACACGGTAGACGCCCGGCCCAGAGCTGAAGGTCTGCACCTGGTGGTCGCCGTCGCCCAGGTCGAAACTGCTCCCGCTCCCGCCACCTGTCTTCGTGACCTGGGCCGACGGCCCCGAGCAGAAGAGGATGAACGTGCATGTGCCGCTGTAGGACATGCGGTAGACGATCCGCCAGTGGGTTCCCCGGATCCGGAACGACGGCGATGTTCGTCCGGTGAACGTGAGCAGCGGTCGCCACTGCGGCGCCTCCGCGACGGAAAGCGAGACGGTGGAGCCGCTCGGCAGCTTTAGGCCAGCAGAAGGGGCCTGGGCCGTGACAGTCCCCACGGTCGCGCCCGGCGCGGGTACGTCATGGACCACTGCCCGCAGACCGAGCTGTTTGAGGGAGCTTTGAGCGTCACTCGATGAGAAGCCCACGATCCGGGGGATGACCACCGGCGGCGGCCCCGCGCTGAGGGTCACCGTCACCCTCGTGCCCTCATCCACAGTGGTATTTGGAGCGGGATCTTGCCCGATGGCCGTATCGCGCAGCGCAGGGCTGTACCGACCGCGAGAGCTGAATTTGAGATGCGCCTGAGCCAGCTTCACGCCGACTGCGGCCCGCGTGAGGCCGCGGAGATTTGGCATGCGTACCCGAGCGCTACCCGCCGCGAGGATCGCGCCGACGATCATTCCTAGAAGCAGGAGGAGAACGGCGGCAAACACAGCGATCGACCGCCGGCGTGCCGCCGGGGACACGTTGCGGCGCGGCGACCACCATGGCGCCACCAAGGTTTTTGCGACATCAGGCTGCGACGGGTGGGGATTAGTGGGTCGGGCCTGGCGTCCGTTCAGCGGCGGCGGGTCGGGCCTGGGTGCGGGAGTCGCTGCAAGCGCGTTGGCCATCTCGCCGCAGTCGGCATATCGCTTACCGGGGTCCTTGGCGAGCGCGCGCTCGACCACGGCTGTGAGCGCCCGCGGCGTGGCCGAGGGCAGTGGGGGAACCGGATCCTGCAGGTGATGAAGTGCAAGCTCTACCGGGGAGTCGCCACGAAACGGCGGGTGGCCAGCCAGCATCTCGTAGAGCACTACGGCTGTGCTGTAGACGTCGGTCGCGGGCGTGGGGCCATGGCCGCGGGCCTGCTCTGGCGCCATGTACGAGGGCGTGCCGGCAATCGTGCCCGGCACCTCGTGGCTGCTGCCGCTCAGAAGCCTCGCCATGCCGAAGTCGGTGACCTTCACCGCCCCGCTCGATGAGATCAAGACGTTCGCCGGCTTGATATCTCCGTGGACGACGCGTTGAGCATGCGCCGACCCCAGGGCGCGGCACAGCTGCTCGGCGACATCGCGAGCCTCCCAGGCGGCCAAGGGACCGCCGCGCAGACGGACCGCGACGCTCTCGCCCTCCACCAGCTCCGCCACGTAATAGAGCCCCTCCCCGGCCTGCCCTACGTCGAAGATCTGCACGATGTGCGGGTCGGCCACCCGGGCCGCGAGCTGGGCCTCGCGCTCAAATCTGCGAACCCAGTCCGGATCCTCGCTCCACCAGGGCTTGATCACCTTGACCGCGACGGGTCGCGCCAGGCGTCGGTCCCGCCCGCGGTAGACGCGTCCGAAGGTTCCTTCACCGACGACGGCGTGAAGCTCGTAGCGGCCGTCGAGGGCGAGGCCGCTGAGGTCAGGGGCGCGGGGTGTGGCGGCGGTCGACGACATCGGCTCAGGCGGGAAAAGTCATCGCCGATCGGGCGCTACTCGACGGGGGGCCACCACTCCCGCGAGCGTAGCGGGAACCTGAGAGGCAGGACGCGCCCGCCGCGCCATAGGATGCGGCCATGAGCTCCCTGCTCATCGTCGACGAACCCGCGCCGCACGTCGCGCGGGTGACGCTGAACCGGCCAGATCAGCTGAACGCCATCACCGCCGAGCTAAACGAGGCGCTCCGGGCCGAGCTGCGCGTGATCTCGGAGAACCGCGGCTGCCGCGCGGTGATCCTGACCGGTGCCGGCCGCGGATTCTGCGCGGGCCTCGACCTCCGCGGCTACGGGCAAGCGCCCGGCAACGATGGCAGCGACGCGGCGCGCGACCGGCTCGGCAACCAAGAGCACATGTCCCGGTTGATCCTAGAGCTGAGGGCGCTTCCGCAGCCGGTGATCGCCGCGGTCAACGGCCCTGCCGCCGGATTCGGGCTGGCGCTCGCGCTGGGCTCCGACATTCGCTACGCGAGCCAGTCGGCGGTGTTCCGCGTGGCGTTCATCAACATCGGCGTGTCGAACTGCGACATGGCGACGAGCTGGCTGTTGCCTAGGCTGATCGGAGCCTCGCG
>DAIPIC010000207.1:0-3376 GCA_036771025.1 Solirubrobacteraceae bacterium
CGATCATCACGTGGTGGTTGATCCAGATGATCCCGATCGTGATGAACGAGGTGGCGTAGGCGGCGTACGCCGGCCACTCGTGTCCCAGATCACGTGCCAGGCTGGCCGCGCCGGGGACCGGCACCCTGATGTTCAGCACGAGCAGCGTGATCGCCACTGCGATGACGCCGTCTGAGAAAGACTCCAGGCGATTGACGCTCACGGCAAATGGTTCGCTGAGAAGCGCTAATCGCCTGCGATCTGCACCTTCAGCGTCTCGCAACCCACTTGCTTCAGCACGGACGAAGCGCGCTCGAGGTGCCACTGGTCGCGGCAGGCGACCACAATCGCCCCGCCCGAACCGCTGTAGTTGGCGCTCGCGCCTATCGCCCGAGCGCACTCCACCATCTCCACGTGTCGTTTGTCGAGCGCAAGCACCCGGCGGCGGACGTCGAAGCTTCCGTCAACGGCGGCGGCAAACCCTTCTCGGTCCCCGGTCACGAGAGCATCGCGTGCGGCCCTGGCCAATTGCGCGAGCTCATCCATCGCGCCCTTGACGGACTCCTCGCCCTGATCGAACCGGATGCGAAGCGAGCGATGGACGTCGTCGGAGTCCTGGGCCGCGTCGCGCCGCCACGCGAGTAGCAATGTCGGCAGGCCGTTTGGTGACAGCGGCTCGTAGCGCCGGTCGGGGCCGAACTCCATGAACGTCAGGCCGCCATAGGCCTGAGCCACCCGGTCCTGTAGCCCGGCCGCGATCCCAAGCTCCACGGCCTCCACCTCGAGCGCGAACGACGCGAGCTCCGCGGGCGCGAGCGCCACGCCATGCACTTTGCACAGCGCGCGCAGAGTCGAGATCACGATCGCGCTCGACCCACCGAGCCCGACCCCCCGAGGAACGGAGGTCCGCCACGTGACGCCCGTCCCTAAAGCATCGTCCGCGAACGAGCGCGCGAACCGGCGCACCGTGGCCTCCACGAGCTCGCTCGGCGGGTGAACCGCGCGCAGCCCGGGCTCGGCCCACGCCTCCGCGCGTAGCGCCGGAACCGTGAGGGCCAACACCGCGCCGCCGTAGCCGTCGGATGGATTTCCGGCCAGGGCAGCTCTGGCACAGGCCGTCCCGTGGGCCGGGGCCTCAGCCCCGCTCATCGAGCAGCGCCTGGGCGCGGTCCCTCAGCACCGGTCCCAGCCGGGGGTCGGCGAGGCCGTATTCCAGGAACGCGGCGCAGTAACCCTCGAGCGAGCCGACGTCGTGACGGCGCTGTCCCTCCGCCAAGGGCACGGCCACGATTCGCCCGCCGTGGCGAAGGACGCGGCGGAGTGCGTCGGTCAGCTGCACTTCACCGGAGCTGTCGGGCCCCAGATCGCGTAGCGAGTCGAACACAGTCGGACCGAGCACATAGCGGCCTACCATCGCCGTGCGGCTGGCGACCTCGGTGGCCAGCGGTTTCTCGATGAGGTCGATGACCTGGTCATCGTCGGCCACAACGATCCCGCGGCGCGAGACCTCGTCGTCCAAGGCCGGGGCCACGGCGAGGGCTGCATCAGGCCGATCTGATTCGAACGCCTGAATCAGCCGCGGCACGATGCCCGGCGGGTCGATCACACCGTCTCCTAGCGCGACCACCACTCCCTGGTTTGCGAACCCATCCGCGCAGCGGATCGCATCTCCGAGTCCTGCCGGCCGCGGCTGGCGTGTGTACAGGATCTTTACCCCCACGCCCGGATGGTCGAAGTGGTCCTCGATTGCCCGCTTGTGTGCGCCCGTCACAATTAGGATGCGCTCGATACCGGCCTCGGCCAGTTCCTCCACCACGTACTGGACGACGGGCTTGTCGAGCAGCGGCAGCATCTCCTTGGGCTGTGAGCGAGTGGCCGGCAGGAGCCGGGTGCCCAGCCCGGCAACCGGAACGACGGCATCGGTGATCACGCGGGGGAGCGTAGTCGGCGTCACCCCCCCAGGCGGTAGTCGCGCTGTCTCCGGCGGGAGAATCTACGCCACGCGTCGCCCGCCGGCCGAGGCCTCGCCGAGCGCCAGCCGATAGCCGTCCGCCAGTCGCTCGAGCGCGGCCTCCCAGGTCCGTTCGCGAACCGCCACCAACGCGGTGCGACTCAGCTGCGCTCGGAGCGGTGGTCTCTGCACGAGCGTCAGCACAGCGCTTGCGAGCGCATCCTCTTCCGGGGGCACAAGCAGACCCGTCCGCCCGTGCTCGATCGTCGATACGGGACCGCCGGCCTCCACGGCGACCACCGGCAGGCCGCTGGCCTGCGCCTCGAGCACCACCTGGCCGAACGTATCGGTCTGGCTGGCGAATAGGAACAGGTCCGCGCTGGCGTATGCCCTGGCGAGAGCCTCACCCTCGAGCCAGCCGAGGAACGTCGCGGCGCCTCCCAGACGAGCCCGCAGTTCGGCTTCTTCGGGACCTCCGCCCGCCAGAACCAGGTGCAGGCGCGGGTCACGACGGCGGGCCGCCAGGAAGGCTTCAGCCAGCAGCCAAATGCCCTTTTCGGTCGTCAGCCGGCCGGCGTACAGGACGTTGAAATCGTGCGGGAGAAATCCGGGAGTACGGTGAGCGGGGCTGAACTGCCTGACGTCCACACCTCGATCCCAGCGGGCGATTCGCCCGGCGACGATGCCGATCGATGCCAGGCGATCGTCGGTGGCGGGGCTGGGTGAGAGCACGACGTCGCAGCCTCCGTAGAACTTGGCGAGGCCGGCGAGGGCGATTGCCTCGAGCCGGGCCTGTCCCGAGCGGACCCCGGCGTAGGCAGCGAGCTCGGTGTGGTAGCTGCCGAGGACCGGAAGCTCGAGCACCCTTGCCAGCAGCCGGGCGCTTACGCCGGCAGGACCCGGCGAGCAGAGGTGAACCAGGTCGTAGCGCCCCTCGGCGAGCGTGTCCACGATCGCCGGCAGGCTCGGGACCCCGACTCGGAGGCCAGGGTAGAACGGGACATCGACCTCTGCCACTGCGCTCAACCGCCGGTCGACGTCGGCATCTGTACCGATCACCTCGACTTCGAATCCCGGCACGCCGCGATCACGGATCTGCTGCACGGTTCGCGTCACCCCGTGGGTTCCACCCAGGCCATCCGCCACCAGCGCCACCCGTGGCCGATCTCCCTCAGAGCGCGTTAGCTTCTGCTTTTCGCGGCCAAGGAACGCGCTCGCGGCGGCGTACGGAATTGCCGGGACACATGCGTCGAACAGCTCCCACGCGCTGGCCACGAAATCGAGCTCATCGGCGTGCTCCGCGATTTCCCGTGCCACTTCGGCAAGCTTGCGTTCGTGGATCCTCCGCGCTCGGCGGTACAGATCGGGGTGGCTCACTTCCCCTTCCTGGAGGTGCTCGAGCAGCTTGCGCTCATCCACCTCCAGATCGACGGCGTGAAGCCATGC
>DAIPIC010000208.1:0-3284 GCA_036771025.1 Solirubrobacteraceae bacterium
TGGTACACCGTGAAGCCGATCGCCGCGAACGCCGCCGCCACGATCCAGAAGCGCAGGATGATCTTCGTCTCCGACCAGCCCTGGAGCTCGAAGTGATGGTGGATGGGGGTCATCAGGAATACGCGTTTGCGGAACATCTGAAACGACACGACCTGGACCATCACCGACAGAACCTCGACCACGAACACCCCCGCCAGCAACAGCAGGATGACCTCCGTTTGGGTCATCACCGCCAGCCCGGCGATGGCCCCGCCCAACGCCAGCGAGCCGGTGTCACCCATGAAGATGCTGGCCGGAAAGCTGTTGAACCACAGAAACCCGATGCAGGCCCCGACCAGGCACCCGGACAGCAGGGTCAGGTTGCTTTCGCCGCTCGTGATGAAAGTGATTCCGATGTAGGCCAGCAGAACGATCGCGGCGCAGCCGGCCGCCAGCCCGTCGAGCCCGTCGGCGAAGTTGACGGCCGTCGTGGTGCCGGCGACGACGAAATAGATGAAGATCAGGTACGCCGGCCCCAGGTCGATGCTGACGTCCACGAAGCGGGGACGGACTGCCTCCGGACGATGAAGCTTCTGCGTCGCCACCCACCACAGCCACACGGAGATCGCGACGGTGACCACGAGCTTGGTCCGGGCCCGCAGACCGAGCGAGCGCCGCTTGACGATCTTCGTGTAGTCGTCGACGAAACCAAGCAGCCCGCTGGCGAGGATCACGCCGAAAACGGCCATCGATTGCCAGTCCCGCTTCGACAGGACAAGGAAGGGGATGGTGATTGCGGTGACGATGAGGATTCCGCCCATGGTCGGCGTCCCGGCCTTCTGCCGGTGCCCCTGAGGGCCCTCCTCGCGGATGTTCTGGCCGAACTCCCGGTCGCGCAGGAACGCGATGAACTTCGGAGACAGAAACAGGCACATCAGCAGCGACGCGGTGCCAGCGATCAGCACCCGCCCGGAGATCGAGCCCGAGATCGAAGCGATGAGGGGCATCAGCCCGCGCTCTCGATCACGGATTCCGACACGAGCTCCAGGCCCACTCCGCGCGAGGCCTTGACCAGCACCACGTCCTGGGGCTCCAGCAGCTCGGGCAGCAGGGCGGCGGCCTCGCCGGCGTCGGCCACCGGATAGACCTCCCCGGCGAAGCTCTCGGCGATGGAGGCTGCGAGCGGACCGACGGTGACCAGCACATCCACTCCCACGGCGTCGGCATGGCGCCCCATCTCCGCGTGGAAACCGCGCTCCGCGGGTCCCAGCTCCAGCATGTCCCCGAGCACCGCCACGCTCCGAGATCCGTCGGCCCGGTTGGCCGTCTCGATCAGGTCGTCAAGGGCTGCTCGCATCGACATGGGGTTGGCGTTGTAGCAGTCGTCAATCAACGTGACGCCCGACGGCAGCGCCACGCGTTGACCGCGGGAGGGCGAGAAAGCTACCTCCACCCGGCCGGTCGGCGTCACTCCGGCGGCGTCGGCAGCGGCCACCGCGGCCAGCAGGTTCTCGCGCAGGTGGGCCTGGGTGAACGGCACCTCGAGCAGGACGGTGCGGCCGGCCACATCTACCTCGACACGTTCCCCGTCGGCGCTCGCCAGCCTCACGTCGCCGGCGGGGCCGAACGTCGTGACCTCGATCTCGTCGCGCAGGTAGGGGTCGAGCAGCCGCTCGCCGGCTGGCACCACAGCGGTCCCCCCCGGCTCCAAGGCCTCGATCAGCTCTGCCTTGGCAGCCGCGATCGCCTCGATCGACCCCAGCAGCTCCAGATGGACGGGGCCAATATTGACGATCACCGCAACGTCGGGATGAGAGATCGAGGCCAGCTCCGCGATCTGGCCCGGCCCGCGCATCGCGTGCTCCAGCACGAGCACTTCGGTCTCCGCCGGGGCGGCCAGGATCTCGAGGGGCAGCCCTATCTCGGTGTTGAAGTTCGCGCGGGAGGCGACGGTCCGGCGCGCGGGCGCCAGGAGCGCCAGGAGGATGTCCTTCGTCGTGGTCTTGCCCGTCGAGCCGGTGATGCCGATCACCGTGGCGTCGAGTTCCGCGCGCCAGGCGCCTGCCATGCGCTGCAGGGCCTCCAGCGGCCGCGCGGCGACCATCAGCACCCCGGGCAGCCCGGAGCGTGCGGCGTCCGCGTGCTCTTCGGCCACGAGCGCGCCCCACGCTCCGGCCGCCAGCGCCTGCGCCGCGAAGGACCCGCCGTCCACCCGCTCTCCCCGTAGCCCGACGAACAGGGCGCCAGGACCTGCGTCCCGGGAGTCGATCGTCACCCGCTCGGGCCCCGCCGTGGCCGGCGGCTGCTCGACCAGCCGCGCGCCGGCGGCCGCGGCGAGCCGGTCGGGAGTCCAGGTCCTCACGTGGATGGGGTGGGGACGACCCCGCGAAGCACCTCGCGCGCCACGGCACGGTCGTCGAAGGGGAGCTTCCGTCCGCCCGCGAACTCCTGGCCCTGCTCGTGCCCCTTGCCGGCGATCAGAACCACGTCCCCGCCCTCGGCGCCGGCGATTGCCTCGGCGATCGCCGCGCGCCGGTCGGCGGTGTGCGGAACGTCGGGGCCGGCGCCCGCGAGGATCTCCTCGATGATCGCCTCCGGCTCTTCGGAGCGGGGGTTGTCGGAGGTGACGATCACCCGGTCCGCCAGGCGCCGGGCGATCTCTCCCATCAGCGGTCGCTTTCCGCGGTCGCGGTCACCACCGCAGCCGAACACGACGTGGACCCGCCCAGATGTCAGCGAGCGGGCCGCCAGGAGCACATTCTCAAGCGAATCGGGGGTGTGGGCGTAGTCAACGAGCACTGCGAAGTCCTGGCCCTCCTCCACGGGCTCAAAGCGACCGGGAACCTGCCCCGTTCGGGAGATCGAGCTGGCGATCGTGTCCGGTGCGAGCCCCAGCGCCCGGGCGGCGGCGAACGATCCCAGGACGTTGTAGACATTGAATAGTCCTCGCAGCGGCGAGGAGAGCTCCACCTCATCGCGCGGGCCGGCGACGGTCAACCGCGAGCCTCCGAGCTCGGTGTCCACGTCCACGGCTCGATAGCTCGCGTCGCGCTGCACCGCAAACGTGATCGGATCGGCGAGCTCGGCGGCCAGCCGCCGCCCGTACGGATCGTCGACGTTGATCACGGCCGCGGCCGGCTCCGAATCCGTGAACAGGCGCCGCTTGGCCGCGAAGTAGTCGTTCATCGTGCCGTGGAAGTCGAGGTGATCCTGGGTCAAGTTTGTGAAGACGGCGACGTCGAAATGGATCGCGTCCGCCCGGTGCAGCTTCAGCGCGTGGGAGGAGACCTCCATCGAGACCGCCT
>DAIPIC010000209.1:0-3249 GCA_036771025.1 Solirubrobacteraceae bacterium
ATGGCGCGCGCGGGTTCGGTGAGGGAAACTTCAAGGCCCTGTTCGAGGCCATCGAACGCGAGCAGGCCAAGCGCGGCAACCTGTAAGAGGAAATGCGGTACGCGGCCCTCGGTCAACTTCCCCCAAAGCGCCACGCCCAGTTCCGCGACGACGGGCGGCTGCTCGTCGAGGAGGTGATGGGCTATGAGGGCTTCTCCGGCAACGAGTCGATCCTCTATCACCTGAATTCCCCCTGTCGGATCGCGGCGGTCGGCGAGTTGCGAGAGCTCGCACGCCAGGAATGGGTGCCCGAGGCTCACGTGCACCGGCTGACCGACCTGCGGGCGGTCGAACCCGGAGGGGACCCGGTGAGTGGCAGGCAGGTTCTGATGTTCAACGGCGACCTCGAGGTCTCGGTCTGTAAGCCCACCGAGCCGCTGGCCGGCTTCTACCGCAACGGGCAGGGCGACGAGGTGATCTATGTGCACCGCGGCCAGGGGGTGCTGAGGACCCTGTTCGGTCGCGTGCCCTTCCGAGAGCGCGACTATGTGGTGATCCCCCGCGGCACGACCGTCACCTGGGAGCTGGACTCATCGGAGCAGTTCTGGCTGTGCTTTCACACTCCGGGGGAGATCGAGACACCGGCCCGGTATCGCAATCGGTACGGCCAGCTGCTGGAGCACGCTCCGTTCTCGCAGCGAGACTTCCGCATGCCGGACGAGCTCGAGACCGTCGATGAGGCAGGTGAATACCGGCTGACAGTCCGCGTGGGCGACGGACTCCAGGACTATGTCCTCGATCGCCACCCCTTCGACGTTGTGGGTTGGGACGGCTATGTGTGGCCGTACACGTTCAACGCGGACGACTTCGAACCGCGCGCGGGACGCTTCCACCTGCCGCCCCCCACGCATCAGACCTTCCAGGGGCAGGGGTTCGTGCTCTGTACGTTCGCCCCGCGGCTGCTCGACTGGGACCCGGAGGCCGTTCCCCTCCCCTATCACCACTCGAACATCCAGTCCGAGGAGATCATGTTCTACGCGGACGGCGACTACCGGGCGCGGAAGGGAGTGGAGATCGGCTGCGTCACCCTGCATCCCTCCGGGTTGCCGCACGGGCCACAGCCGGGCGCCGTGGAGAAGGCCTTGGGCGCCAAGCGGACCGACGAGCTGGCCGTCATGTGGGACACGTTTCGTCCGCTGCGCCTGACATCTCTCTGGCGGGAGCACGACAAGCCCGAATACGCGTACTCGTGGAACCCGGATCTGGCCGGCGCGGGCCCCAGTGCGCAACCGAGCGACGGCTCGCCAGAGCACCACAGCACCGTCACCGGCCCATCGGCGTAGCTTTTACGGGCATCGCACCCGGGTAAACCTTTCTCCGATATATGAGGACCGCTCTCGCGTGCACGCTGGCCGCTGGGGCGGTGATCGCGGGATGCGGCGGCTCCTCCGCCGGCGTTCCGCTCGCCGCCCAGGACTCGGCGACCCTGCGCCAGGACGTCAGCGCCATCCGCGCCGCGGCCGGGGCCAGCAATCCGAGCGGGGCGCACGCAGCCGCTGCCAGGCTGCGAGCGGACGTTCAGCGGCTGCGGGCCCAAGGCCGTCTGTCCTCCGCCGACGCTCGGTCGCTCCTGATCGGCGTCGGTCAGGTGGACGGCCGCATCTCAGCCGAAGTCCACGCGCCGGCTGCTCCCGTCACCTCGCCGGCGCCTCCCGCTCCTGCACAACCGAAGGGGGCCGCTAAGGCCAAGGGCCACGAACACGGCCGCGGACACGGAGGCAAAGATGGCGGCGACTGAGCTGGCCGCGGGAGGCACCCTCGGAGAAGGCCGGTATCGCTTACGCCAGATGCTGGGCACCGGTGGGATGGCGTCGGTGTGGCTGGGCGACGACACCAGGCTCCGCCGGCCGGTGGCGATCAAGGTGCTGGCGGATGCCCTGGCCCTCGATGCCGATTACGTCACGCGCTTTGAGCGCGAGGCATTCGTCGCCGCTCGGCTATCGCACCCCAATCTCGTCGGCGTGTTCGACTTCGGCGCCGCCGGGTCTCGCCCGTACCTCGTGATGGAGTACGTCCCTGGAGGGACGCTGGCTGACCGGCTGCGGGCGGGGAGTCGCGAGGACTGGGATCCCGACGCGGTCTTTCGCGAGTTGATGGCCGCGGTGGCGCACGTTCACGCCGCGGGGATCATCCATCGCGACATCAAGCCCGGCAACGTGCTCATCGGGCGCGACGGACGGACGCGACTGACCGATTTCGGAGTCGCCAGACCGTCGGACGCCGAGCCGCTGACGCGGACGGGCCTGGTTGTGGGCACGGCGCGGTACGTGGCGCCCGAGGTGATGCACGGCCGGGACCCGGATGAGCGTTCAGATCTGTTTGCGTGCGGCGTCCTGCTGCACGAATGCCTGCGTCAAGACGACCCGCCGCACCTACGCGCGCTGGCGGACAGGCTCACGTCGGAGCAGCCCGCAAGGCGTCCCGCGTCCGCCGCGGAGGTGCTCGGGCTGCTGGATCGACCGGCGACCGCGCCGACCGCGGCCTTGGACTCGAGTCCACGCTCGGGGACGGACACCGAGCCCACGCTCGTGGCCGGCAAGAGGTTTCGGTCAATCGGTTTACGGCCGACCAGAGCCGCGGCCGCGGTGGGCGCGATCGTGCTCGTGGTGCTGCTGATCGTGCTGACCACGGGCGGGTCGGGAGGAGCGCCCTCAAAGAGCGTCCCGGCGCCGCAGGCCAATGCCGGCCTCAGCGTCCAGCTGGACTACCTGGACCGCGTAATCGCCCAGGCGCGCCGGTAGCGCGCAGTCAGGCGGTCGTCTGGGTGGCGCCGGCCGCGATCGGGAGCGCGTAAAAGAGAGCGGTGCCCGCGCAGATGGCCAACGTCGCGTATTGCGATGCCGGAGCGACCGCGGTGGCGATGATGTAGGGCGGGATGCCGGTGAATCCCCGCGCCAGGATCACGCGCCGGGTATCCATGGTCAGCGCGACTCGCAGCATGTGCGCCTTGCGCAGCAGGATGAAAGCGTTGAGGGCGAAGAACGCGACTCCCATCGTCAGGAACGCGCCGCCGAAGATCGCCGCTGCGAGATGTTCTCCGCGGCCACGGTTGAGGTACTGCGCCAGCAGGTCGGTGGCGAACGGCAGCAGGCCGATCGTCAGCAGCAGCACGACGTTGAGAATCAGGATCGAGTGATCGGTCCGGGCCAGGCGTCCGATCATCACGTGGTGGTTGATCCAGATGATCCCGATCGTGATGAACGAGGTGGC
>DAIPIC010000210.1:0-3172 GCA_036771025.1 Solirubrobacteraceae bacterium
TATGCCTTAAGTGAGCAAGTGCGAGCATCTTGCGAGACAATCGGCTGGGGGCAGGGTCGGCATCGGGGATGTGCTGTCCCGGCAGGCAAAAGCGCTGGGACAGCCCGCACGCGCTGCGTGCGCCTGTGAGCCAGGTCATCCTGGCTTCCGCGGAAGGTGCGAGCTGTTCTCTCTGGCCAGGTCAGACGGTGGTGACCTTCACGCCGGCTTTGGTTAGGTCCGCCAGGATTCCAGGGTCGGCCGCGCGGTCGGTGATCAGCTCGTCGACCGTTCCGACCCCACAGATCTGGGCGAAGGCCACGAGGCCGATCTTGGAGCTGTCGGCTACTACGACGACCGAGCGGGAGCACTCGATCAGTGTCCGGTTCGTGTGGGCCTCCACCTCGTGATGCGTCGTGAGGCCGGCCTTGAGGGAGACCCCATCCGCTCCAACGAACACGATGTCGAGGTTCAGCCCGGCCAGGCTCGCCTCGGCAATGGGCCCGACCAGCTCATAGGACTCGGACCTGGCCTTTCCGCCCGTCACCACGAGCTGGAGATTGGGGCGTACCGCCATCTCGGAGGCGATGTTCAGAGCGTTCGTGACCAACGTGAGGCGCTGCTGGTCGACCAGCGCCCGCGCCACTTCCGTGGTGGTGGTTCCGCCGGTGAGCCCGACCGCCTGACCTGCGGCGACTCGGGTCGCGGCCTCGCGGGCGATCCGGAGCTTCTCTTCCTTGTGCCGGCCGCCCTTGTAGCGAAGCGGGAGCTCATAAAAGACTCCCTGCGCGACTGCGCCTCCATGCGTGCGGGCCAGCAGGCGCTGGCGCTCGAGAAGATCAAGGTCACGACGGACCGTGGCGGCCGACACGCCCAGCTCGTCCGAGATGTCGGCAACATTCACGCTGCCGTTGCCGGACAGCCACTCCAGGATCGTTTCCAGCCGCTCGGCCTGCCGCATCGGAACCGCCCTCAGGATCCGGCCAGGCGCCGGGAGGCGAGGGGCTTGGACCAGGCCACCGCCTCGCCCGATGTGGCATCGAAGAGGTGCACGTCTTCCAGTGACATGCCAAGTTTGATGGTCTCACCCACCGCTGGCTGACGGCGTGCGTCGAGCCTGGCGATGACGATCGCCCGATCGGGGGGCAGGGATTCGATCCCGGGGGCGGTGGAGGCGGTGGCGACACGGTGACCGCGAATGCTCCCGTAGACGATCGTCTCGTGGCCGAGCAACTCCACGACCTCCACGCGCACCGGCACGGCGTGCTCCCCGGTGGCGTCCGTTATGAGGCGCAGGGCCTCCGGCCGCACGCCGATGACGAGCTCGCCGCTGGGAGCGCCGGGAGCCTCGAGCACGAGATCTCCTGCGTCCACGCGGCCGCCCGTCGCGGAGGCGCGGAGCAGGTTCATCGGGGGGCTGCCGATGAACCCGGCCACGAACACGTTCGCCGGGTGGCGGTAGATCTCCTGCGGTGTGCTGAGCTGAAGCAGCTTTCCGCCGGACATCACGCCAATGCGCTCGCCGAGCGTCATGGCCTCGACCTGGTCATGCGTGACGTAGAGGGTGGTGGTGGAAAAACGCTGATGCAGCTGCTTGAGGTCGGCGCGAAGCTGGGTCCGGAGCTGTGCGTCCAGGTTCGAGAGTGGCTCGTCGAGGAGGTAGACACGCGGCCTGCGGGCGA
This sequence comes from Solirubrobacteraceae bacterium, assembly GCA_036771025.1. GTDB lineage: Bacteria > Actinomycetota > Thermoleophilia > Solirubrobacterales > Solirubrobacteraceae > Palsa-465. Next base: position 1,662 of record DAIPIC010000210.1, read on the forward strand.
GCGCGCGCCCCATTGCCACGCGCTGCCGCTGACCGCCGGACAGCTGGGCGGGCTTGCGGTTCAGCAAGTCATCGAGGGTCAGCAGCGAGCTCACCTCCCTGACCCGTGCCGCGATCTCGGCGGTTGGCATCTTATGCTGCCGGAGCCCGAAGGCCAGGTTCTGGAGGACCGTCTTGTGTGGATACAGCGCATAGCTCTGGAACACCATTGCGATGTCGCGGTCTCGGGGAGAAACACCGTTCACGACCTCTCCGCCGATGGCGATCGCTCCGGAGGTCGGCTCCTCCAGCCCCGCGATCATCCGGAGTGCGGTCGTCTTCCCGCAGCCGGACGGCCCGACCAGGACCATGAACTCGCCGTCGGCGATGGTGCAGGTGAGCGCGTCAACCGCCCTCGTCCCGTTCGGGAAGACCTTCGCGACCTCGTGGAACGAAACCTCGGCCACGATCAGGACCTCCTACGCGAGCGGTCGCGACTCACGGCAGTACGACCGAACGAGTCAGGTGCTTCGGATGATCGGGATCGAGCCCGTGAGCCTCGGCGAGCCCGACGGCCATCCTCTGGATGAGGACGAGCTCGGCCATCGGGTCTGCCCCCCCGTTGACGATGGTGGCTCCGGTGTCCGCCGCGTCGGCGAGCACGCCCGGATCGACCGGTCCGATGGCCCACACGAGGGTCCCGCGGCCGGCCGCGCTGATCGGGCCGTGGCGGTATTCCATCGCAGAGTACGCCTCCGTCCAGGCGGAGGCCGCTTCGCGCAGCTTGAGGGCCGCCTCGTCCGCGAGGCCCACGGTCCAGCCCTGCCCCAGGAACACGAACTGCTTGAACTCCGTGGGCTCGGCCGGCAGCGCCTCGGCGAGCGCTGCCTCCCCATCCACGATCGCAGCTTCAAGCCGATCACCGGCATGCGCGCGCAGCACGGCGAGCGCCGTGGTCGCAAAGCGCGTCTGAACAACCGACTGCTCGTTCGCGAAATCCAGCACGACCGTGTCGTCGGCGGTCGATGCAACCGGCGAGCCGGGGACCGCCGTGACTGCGACCGTGGCGATGCTTCCCCTGAGCCGCTCGAGCGTCCGAAGGACCTCCGTCGTGGTACCCGAGCGCGAGATGGCGACTACGCGCCCGTAGCTCCGGTGCGGTGACAGCTCGGAGGCGGTCACCGCGTCCGTCGTGCCCAGGTTCCTTTCCTCGCGGAGCGCGGCGTACGCCCGCGCGACGTGAAGGGAGGTCCCGCAGCCGATCGCGGCAGCTGGTTCGCCGGGTGCCGGAAGCAAGCCCGCGACCGCCGACGCCACGCCCGCGGCCTTCCGCCACAGGGCAGGCTGGCTGGCGATCTCGTTCGTAATGGCACGCACTCAGGTGAATCTACCGCTCTGATCGCTCAGGCAGCAACACTAACGACCAGAAGCAGCCTTGCAGAGCGCACGAGCGTGTTCTAATATCCGCTCATCCGAGCGAGAACGAAAGCAATGAAACGACGGCGAGTTCTCGGGATCGGGTACCTTGCCGGT
>DAIPIC010000211.1:0-3154 GCA_036771025.1 Solirubrobacteraceae bacterium
CGCCGGGCGCGCCAGGCGGCGCCGCGCCGGGCGCGCCAGGCGGCCTCGCGTTCGGCGCACGAGCCGGAACCGCGGGAGGCGCAACAGCCGGGGCGCGCCGTGGCGAGCGTGGTCTCTTCGCTCGCCCCGGGCCCCCCGGCCGCCGAGGCGGTTCCGCTCGGAGCCCGTTTCGGCGCCGTCCTGGGAGTGACCCTTGTCGCTGTTTTGCTGGCCGAGATCTACCTGGGGGTAGCGGTGGTGGGCGCCGGGCACGGACAGCCTCTGCTGGCTCTGGCGTTCGCGCTGGATGCGGGCGCCCGCGCGGTGGGCACGGTCGGCGCGGGGCACGCCGGGTTGCGCGATTGGGCCTGGTTCTGCGCGCTGGGCGGGAGCCCGCTCGTGGCGGCGTTCGCCTCCTACCAGCGTCAGGGCACGGTGGCCGCGGAGCCGGCGCCGCTGGCCGGAGTGCTCTCGTGGCTGGCGATGGGGCTCGCGGTGCTCGGGGGCCTCGTGGCCCTGGCCAGCGGCTGACATCCTTCGATCCAATGCAAGAGATCGTGTTCTTCCGGGGCCACCCCTCGTGGCGCTCGGCGCTTAATTTCCACGCGAAGGGCTTCGTCGCGGCGGTGATCGCCGGGGCCCTGGCGGGAGCCGTGACGGCCATCGCATCGGGCCACGTGATGGCCGAGTGGATCATCGTCGTGGTCCTCGTGATACTGGTGGCGGTGGTGGTCGCGGACCTGATCAGCCGCGCGCGCACCACCTACGTGATCACCAGCGAGCGGCTCACGATTCATAGGGGCCTCGTCTCCCGAGACGTGCGCCAGACCCGTCTGGATCGGGTCCAGAACGTCAACGCTCGCCAGTCGATGCTCGAGCGCCTGCTCGACGTGGGGACAGTTGACTTCGATACGGCCGGAGGCGTGGGCTACGACTTCACCTTCCACGGGGTGGCCAATCCCCGCGAGATCGTGCGCACCGTGGACCGCGCGCTCAGCGCGCGATCGCGTCCGGGCTACGGTCTCTAGGCCTCCGCCGAGGGCCCCGCCTCAAGCCGGCGCCCGATGCGTGTGGTGCCTTGCTCGCCTGCCGGCGCTCAAGCCGCTCTTGAACCCGGCCCTGAAGCCAGGGTTGTAGCCGGGGTTGAAGCCCCTGGTGAAGCCGGGACTGAAGGACGTGTTGAAGCCCTGGTTGTACGCCTGTGTGCACCCGGGTGGGATCGCCTGTGCCTGCCGGGCGGAGGGGTTGGGCGTGACGGCGGCCAGCCGGAGCCTGTGCGTAAGCCCAGAGCTGAAGCCACGGGCAAAGCCCCTCCGGAAGCCCGACTGAAAGCCGCTGGCAAATCCGCTGTTGAACCCGGAGTTGAATCCGGTGTTGAACCCCTCGTTGTAAGCCGAGCCACAGTTCGCGCTCGGCGTCGTCGAGACCGTCACCGTCAGCGGCAAGGAAATCGAGCCGAAGAAGTTGCCATCGCCGGCATAGGTGGCCGTAATGACGTGCGCGCCAGGTGCGGAGTACATGGTCGTACAGGTCGCACCGCTGCCCGTCACCGGCTGGCTCATGCATCCCGCGATCGGCGTGCCGCCGTCCAGAAACGCCACGGTCCCCGACGGTGCGGTCGAGCCCGAATGCCCGATGATGATCGGCGCGATGTAGGCAACGTTCTGGCCTGTCCCGGGGTTGGGGCTCAACGTCGAAAGCGCGGTCGCGGTGAAGTCCTTGGCGATGCTCAGGATGACCGGCGACGTCGTCGCAGAAGCCACGAAGGTCGACCCGGAGGTGGGGGTGTAGGCCGCCGTCAGGCCCTGAGGCGAGCTGGACGCCGCATACGAGGTCAGGCAAGTGGCCGTGGCGGAGGTACCCGATCCCGGCGCCGACAGCTGCACGCTGCCGCAGCCGGTAATCGTCCCCTTGTTATCGACAAATGCGACCGTGCCGGTTGGCGTGGCCGTGCCCGAGGTGGCCGTCACCGTGGCGGTCAGCGTCACAGGCTGGTTGGTCACGGAGGTCACTGGGCTGGCCATGAGCGTGGTCGTCGTGGGCGTGGCCGCGGAGGCAGCCGTGGGGTACGCGACCCCAAGTAGGACGACAGCCGCAGCGATCGCTCCGAACCGGGACCTCAAAGTCAAGCCTCGACCGCAGCCGCCCCGAGGCCGGCGGACGCTCTGAGCGCGCTGGCCTTGTCCGTCCGCTCCCAGGTGAAGTCGTGGTCCTCGCGGCCGAAGTGGCCGTAGGCCGCGGTCTTCTGGAAGATTGGGCGGTGCAGGCGCAGGTACTGGCGGAAAGCGCCTGGCCGCAGATCGAAGTGCTCCGCGATCAGCTCCTGGATCCGGGAGCGTGAGACCTTCTCGGTCCCGAACGTCTCCACCATCACCGACACGGGGTGGGCTACGCCGATGGCGTAGGCGACCTGCACCTCGCAGCGGTCCGCCAAACCGGCCGCCACCACGTTCTTGGCCACGTACCGGGCGGCGTAGGCCGCCGAGCGGTCGACCTTGGAGGGGTCCTTGCCGCTGAACGCCCCGCCGCCGTGCCTGGCCATGCCGCCGTAGGTGTCGACGATGATCTTCCGGCCGGTCAGACCGCAGTCACCCATCGGCCCGCCGATCACGAACCGCCCGGTGGGGTTGACGAGGAAGTTGCGCAGGAGCTTGCGCGTGTCGTAAAGCTCGGGGTTCTCGCGCACCACGGGCTCGATCACGTGCTCCCAGAGGTCATCCTTGAGCAGTGACTCGGCTCCGTCCCGATGCTGGGTGGAGATCAGCAGCTTCTCGATCTCCACCGGGCGGCCGTCGACATAGCGGACGGTGACCTGCGTCTTTCCGTCTGGGCGCAGGTAGGGGATGATCTCCGCCTTGCGCACATCCGCCAGGCGCTTGGCCAGCTTATGCGCCATCAGGATCGGCAGCGGCATCAGCTCCTCGGTCTCGCTGGTGGCGTAGCCGAACATCATTCCCTGGTCCCCGGCCCCGGCCAGATCTAGCTCGTCGTCGTCGCCGGGATCCGTCCGCGCCTCGTACGCCTTGTCCACGCCCTGTGCGATGTCGGGCGACTGCTTGTCGATGGCGTTGATGACCGCGCACGTGTTGCAGTCGAAGCCATAGAGCGCGTCGGTGTAGCCGATCCGCTTGATCGTCTCGCGCGCGATCTCCTGGATGTCGACGTACGTCTCGGT
>DAIPIC010000212.1:0-3129 GCA_036771025.1 Solirubrobacteraceae bacterium
GACCCGGAATCCGACCTGATCGAGGAATTCCTGACCGGTCGCCGCTCACAGAGGGCGCCCGAGCGAACCCTGGCCACGGTGCTCTTCACGGACCTCGTGAGGTCCACGGACCGGGCCGCTCAGCTGGGCGATGCAGCGTGGCGCCGGCTCCTCGAGGAGCACAACTCGGTCGTTCGCGACCGCCTGGAGCGCTTCCGGGGACGCGAGGTGAAGACGCTTGGCGACGGCTTCGTGGCCACCTTCGACGGACCCACTCGGGCCGTTAAGTGCGCCCAGGAGATCGTGGGAGGCCTCGATTCACTGGGGCTGGCGACCAGGTGTGGATTGCACACGGGCGAGTGCGAGCTCTTCGACGGAGACATCAGCGGCATCGCCGTTCACATCGGCGAGCGGGTCTGCGAGCTTGCGGGCGACCACGAGGTGCTGGTATCGAGCACCGTCAAGGACCTGGTCGTTGGCTCCACGCTGGCTTTCGAAGACCGTGGCGTCCACCAGCTGCGCGGGGTCCCGGGGGAGTGGCGGCTGTACGCGCTCAAAAACGGGTCGCCGTCGTCGGCAGTCTCGGCCGACCAGGTCCGCGTGGCCCAGGACAGCGGGCGCTAGTCGCCGGGAGCCCAGGCGCCCCTCATTGCGCGGGGAGCCCTCAGTAGCCGCCCACGAGGGGCGGCGTGCCAGACGTCCCGGGCGGGCCGCCGGCGGGCGGCTTAGCCCCCGAGCTGAACGGATTCGAGGTTCCTAGGACCTTGCCGCCCGAACCCAGCGCCTGGACTGCGAACCAGGCGTGGTTCCCCCGGACGGGAATCGCGGTCTCGAATCCGCTCTTGCCGGCGCGGCGCACGACCGTCGACAGGTGCTGCTTGCTCGAGCCGGCGAGCACCCGCCAGGCCGCCACTAGCGTGGCGCCGTTCCAGCTGGCGTAGACGGTTGTCTTCCCCTTTTGCTTGCGGACCGCGCCGCTGGGGGGATACGAGGGGGTCCCGACCCAGCTCTGTCGGAGCACCCGGTAGGTCACGTTGTTTCCCGGCCAGCGAACGTCGAGCAGCGTCTTGCCGGACTTCGAGAACTCGGTGAAGTACTGCGACGCGCCCCACCCGACGAGCACATTGCCGCCGCCGAGCATCTGCGTCGAGCCCAGGAACGCGACCTCGAAGTTCTTCCCCCGTGGATACTGGGCGACGAAAGACGCGGAATGGTTCGAAGGATTGAGCCTGAACACCAGCCCCCGCGATGCGCCGCTGGGAGGGCCGAATTTCTTCGGACCGGTGATCGCGCAGCAGGCGTCGTCGAACACCGACACGACGTTGTTGGAAGCGAGTCTCACGTCGTGCTGCCAGTGGAACCTCGCCTTCTGGGGCAGGCTGAAGTTGCTGATCCTCTGGTTTCCGCTGAGCGTCCACTCGGTCCTTGAGGCATCCAGATTGCTGGAGTTGACGTCGACCAGGTAGGCGGCCCATGTATTGCGCAGCGAGATCAAGAACTTGTTGGAGCCGACGAGTTGAATCGAGTTGCCGTGGTAGGCGTCCCACGGGATCGGCTTGCCCCCGGCCACGGTATTGGCCCGCTGCTTTGACTGGGTGAGGGGTACATGGTGGAGCGAGTCCCACGTCCCCAGCAGCCGCCCCGTCGGCAGGTCGTACTGCTGGACCGCGAAGTCGACAAGGGTGCCGTTGGCCGGACCGCCGTATGGCGCGAGGTTCATCCGGATGTTCTTGTACGCGCTCACCCAGGCGACCCGTCCTGAGATCTGGAAGTCGTGCAGGCTGAGGATCCACCCGCCCTGGCCGATCAGCGTGGCCACCTGCTTGTAGCGCTGATCGACGATCACGTATTGACCGCTGGTGGTGGCGCCGGTGTTCGTGACAACCCCCTGCCACCAGCTGAGCACAGGCCTGCCCTGATACCGCTGGACCTGGAGGTTGTTCGCCACCACGTTCTTCGGGACCGGCTTGAACCACACCGGCTGGAGCTTGTTGTCGAAGACGAACGGGCCGCTCTGCCCGACCATCGGGGTCGGGGAGTTGAGGTTGTAGAAGTTGGCGGCCATGAAGTAACCGCTGGTGGCCAGCTGGCGGGCGAAGACGGGCTTGTCCGCCTGGGCCTTCGGCGGGTGGAGCCCCGGCGCCGACCAGAAGCTCCAGGCGCCCTTGGTGGTGAAGGACCCGATCAGGCGAGCTTGGGCTGCGCCGGCCAGCGAGCCGAGCACAATCGTGCCGCCAAGAATCGCCGCCAGTGCGGCCAGCGCTCTCTTCATCGGTGACAAATGGACTCCCTTTCCGGTGGAAACCTCAAGCCTGAGCGGCGCTCCGGTCCTCGCCGCAAGGTCCGCTCTCCAAACACTGGCGACGCGGCGAAGTTGTGCTCACCCCCGCTCGGATTCCCGCGATCGCATTCCTTGCGCCGGCCCTCAGGCTGCGATGTTGCGCTCGTTCAGATGCTGGCCGACCTTGCGCTTCACGCGCTGCAGGGCGTTGTCGACGGTCTTACAGTCGCATCCGATTCTGCGCCCGATCTCCTCGTAGGAGTGGCCGTCCAGGTACAGGGCCAGCACTCGCGATTCGAGTTCCGACAGGGTCGTTGAGATGCACGCCACGAGGGCCCTCAGCTCCTCCGAGGAGATCACCTGGGTGACCGGATCGTGCACGGCCCCGCCGGGCAGCATCTCGTCGAGCGTCGGCTCGCCGTCCCCGCCGGTGCCGGCGGGCGTGCTGGAGAACGACACGTATTGATTCAGCGGGACATGCTTGTTGCGAGTCGAGGTCTTGACCGCGGTGATGATCTGCCGGGTGATGCAGAGCTCCGCGAAGTTGCGGAAGCTCGACTCGCGGTCGGAGCGGTAGTCCCGCACCGCCTTGTACAGGCCAACTAGGCCCTCCTGAATCAGGTCATCGGCGTCGCCGCCGGCGAGGAAGTAGGAGGAGGCCTTCAGGCGCACGAAACCGTAGTAGCGCCGAACGATCCGATCGTACGCACCGGCGTCGCCCCGCTTCGCGAGCGCGATGAGATATCTGTCGTCAACCTGAGGTTGAGACTGAGAATGGCTGGAGAGTCTTGCCACGAGTCGGTCCTTTCCGGCCCTGGGGCCATCGGAACAACGTGGCGCGGTACCTCCCCTAGCGCCGTATCTCTTGG
>DAIPIC010000213.1:0-3125 GCA_036771025.1 Solirubrobacteraceae bacterium
GACGAGCGGCTGGGCAAGCGCACCTACGTGACGGAATTCGGTCTGCAAGGGGCGCGCCGCCTGGCTGCGGAGTCGCACGAAAGGGCTCGGGCCGCGCTCTCTAAAGCGGCAGCAGAGCGAGGCGCCGAGCTATCGCGGATCACAGACTTCATCGCAACCCGGAGCTATTGATGTCAGACCTCCTAAGGCGGATCGATTCCCCGCAAGACCTCCATGAACGCTCAGACGAGGAGCTGCAGGCCCTAGCCCAGGAGGTGCGCGAGTACATCATCGACACGGTGGGGGAGATCGGGGGCCATTTCGGAGCAAACCTCGGGGCCGTCGAGATCGCCGTGGCGCTGCATTCGGTCCTGGATTCCCCGAAGGACAAGATCCTGTGGGACGTCGGTCACCAGGCCTATCCGCACAAGATCCTCACCGGCCGCCGCGACCAGCTGCATACGATCAGAAAGTACGAGGGCCTGGCTCCGTTCTGCGCTATCCACGAGTCGCCTCACGACATCATGGGCGCCGGCCACGCGTCTACCGCCATCGGCTATGCGGTGGGCATCAAGGAGGCGATGCGCCGCGGCCTGGCCGAGGACGCGCACGTCGTGGCTGTGGCCGGCGACGGCGCGCTGACCGGCGGCGTGGCCTTCGAGGCCGTCCACCAAGCCGGCGGCCTCGGGACCCCGATCGTGGTGCTGCTCAACGACAACGGCATGTCGATCGCCCCGAACGTCGGCGCCCTGTCGCGCTACTTCAACCGCATGCGCCTGAACCCGAAGCTGTGGCACGCCCGCGAGGGGGTGGAGGAAGGATTGACGAAGCTCCCCGTCGGCATTGGTGCCGCGTTCGAGCGCTTCGGCCCCCATTTCAAGGAGTCCCTGAAGGCCTTCTGGGCACCCGGCCTGTGGTGGGAGGAGCTCGAGTTCGCCTACATCGGCGTGGTCGACGGCCACGACGTCGGCGCGGTGCGGAGCGCGCTGCGAGATGCGCTGGCGGCAGAGCGTCCGGTGGTGGTGCACTGCGCCACGGTCAAGGGCAAGGGCTTTCCCCCCGCCGAGGAGGGCGGGCTGGAGGGGATGGAGAAGTGGCACGCGGCGAAGCCCAAGTCGATCTCCAACGGCGCTCCCGCCAAGGCCTCCGCCGGCTCCGGCTCGTCCGCGAAGGCGCCCCCTCCTCAATACACCCAGGTGTTCGGAAACGCGCTCGTCGCCGAGTGCCGGCGCGACCCGCGGGTGATCGGGATCACGGCGGCCATGAACTCCGGCACCGGTCTGAACATCCTCCAGCGGGAGCTTCCCGAGCGCTACTACGACGTCGGCATCGCCGAGCAGCAGGCGGTCCTGTTCGCCGCAGGCCTCGCGCTCCAAGGGTGCAAGCCGGTCGCCGCGATCTACTCGACATTCCTCCAGCGCGCCTACGACCAGATCGTCCACGACGTGTGCCTGCAGAAGCTGAACGTCGTGTTCTCGATGGATCGCGCCGGGCTGGTAGGCGACGACGGGCCCACGCACCACGGCGCGTTCGACATCGCGTACCTGCGATGCCTTCCGAACATGGTTCTGATGGCGCCTCGGGATGAGGCGATGCTGGTGCACATGCTGCATACCGCCCTGACGTATGACGATGGGCCGATCGCGCTTCGCTACCCCCGCGGAGGAGGGGTCGGGGTGCCGTTGCCCGACAATCCGTCGCCCATGGAGATCGGGACGGGCGAGATCCTGCGCGAGGGCTCAACGGTCGCCCTGCTGGGCTATGGAACCGGGGTCGGCAAGGCTCTGGAGGCGGCCTCGATCTTGAGTGAGCACGGCATCTCTGCGACGGTCGCCGACGCGCGGTTCGCAAAGCCCATCGACCCGGCGCTCTCCGCCCAGCTGGCCGCCGAGCACGAGCTGCTGGTGACCGTCGAGGAAGGCGTGCTGGCCGGCGGGTTCGGCTCCGCCGTGTGGGAGACGCTCTCCGACGCCGGCGTGGCGGGGTCTTCGGGCGCGGCCCGCATCCTGCGGGTAGGCCTGCCCGACCGCTACGTGACCCACGGGGCGCCGAAGCTCCTGCACGAGGAGGTCGGCTTCACGGGCGAGCGGATCGCCGAGCGGATCGAGGCGGCGGTGGCGGAGCTTCAGGGCGTGGCGTAGAGGGCTGGCGCCCGGCGCATACCCGCCGGCGCGCCACGAGGATTCCCCACGCGCCACCAGTGGGACATCGCTTTCCATAGTGGAAAGTGATCTACCACTGATCGCCTCCGTACGACGCTCGCGCCCCTTAAAGAGGAACGGCCCGCGCTGAAGGCGGGCCGTCCTGAGGGAGGAGAGATGTATCTGCGCTTTGAGCTGGTGGGCAAGCCCACCGGCTTTCTATGGAAGCGACAAAGCCCCCGAATCTGTGTGATCTCGATCACGTACGGTTCAGGCCGTGAAGCGAGTCCGTCTGGACGCCCTGCTCACCCAGCGGGGCGTTTTTCCATCGCGCGCCCGCGCCGCCGCGTCGGTCTTGGCCGGCGAGGTGCTCCTCCTCCCCGACCGCAGGCGGGCTCAGAAGCCCGGACAGCTGGTCTCCGAGGACGTCCAGGTCGAGGTGGCCAAGGGCCCCGAGTTCGTCTCCAGGGGCGGCATCAAGCTGGCCAACGCCCTGGCCGCGATCGGACTGGAGGTCTCAGGGCGCCTGGCCATCGACGTGGGCGCCTCCACCGGCGGTTTCACCGACTGCCTGCTCCAGCGCGGCGCCCGGCATGTGGTCTGCGTCGATGTCGCCTACGGGCAGCTGGACTGGAAGCTCCGCTCCGATGACAGGGTGACGGTGATCGAGCGGCGGAATGCCCGCTCGCTGCGCCGGGATGAGCTTCCGTACGCTCCCGACCTGATCGTGATCGACGTCTCGTTCATCTCCCTGAGAAAAGTGCTGCCTGCCACCCTGGACTGCGCCGCCGAGCGGTTCGATTGCCTGGCGCTCGTCAAGCCCCAGTTCGAGGTCGGACGTGAGCACGTCGGCTCCTCCGGGGTCGTCCGCGACTCAAAGCAGCGACGGCGAGCGCTGATTGAGGTCGGTTTGGAGGCAAAGCGCCTGGGATCGTCGGCGCTGGGCTACGCACAGTCCGGGCTGCCGGGGCCCAAGGGGAATCGAGAGACGTTCCTGTGGCTCCC
>DAIPIC010000214.1:0-3025 GCA_036771025.1 Solirubrobacteraceae bacterium
TGCTGCGGATGTCAGATCAGATGATGATCTACAAGTACGTGGTCAAGAACGCCGCGGCGCGCGCAGGCAAGACCGCCACGTTCATGCCCAAGCCGATCTTCGAGGAGAACGGCTCCGGGATGCACGTCCACCAGTCATTGTGGAAGGACGGCGAGCCGCTGATGTATGGCGAGGATGGTTACGCGCACCTTTCCGAGCTAGGCAGGTACTACATCGGCGGGCTGCTGGCGCACGCCCCAGCGCTGCTCGCGTTCTGTGCACCAACCACCAACTCCTACCGCAGGCTGGTACCCGGCTACGAGGCCCCGGTCAACCTCGTGTACTCGGCCCGAAACCGTTCTGCCTGCGTCAGGGTGCCGATGTACCACGAGGCGCCGAAGACGAAGCGCGTCGAGTTCCGCTCGCCGGACCCGACCGCCAACCCGTATCTCGCGTTCAGCGCGCTGATGCTGGCCGGGGTCGACGGGATCAAGCGCCAACTCGATCCCGGTGAGCCGCTCGACGCCGACATCTACGAGCTGGCCGAGGAGACGCTGGCACAAATCGGCACCGTTCCGTCTTCCCTTGAGGCCAGCCTCGACGCGTTGGAGGCCGACAACGCCTTCCTTCTGGAGGGCGACGTGTTCACGGCCGGGCTGCTCGAGGCCTACGTCCGTTACAAGCGCGAGGAGGAAGTGGACGCGATCCGGATGCGGCCGCATCCCTGGGAGTTTGCGCTTTATCACGACGCGTAGAGCGAGGCGCATGCGCCTCGCTCCCGGCCGCGCATGCGCGGCCGGCGGGTCGGCACATGTGCCGACCCGAACAACTAATTCAGGACCAGTTCCGCTGCGGTCCTGAGGGTCTGGGGGTCGCCGGCGATCAGGAGGGTGGTGACGATGGAGTCGCGCCAGGCCTCGAGATCGTGGCGGATCTTTTCCTTGGGGCCGATCAGCGTCAGCTGCTCGATGAGCTTCGTGGGCACGGCGGCCGCCGCCTCCTGCTTGTGGCCGTCGAGGTAGAGCTCCTGGATCTTCGCCACCTCCTGCTCGTATCCCATCCGGATTGCGACGTTGGCGTGGAAGTTGGCGCTCTTGGCTCCCATTCCGCCGAAGTACAGGGCGTACATCGGCCGCATCACGTCGGCCGCGCTCTCGACGTCATCGGTCACGATCAGCGGCACCGTCGCCGCCACCTCGAACTGATCCCAGCTCCGGCGGGCGTCGGGGCGGTCCAACCCCTCGGCCAGCGCGTCGCGGTAGAAGCTGTCGTGGTGCGCGGAGTAGAACAGCGCCAGCCAGCCGTCACATAGCTCGCCTGCGAGCGCGATGTTCTTCGGTCCTTCGGCCGCCAGGTAGATCGGGATCTCCCGGCGCAGCGGATGGATGCTCGACTTCAGCGGTTTGCCGAGACCCGTGGGCTGAGGCCCTCCCGGCCGTTCCCTCAGGGGCAGCGGGTAGTGCGGGCCCTCACTGGTCACGGGGCCCTCGCGCGCCCAGATGTCTCGCACGATCCCTATGTACTCGCGCGTGCGAGCGAGCGGCTTAGCAAACGGCTGTCCGTACCACCCCTCCACAACCTGCGGTCCGGACACCCCGAGCCCCAGAATCACGCGCCCTCCAGAGAGGTGGTCCAGGGTCATGGCTGCCATCGCGGTGGCCGCCGGCGTGCGCGCCGAGATCTGAACGATCGCCGTCCCCAGCTTGATGCGCTCCGTGCGAGACCCCCACCAGGCGAGCGGCATCAGCGCATCCGATCCATAGGCCTCCGCCGTCCAGACCGAATCGAAGCCCAATCGCTCGGCCTCGAGCACCGATTCCTCGGCGCCCGGCGGAGGGCCTCCCGCCCAATAGCCGAAATTGAGCCCCAGCTTCAAATCGCCCGCCATGGCTGCGGAACCCTACTAGCGGCTCCTACCCGTCAGGCGCGCGACTGCTCGTTGCCACAAGCCGGGTTGGCGCGGCTGGGTGCGGAGCCATTCGTCGCGGCTCGGCAACCGTCCGCGCTTCCTCGCCTCGAGCACGCACTGGGTGTGGGCATGACGCCTTCGCGAAGAGTCGCCTTCGGGCGCGATCAGCATGTGCTCGGACAGCGCTGGCAGGTGCTTGCCGCACAGAGGGCACCGGTACGTGGCCGGCTTTCGATTCTGCGCTCGGCGGACCGACCACCAGCGAGGAGCCGCGGGCTGGGGCACGCCCAAGCAGGGTAGTGCGAGCTGTCACGACCGCCGGAGTTCCTCCGTGCGGACGGTTGCCCGAGCTATCCTTTTTGCCCGATGGCTGTCAGTCCCGAAGAGCTCGAGGGCCTGAGCCGCAGCGAGGTGCTGCGCGCGTCGCCGCGCATGTTCGAGTCCAACCTGCTCGACAAGGTCTCTCGCGTGCATCCCAGCGTTCCCCCGCTCCTGTTCGGCCCGGCGATCGTGATCCTGTTCGTCGAGGGCATCGTGCGGGGCTCCGGCTGGCCGACGATCGGATGGATCGTCGGGGGCTACTTCTTCTGGACGCTGACCGAGTACTGGCTTCACCGGATCGTGTTTCACTTCGAGCCCGAGAAGGGCATCGGCGCCCGGCTTCACTGGATCATTCACGGCGTCCACCACGACCACCCGAACGACCCGATGCGGTTGGTGATGCCCCCGTCGGTCAGCGTGCCCCTGGCGGCGCTGTTCGTACTCGGCTTCTACGCGGTTCTCGGCGTTCCGGCTTTCCTGCCGTTCGCGGCCGGCTTCCTGTTCGGGTACCTGGCCTACGACATGCTCCACTACCACGTCCACCATCACCGGCCGACGACGAAGGTGGGGCGCTGGCTGCGGGAGCTGCACATGCGCCATCACTTCCAGGACCACGAGCGCGGGTTCGGAATCGCCGCTCCGTTCTGGGACTACGTGTTCCGGACCGCGACCAAGCCGCGCTAGAGCGCGGCATCGCACAGCCGGCTTCGGGGATGCACGAGACCGCAGAGGACCTGCGGGCGTTGCAGGGCCTGGAGGCGCGGCGGATGTTCGCGTTCCACGCGCCGGAGCTGGGCTCCGAGTAGCGCCGGGCGC
>DAIPIC010000215.1:0-3014 GCA_036771025.1 Solirubrobacteraceae bacterium
CAGCTCTATTCCCCGGTCACGACCGACGAGAGCGGCGAAGTCACCGTACATCTGGCCCACGACCACCCCGGCGCCAATGACCCCGTCTACCGGGGGCGCCGCAGCGAGATCGCGGCGGCGGCCCTGAGGTGGAACCCCGGGGAGCCAGCGCCCGAGATCTCCTACACCGAAGACGAGCAGAACGTCTGGCGGACGGTCTGCCGCGAGCTCTCGAGCAAACACGAGCGCTACGCAGTTCGCGAGTACCGCGAGGCGAAGCACGCGGTGGCGCTGCCCACGGACGAGATCCCCAACCTCGATGAGGTCTCCGCGCTCTTGGAGCCGATCTGCGGCTGGCGTTATCTGCCGGCGGCGGGACTGGTCCCGCTGAAGCAGTTCTACCGATCGCTCGCCGACCGGCGCTTCTACTCAACCCAGTACGTGCGCCATCCGGCGGTCCCGCTCTATACGCCGGAGCCGGACATCATCCACGAGGTCATCGGTCACGGCCACCTCCTGGCCACGCCGACATTCGGCGAGCTGCACCGCCTGGCCGGCGAGGCAGCCAAGCGGCTGAACGAGGAGGAGAACCTGAAGTTCCTCTCCCGGGTGTTCTGGTTCTCGCTCGAGTTCGGAACCGTGATCGAGGAAAGCCAATTGCGTGCCTACGGCGCCGGGATCCTCTCGAGCTACGGGGAGATCGAGGAGTTCAGGGCCATGGATCACCGCCCGCTCGACCTGTTCGAGATGGGCACCGCCGACTACGACATCACCGCCTACCAGCCCGTCCTCTACCGAGCGGAGTCGATCGATGAGGTCATCGAGGTCGTGGGCGGATTCTTTCGACAGTGCACCGATGTCTCGGTGGCCGAGATGCGCGCCGGGGCGGGGGCCTCGGTCCGATGACGGCCGTCGCGTCGGATCGAGTACTGGCCAGCGACTACGAGGAGGTTCGCGCCTGCCGCGGGCGGCGGTCCGGGCTGCACATGGCGATCGCCATTCATCGCACGGTCGACGGCCGGTCGCTCGGGGGCTTGCGCTTTGAGCCCTATGACACTCCCGACGACGCGCTGACCGACGTAAAGCGGCTGGCCCGCGCCATGACCGTGAAGGCCGCCGTGACCGGGCTGCGGCTCGGCGGCGCGAAGGGCGTGATCGCCTATCCACCCGATTCGCCGCCGGATCCGAAGCTGCGCCGGCTGGCCCTGCACGACTTCGCGGAGCTCGTCGACTCCTTCGGTGGCCGGTACATAACGGCCCAGGACGCGGGCACATCGATCGACGACATCTCATGCGTCGGGAACTTCACCGAGCACATCGCCGGGCGCCCGCTGGCCGATGGTGGAAGCGGCGATCCCAGTCCCTACACCGCCCGCGGCATCGAGGTCGCGATCCGAACGACGCTCCAGGCCCCGATCGCGTCCCGGCACGTGGTGATCGTGGGGTTGGGACATGTCGGTGCCAAGCTGGCCCAGCGCCTGCAGGAGGCCGGCGCCCGGCTGACCTTGGCGGACGTGAACGCCGCCAAGGTCGCGCTCGCCGAGCGGCTCGGGGCGGAGTGGATGGCGCCCGAGGACGCGCTCGGCGCCGAGGCCGACGTGCTCGCTCCGTGCGCGCTGGGCGGAATGCTCGATTTGGACACGATCGCGCGCCTGCGCGTGCCGGTAGTGGCCGGCGCCGCCAACAATCAGCTGGCGAGCGACCTGGCGGCCGATGCTCTGCTCGAGCGCGGCATCGTGTGGGCGCCTGACTTCGTCATCAACGCCGGTGGGCTGATCGCCGTCGAAGACGAGCTGCACGGGTTCGACGGAGGTCGCGTGGAGCGCTCGATCGAACGGATCGGCGACACGCTGAACGAAATCTATGACCGCGCTTCCCGCGCGCGCACGAACACCCTGATCGCCGCCCTCGGGCTGGCGGTGGAACGCTCTGGAGGAATCGATGGCAACGACACCTGAGGCGGTGCGCGCACGCCGCCCCACCGACTTCATGCCCCTGCACGGCATCGATCATGTCGAGCTCTGGGTGGGAAACGCAGCTCAAGCGAGTTACTACTTCCGGCACGCGTTCGGCTTCCGGGAACTGGCCTTCAGCGGGCTGGAGACGGGCCTGCGGGACCGCGCCTCGCGCGTCCTTCAGCAGGGAGACATCAGGCTCGTCCTGACGGGCACCCTTCGCTCCGGGGCGGATGTCGCCCGCCACCACGCCCTTCACGGAGACGGCGTCAAGGTGATCGCCCTGTCCGTCCCCGACGTCGATCACGCCTACCACGAGGCCACAAAGCGGGGGGCGCCGGGCGTGAGCGAGCCGCGCACGATCGAAGACGGCCACGGTCGCGTCCGGCTTGCCGACGTCGCCGCCTACGGCGAGACGATTCACCGGTTCGTCGATCGCGCCGACTACGAGGGGGCTTTCCTCCCGGGATTTGAACCGGTGCCATTTGATGACTCGCGCACCGACCTGGTGCACGACATCGACCACATCGTCGGCAACGTCGAGCTGGGCAAGATGAACCACTGGGTGTCCTACTACGAGAACGTGTTTGGCATGACGGAGATGATCCACTTCACGGACGAGTCCATCTCCACCGAGTACTCGGCCCTGATGTCCAAAGTCGTCACCGGAGGGGAGGGGAGAGTCAAGTTCCCGATCAACGAGCCGGCCGAAGGCAAGCGGAAGTCGCAGATCGACGAGTACCTCGAGTTCTACGAGGGCCCCGGGGCGCAGCACATCGCGCTGACCACTCACGACATCGTCCACACGGTCGCCGTGCTGCGCCAGCGGGGAATCCGGTTTCTGCAGACGCCCGAGAGCTACTACGAGGAGGTGCCCGGGCGCGTAGGCGAGATCGCGGAGTCCCTGGAGGACCTGCGAAGGCTGGGAATCCTGGTCGACCGCGACGACGAGGGCTATCTCCTGCAGATCTTCACGGCTCCGCTGGGCGATCGCCCCACGATCTTCTTCGAGCTCATCGAGCGGCATGGCGCGCGCGGGTTCGGTGAGGGAAACTTCAAGGCCCTGTTCGAGGCCATCGA
>DAIPIC010000216.1:0-991 GCA_036771025.1 Solirubrobacteraceae bacterium
CATGCGGATTCGGTCCAGTCTGAACGCGCCGCGCGCGAGCAGATCCTCAAGCCGCCCGGGGGTCGCCACCAGCACGTGCGAGGCGGCGGCGTCCCTGGCCTGCTTGACCAGCCCGGCGCCGCCGTACACCGCCGTGACGCGAAGCGCGCGAGCGTGAGCGATACCGCGGATCTCGTCGACGATCTGGCTGGCCAGCTCCCGGGTGGGGGCGAGCACCAGCGCCGCCGGACGGGGATCCGTGGCGTTGATCCGCTCGACAAGCGGAATGCCGAAGGCCAGCGTCTTGCCCGACCCGGTTGGCGACTTGGCGATCACGTCGCGGCCGGCGACCGCGTCGCCGATAACGGAACGCTGGATCGCGAAGGGGCGACTGATTCCGGCGGCGGAAAGAGAGTTGATCACGGCGCGCGAGACACCGAGTTCGGCGAACGATTCAGTTGACATGCAAACTCCTTGGCGGCGCAGATGGGCCGCGGACGATTCGGGACGCTATGGCTGACCCGAACCGCACTGAGCGGGACCCAAGCAAGCTGCCTCGCGGCCGATGGTTCGGCCGCTCAAGTCAACGTAGCAGGTGGCTCCCCGCGCGCCGGGCGAATTGCAGTCCTTGCGGCGGCTCAAGCAGCGGCAGGCTGCAGGGCCTGGCGCGCCTGAGCGAACGTCACCAGCCGCCCGGCATGCTCATCCCACAGCTTGTACCTGACGGCCCGGAGCCCGTCCCACAGCGAGAGCGTTGGCACCGACGCCAACACCGGGCTCGAATGGTGAGCGCGCTGGAGGTTGTAGTTGGGAATCCGAGCGTTCAGATGGTGCACGTGGTGCAGGCCGATGTCGCCGGTGAAGAATCCCAGCACGCGCGGCAGCTTCAGATATGAGCTACCGCGCAGGGCGGCATCGGCATAGCTCCACTCGTCCCCGCTCTGCCAGTAGGCATCCTCGAACTGATGCTGCACGTAGAACAGCCAGATCCCGATCGATCCGGCCAGGAGCG
>DAIPIC010000216.1:1001-3008 GCA_036771025.1 Solirubrobacteraceae bacterium
GCCAGCCGATGAGCCAGCAGAGTCCCCCGACCAGGACCAGGAGTGCGGCGTCGGTGGCCAGCACGCTATTGCGCATCCGCGGTCGTGCATCACGGGCCACGATCCGCGGGCCGATGACCATGGCGAACAAAGGCCCGAAGACGAACATCACGATCGGGTTTCGATTGAGCCGGTAGGCGGCTCGTCCTCGCCGTGAGCGCGCCCGATACTCAGCCACAGTCAGCGTGACGATGTCGCCGACGCCTCGCCTATCGAGGTCTCCCGAGGTCGCGTGATGTACGGCATGGTCGTGCTGCCAGCGGCGAAAGGGGGAAAGCACAAGCAGACCGAGGGCGGTCCCGAGCACGACGTTCCCGCGTCTCGATGGCAGTAGTGAGCCATGCGCGCAGTCGTGGAACACGATAAAAACGCGAACGAGGAACCCGGCCGTCGGAAGCACCAGCAGCGCCGTGAGTACCGGAGAGACACCGAGCGTCAGATACATCACGACGCAGAGCGCCAGATACGGCACCGCTGACGTGGCTACGGCGAGCAGGCCGCGCCTGGGACAGGGGACTGCGTAGGGCGCAAGCGCCTCATGGCACGGCAAGCGGTTGCGTCCAGCGGTCATTCGCGCTCCGATGATGGGTGTTGGTTGGGTGGATTGACGGGCGGGCTCCGGGCTGATCAGAGCAGCCGCGGCGCCGAAGACACTCGGCCCGGCCAAGTTGGCCGGGCCGGGCGTTGCTGGACGTGAGCATATCCGCGCTCAGCGATAAGCGCGCCACATGCTGCTCGGGAGACAAACGTGGCGGCGGGTCGGATCCCGGATGGGCGATCCAGGACTCGAACCTGGGACCTCTTCCTTATCAGAGAAGCGCTCTAACCGACTGAGCTAATCGCCCTGGGCTGCGGCGCAGCGGGGCAAAGCTTAGCGAGCGAGAAGGCCCATCCGTTGTGCTCGCGGGAGGCCTAGAGGTCGAGCGCAGGTGGGGCCGGGTCGCCCGCGGCCTCGCCGGCTTGGGGGGCGGGAGGTTGCTGCCCTAGCCATGCCATCAGGGCCGGCTTGGAGAAGCGCCACGACTCGCCGAGCCGCTGTCCCGGCACTCCGCCAGCGCTGGCGGCGGCCCCCAGCTCGGATGCGTCGACTCGGAGGAGCGCCGCCGCCTCCTCCAGGGTGAGAACCTCCGGGGCGGGCTCTCGCAGGGCCACGCGACCGACGACGAGGCCTGTGTCGTCGAGGTGATCGCGTACCGCCTCCTCGACGATCTGGCGCTTGCTACGGCCGGAGATGGAGACGGCCCGCTCGAGACGGCGGCTGGGCTCCTCGGAAAGGCGGACGTAGAGCGGAGTGAGTGAGGCAGGCATATCGAGGACGATATCATATGATATCGGTTGGCTCCAAGGGTGGCGGTCCGCGGCGGGGCTGGCCGGGGTGTTGAGTTCAGGCGGCGCGGCGAAGCCTGAGCCGGCGGGCCATATCCAGTGCATCGTCCAGCGAGGCGAAGCTGAGCTGGACCGTGTAGCCCAGCCCGGCCGGGCGCACGGCGACGTCTGAGCCCAGGGCTTCGCCGAGGGCGTCGGATATCTGATCGATAGCGGCCTGGCGGTCCGGGTGCAGCTCGGCGGCCGTGCGCCGGGAGGGACGGGACGAACCAAGAGGGCGGTGGCGAGCTCGCCTCTCCAGCTCTCTGACCGACCACGCGTCGGCCGCTGCCCGGCGCGCCAGCGCGCGGCGGTCGGCGTTCTCGGGGGCCAGCAGGAGGGCGCGGCCGTGCCCCTCGGTCAGCCGCCCCTGTTCGAGGAGCTCAAGCACCTCGTCGGGGAGTTCCAGGAGGCGGAGCAGATTCGACACGGCCACGCGGCTGCGGCCGACACGGAGACCAACCTCCTCTCGCGTGAGGCCCAACTCCTCCACCAAGGCCGCGCAGGCCCGTGCCTCCTCCACAGGGTTGAGGTCCTCCCGGGCCATGTTCTCGATCAGGGCCAGCTCCAGCGAGGCGGCGTCGTCGTGATATCGAACGATCG
>DAIPIC010000217.1:0-2923 GCA_036771025.1 Solirubrobacteraceae bacterium
TCCGCACTCAGGGCAATGCTGGGCCAACGCTCCCCTACTCTGCGTTGGTCGCCGGTACACGCCCAGCGAGGATGTCCGTCAGCTGCTGGACGTCCGCGCCACTTATGACGTCCTCGCCGCTCTCGTGCTTCTTGCGCAGCCGGTTGACCAGCTCCGCGCGCAGGATGTCGATCTTGCCGTGCAGGATGCGCCGCCTGTACGAGACCTCCATCTCCTCGGCCGTAAGTTGCTTGATCAGATCCTTCAGCTCCTGGTCCGACAGCGAGCCGAGGTCGGGGAACGTTTCCATGGGTATGCCCTCCTGGTTCCCGGAGGTCGCGCTTTGCCTTGCGGCGCCGAGTATATCCCGCTTTGTCCGAGGGTCAAGCTGAGCTTGAGAGTTTTCGGCCGCCCCGGATCTCCTGGACCCCGCGCCACATATATAGCGCAGTCGCCGACAGCGCGAGCAGCATCCCGGCGTACAGCAGGGCCAGCGCGAGCGGGTGGACGCCGACCATGGCGAAGAACGGCGCGCCCATGATCGGCGCCACCGCGAGCCTCCCCGGCCAGTTGATCTGAAGATCGAGCCCCCGCCGGAGCGCATAGCGGCTGAGCACCAGCATCAGGGCCTCACGGGCGATCACCACGACGATGGCCCACCGCGGAAGCAGCCCGAAGTGCCAGCACACGGCCATCCCGGAGATCACGAGCAGGCGGTCGATCGCCGGGTCCAGCAGAGCCCCCAGGCGGCTGTACTGGCCCGTCACTCGGGCCGCAAATCCGTCCAGGTAGTCGGCCCAGCCGACCACCGCGAACAGCACGATCGCCACCGTGTCGTGCCCGTGCGGGCTTGAGAACTGGAGGGCGAGGAACGCCGGGATGCCGGCCAGTCGCGCGAAGCCGATGGCGTTCGGAATCGTCCACGGATTCCACGGGTGGCCCGACAGCGTGGCCTCCGGGGGCGGGCCGGAACGGTCGATGCCGAGCAAGCGCCGCTTTGACTGCCGCGCGCGCACCGGAGCGGGTCAGGGCAGTTCCGGCAGCAGCTCGACCACGGCCTGGGGGGCCTCCTCGAGCGGCACCGTGCGGGTCTTCAAGCCCCGTCTGAGCTGGACCTCAACCTCCCCCTGCTCGAGCGTGCGCCTCCCGATGGTTACCCGCAAAGGACATCCCAGCAGCTCCGCGACGGCGAATTTTTCGCCCGGGCCCAGGTCGCGGTCGTCGTACAGGACCTCTACGTCCTTGGCTCTCAGATCGTCGTACAGCCTGTCGGCCAACTGGCGCTCCTGGCCGCCCTGCCTGCCGAGGGCCACCAGCTCGAGATCGAACGGCGCGATCGCCCGTGGCCACGAGATCCCGCGCTCATCGGCGTACTGCTCGACAGCGGCGGCCGCGGCGCGAGCGGGGCCGAAGCCATAGGAGCCCATCCAGATCAGCTGCTCGCGGTCGGCTTCGTCCAGGTAGGTGGCCTCCAGCGGCTTTGAGTACCTGGTTCCGAGCTTGAAGATGTTGCCCACCTCGATCGCAGGCTCGATCCGAATCCTCCTTCCGTCGACGGTGTCCCCGGCCACGACGGTACGCACGTCGACTCGCTCGAACTTGAAATCGCGGCCGGGTTCGACCCCCCGAAGATGGGCGTCCGGACGGTTCGCGCCGGTCACGTACGCTCCCGGTTCGACCGCCGTGTCCAGCAGGACCGGTACCTGCGCTCCTACCGGGCCGATGTAGCCGGGCGGCCCTAGCCGGCGCTCGACCTCCTCTGGCTGTGCCGGACGGAACTGGGCGCCGAGCGCGGCTGCCAGCTTGATGTCGTTGACGCGGTGATCCCCGCGGACTACGACCATCCTCAGCTCATCTGAATCGACCACCACGGGATAGGCCTTCAGCAGCGCCCCTGGCGCGACCCCCAGCTCGCCTGCCACCTGCTCGACCGTCGTAAGACCGGGTGTGGCCACCTCCTCGGGATCCGCCAGCGGCGCGGGCAGCTCTACCGGCTGCGCCCGCGCGCTGGCCACCTCCACATTTGCCGCATAGCCATCGGCCAGCGCCACATCGTTCTCGCCCGCGGCGCACGGCGCCATGTACTCGTGGGCGCCGAGGCCGCCCATCACCCCCACGTCCGCCTCAACCCGGTACCACTCGATCCCGCAGCGGTCGCACATCCTGTCGTAGGCGGCGACGTGCTTCTCGTACTGCTCGTCGAGACCCTCCCGGTCGCGGTCGAACGTATAGGAGTCCTTCATGATGAACTCCCGGGTGCGCAGTACGCCGGCGCGCGGCCGCGCCTCGTCGCGCTCCTTGACCTGGAAGTGGTAGAGGATCAGCGGGAGGTCCCGGTAGGACCGGACGGCCGCGGCCACGTGCAGCGTGATGATCTCCTCGTGCGTCAGCGCGAGCACCATGTCGGCGCTGCGCCGGTCCTTGAGCTTGAACAACTCCTCGATCGGATACCGCCCGCTGCGCCGCCAGGGCTCGGCGGGCTGCAGCACGGGCATCAGCATCTCCTGGCCGCCGATCGCGTTCATCTCCTCCCGCACGATCTGCACGACGTTTTCGTGGACGCGCCAGCCGGCCGGCAGCCAGGACCACAGCCCGGATCCCACCTGCCGGATGAGGCCGGCGCGGACCATCAGCTTGTGGGAAATGGCCTCGGCGTCCGCGGGGGGCTCACGCTCGGTCGGAAGGAAGTAGGACGAGAGGCGGGTCATTGATCGCCAAGCGTACCCGGGGTCGCTGGTCACCCCGATCGGGAAGCGGCCGCGTTGACGCTCCCGCGAAACCCTGCGATCCGGATGGACCCCTAGCTCCCGTGATAAAGATTCTCGACCCATAGAAAGGAGCTTTGAGATGGCATACGAGGTCCCGCCCCTCCCTTACGACTACAACGCACTCGAGCCGCACATAGCCGAAGAGACGATGCATCTGCCTCACGACAAGCATCACC
>DAIPIC010000218.1:0-2732 GCA_036771025.1 Solirubrobacteraceae bacterium
GTCGTACTTGACGCCCGGGATCAGCTCGAAGGCAAGGTAGTACAGGGCGACCACGATCAGCGTGCCCAGGTGCAGAAGCACGAGGGCGTCCACCGCAATCAGGAGCCTCGTCTTGAGCCACCTGACCGGGTGGCGCCAAGGCTTCGCGTCAAGCGGCGGGGGAGCGGGTGGACGCGCGTGTCGCGCAGAGAACCGCAGCTCTGACTCGGCGTCTGTCGCGCTCATCGGATAATGATCACAGCCTACGAGACGAATCCAACGCCCGCCCGCGCCGGGCAGCGATCATCTCGAGCTCAACTTCCCGCCCTGGAGCGCACCGGGCGAGCCAACGAGCAAGAATCAGCAGGTGTCGGCGCCGGTGGAAAACTCATCCCTCTCTGCCGGTTGAAAACGCACCCCCTGTAGGTCGCGGGTAGAGGCGTCCGGGGGCGGGTGGACCCTGGCTCGGTTCGTGGTGATCGAGTCGGGGAGGGAGGCGTGCTTGACGTGGAGCGCTGGGCCGAGTTGCGCCGGGAGCATTTCGTTCGTGGGGTCGGGATCAAGGAGCTCGCCCGTCGGTATGGGATCGATCGCAACACGGTCCGCCGCGCGATTCGATCGCAGGAACCGCCGCGCTATCAGCGTTCGGCGGCGACGTCGAAGCTGGATCCGTTCAAGGAGGAGATCCACGAGCTTTTGCGTCAGGAGCCTCGTCTGCCCGGGGTCAGGGTTCGTGAGCTGATCGCGCCGTTGGGGTTCGTGGGCGGCAAGACGATCGTGGATGATTATCTGCGCGAGGTTCGTCCGCTGTTCCTCAGGCCGCGCACGTTCCAGCGCACGGTCTATCGGCCGGGCGAGGTGTGCCAGTTCGATTTGTGGCATACCACCGGCGAGGTGCCGGTCGGGCACGGACAGACCCGTCGGGGATATGTGGTGGTGGCTGCGCTTGGGTACTCGCGTGCTGGCGCGGGGGCGTTGGTGTTCAGCCGCCAGGCGGTCGACGTGCTCTGGGGGATGGCCCGCTGTCTGTGGTCGTTGGGCGCGGTGCCCGAGCTTTTGGTGTGGGACCGCGAGGGGTGCCTGCACGCGGGTGGCGGCCGGCCGACGGAGAGCTATGCCGGGTTCTGCGGTCAGCTGAAGACGGGCTGGTTGTTCTGCGAGCCGGCCGATCCGCAGGCCAAGGGCGTGGTTGAGCGGTTGCAGGGATACATGGAGACGAACTTCGAGCCGGGTCGCCGGTTCGCGAACGAGCTCGACTATCAGCTGCAGCTCGACGCCTGGTTTGAGAAGGTCAACCGGCGCACGCACAAGACGCTGCGCTGCCGCCCGGTCGACCGGCTCGCCGAAGAACGCACGAGGATGACGCCGCTCCCCGGCCGAGAGCTTGATCTCGACGAGCGGCTCGTCGTGCGTGTGCCACCCGACCCGCACATCCGCGTGGACACCAACGACTACTCGATCGACCCTGGGATGGTCGGCCGCCGCGTCGAGGTCCGGATCTCGCAGCGCGAGATCACCGCGGTCTGTCTGGACACGGGTGAGCTCGCCTGTCGGCACGAGCGGAGCTTCGCCAAGCACCGCACGATCACCGCGCTCGAGCACGCCCGAGCGCTCCGAGCCCGGCATGCCCAGCCAGATCGCGGGGTTCAGGTCGAGGTCCGGCCGCTGTCGGTCTATGACGCTTTGAGCGCATGAGCGGAAGCTCCGAACTCAGTCACCTGTTCCGTGAGCTCAAAGCGCCGGCCGCGGCCAGGGCGCTGCCCAAGCTCGCCGAGCGCGCCCGCTCAGAGGAGTGGAGCTATGAGAAGTTCGCCCAGGCCTTGCTCTCCACCGAGGTCTCCGCCCGAGAGGCGCACGGCGGTGAGGGCCGGATCCGCTCCGCCAGGTTCCCGGCCCGCAAGACCTTGGAGGAATTCGACTTCACCTTTCAGCGCAGCGTGAAGAAGACCGTGATCGAGCACCTCGGCCAACTCGACTTTCTGCACGCCAAGGAGAACGTGATCCTGCTCGGCCCGCCCGGCACCGGCAAGACACACCTCGCGATCGCGCTCGGCATCAGAGCGTGCCTGGCCGGACAGCGCGTGATCTTCAAGACCGCCACCGAATGGGTCGCGCTCTTGGCCGACCAACAGCGCCAAGGGCGCCTCGACGACGAACTCAAACGGCTGTCATTCATCCCGCTCATCGTGGTCGACGAGGTCGGCTACATCCCGTTCGACCCCCAAGCCGCCAACCTCATGTTCATGCTCGTCTCCCGCCGCTACGAACGCGCCAGCCTGATCGTCACCTCCAACAAGCCGTTCGGCGCTTGGGGCGAGATCTTCGGCGACGAGATCACCGCCGCCGCGATGGTCGACCGACTCGTGCACCACGCCGAGATCCTCTCCCTCAAAGGCGACAGCTACCGCCTCAAAGACCGAGACCTCGGGCGCGTCGCGCCGGTCGAAAACTAGGCCACCCCGCACGCGCGCCGGCGGCATTTCGCTCCGCTCGCCTAAGGCTCGCTACGCAAAACGCCGCCGCACTCCACCCCGACGGGGTCAAATCTCAACCGGCGCCGGACCGACAGGGGGTGCATTTTCGACCGGCGCAAAGGGGTGCGATTTCGACCGGCCTTGACACCGAACTCGGTAATTCTGACCCGCGGCAACCGGGTCTAACCAGACTGAGCGGCCTGTATCTACAGCAAAGTCCCTGCAAACGAGCCTCGATTAATCCGAAGGGTTCGTGGGTTCGATCCCCACCGGCGGCAC
>DAIPIC010000219.1:0-1777 GCA_036771025.1 Solirubrobacteraceae bacterium
CCGCGACCGCGATTAGAGCGCGCCGGCGACCGCTACCCCAACGCGCCGGCGACCGCTACCCCAGCGCCACCAGCACCTGGTTCGCCATGTTCTGCTCGCCCATCTGGTTGGGGTGAAGCGGATAGGCCACCGAATTGGGGACGATCCCGTTGACCCAGGCCACCAAGGGCGGCTTGCATGCGTCGTGGCCGATGCTCGAGGTGAAGGTGTCGACGTATGTGGCGCCGTTGCTCGCGGCGTCTTGGGAGAGGACCGAGTTGAGTTGCTCCTCGAGCGAGTTGAAGTACGCGATGTCGCCCGATGAAAGCGGTACGAGCGGCCAGCAGTTCGACCCGTCCACGGGGAGTCCATCCGGATAGCCGACGACCAGCACCCGGGCCGACGGCGCCCGTTGGTGGATGCCCTGGATGACCGCGGCCACCTTGGGCCCGGTGGCGTTGATCGCGGCCACGTTCGGATCAGAGCCCGACGCGTTGTAGTGGTCCTTGCAGTTGGTGCCCGTGGGCGATGTCGCGTCGAGCTCCGCGCAGGTCTCGGCAACCCCGATCAGTCCCGCGTCGTTGCCGCCGATACCAACAGTCACGAGCTTGTCCGGGGGTGTCAGTGCGTTGAACTGGGGCGGGTTGATGCCGCCGCCCGGGACCGATTGCGGCTGGGTCATGTTCACGGTGGTGGCGCTGCCGCAGCTCACGTCGGTAAACGACCGAGGGTTGATGACCCGGGCCACGTCCTGTGGATAGTTGTTGGTCGAGCGTCCACAGCCCAACGGGTTACCCGTGGGCAACGGGACCAGCGGAGCAGAGGTGTATGAGTCGCCGAGCGAGACGTACGGCCCGGTCGACGCCGCCGCAGCGGCGGGAACCATCACCGCGGCCACCAAACAGAGACCAACGATCCGACAGACGTGGCGCATTGACTACCTCCCACAGTCGTGCCGCCCGAGTGGGCGGGCAGGCGTGCCGTCCGGGGCTGGACGGCGCGCTCAGCCTACCCCGCGCCCCACAGGGTTGCAACCACCGACCGGCTGCCCCCGCGGTCGCGGTGCTCACACAAATAGATCCCTTGCCAGGTGCCCAGCGCCAGGCGACCTTGCGCCACCGGTAGCGAGAGCGACGGCCCCAGGAGCGAGGCCTTGACATGCGCGGGCATGTCATCGGGACCCTCCAGCGTGTGGCTCCAGTACGGCGCCCGCTCGGGCACAGCCTGGTTGAACCATGTCTCCAGGTCGCGCCGGACATCGGGCGATGCGTTCTCGTTCAGCGCCAGCGATGCGGAGGTGTGCTGAATCAGCAGATGCAGCAGCCCGGTCTGAACGTCTGAGAGCTCCGGCAGCGCGTCGAGGACCTCGCCCGTCACCAGGTGAAAACCGCGCGGTCTCTCCGCGAGCTCGATCGCGCGCTGAACCCAGGTTCCGTTCATGGCTGCTCAGGTATCCGAGCCGCTCGCATGTCGACCCGAGACCCCCGGAACGGGACTCCCTCCGTGTCGAGCAGCGCCCGCTGGCGCCGGCCCTTGGCCAGCGTCCCATCGGCGCGCACGACCCTGTGCCACGGAAGCGATTCGTCGTGGCAGGTGCTCAGCACGGCCCCGGCGACCCGTGGGGCGCCGGGCGAGACGTCGCCGTAGGTCCGGACGAATCCTTCAGGAATTGCCCTGATGCGACGGAGGATCTCCTCCTCGCGCCTGCCGCGCCACACGGCGGGTACTAGCGCTCGCCCGGCAGCTGGCGCGGGTACTGAGACACCGCCTGGCGCAGGTCCAGCGCCGTCGTCCCGAT
>DAIPIC010000219.1:1787-2696 GCA_036771025.1 Solirubrobacteraceae bacterium
GGAGGCGAGCGCGGTGAGCAGCAGCGCGGCGTCCATCGCGGCGTCCAGCCGGGGAGTCCCGCCGACCCGGCCGGCCGGATCCAGAACACCCGGAAGCTCCTCCTGGCCGCGGCGACGATTATGTCGGTCATGCTCATCACCAGCGCCGTCGTCACGATCCGATTCTGCTCGTGGGCGTGCGCCACCGGATAGCCCTCGCCCGAGGCGGCCCGCTCGGGCCTTCCGACGTAGCCGAAGTGCAGGTGCGCGGGAAGGATCTGCAACAGCCTCGGCGACATGAACGCCCTGGCACCCATGTTGCGCGGCTCCTCCTGAACCCAGATCACCTCGTGTAGCCGCGGATACGAAGCCACCAGCTCGAGGATCTCGGCCTGGGGGAACGGGTAGAGAAGCTCCACCCGGCCCACGGCCACCCCCTGATTCTCCTGGTGGGCGGAAGAGCCCACGAGGTCGTAGTACATCTTGCCGCTGCACAGGATCAACCGGGTGACGGACTCGTCGTCCACCCCGGGCTCGGCCAGCACCGGACGGAAGCGACCCTCGGCCAGGTCCTCGACGGGCGAGGTGGCCTGCGGCAATCGCAACAGGCTCTTGGGGGTCATGATCACCAGCGGACGCTGCTTTGCGATTCGCGCCTGGCGGCGGAGCAGATGGAAGTACTGCGCCGGGGTGGTGCAGTCGGCTACCCGGATGTTGCCTTCGGCCGCCAGCTGAAGGAACCGCTCCACCCGGCTAGAGGAGTGCTCCGGTCCGGAGCCCTCGTAGCCGTGGGGAAGCAGCAGCGTCAGCCGTGAGGTCTGGCCCCACTTGGCCAGCCCGGAGGAGATGAACTGGTCGATGATGACCTGGGCACCGTTGGCGAAGTCGCCGAACTGCGCCTCCCACAGCACGAGCGTCTCGGGCGCCTCC
>DAIPIC010000220.1:0-2676 GCA_036771025.1 Solirubrobacteraceae bacterium
TGGCGAAGTCGCCGAACTGCGCCTCCCACAGCACGAGCGTCTCGGGCGCCTCCTGTGAGTAGCCGTACTCGAATCCCACACACGCCATCTCCGACAGCGGGCTGTTGTGGAGCTCCATCGGCGCCAGCGCGCCCGGAAGGTGCTGCATGGCGCAGTGCTCCTGGCCCGTCCTCGCGTCGTGGAGGACCAGGTGCCGCTGGGAGAACGTGCCTCGCTCGGCGTCCTGTCCAGTCAGGCGGATCGGAATCCCCTCGGTCAGCAGAGAGGCGAACGCCAGCGCTTCTGCGTGGGCCCACAGGACGCCGCCGGCCCCATCCTCCGTGGAGAACACCTTACGACGCTGCTCGAGCTGCTTGGCCAGCTTCGGGTGGACGGTGAAGCCGTCGGGCACGGACAGCAGCTCCTCGTTGAGGACCTGGAGGCGGTCGGCCGCCACGGCGGTCTTGACCTCCGGGGAGGCCGTGCGATCGAGCTGGTACTCGCCCGTGGCGTGCTCTACCTCCTTCGCGTGCTCGATCTGAGCCTTGAGCTTCTGGTGCTCTTCGGTCAGAACCCCCCACACGCTGTCGGTCATCTCCGTGGACTCCTGCTCGGAAACGACGCCTCGTTCGATCAGCTGGCGGGCATACAGCTCGCGCGCGGGCGGATGCTTCTTGATCGCCTGATACATCTCGGGCTGCGTGTATGCCGGCTCGTCGGCTTCGTTGTGGCCGAACCGCCGGTAGCCGATCAGGTCGATGAGGACGTCGTGCCCAAACTGCTCGCGGAACGCGAACGCCAGCCGCACGGCCGAGATGCAGGCTTCCACGTCATCGGCGTTGACGTGGATGATCGGTACGTCGAAACCCTTCGCCAGGTCTGACGCCCATGTGGTCGAGCGGGCATCCTCGGGATCCGTCGTGAATCCGACCTGGTTGTTCTGGATGAGGTGGATCGTGCCGCCCACGGTGTAGCCGTCGAGCGCCTGGAGGTTCAAAGTCTCGGCGACTACGCCCTGCGCGGGGAAGGCGGCGTCGCCGTGCAGGATGATCGGGATCGCGGCGTTCGAATCCTGGTGGGCATGCGGCCCCTGTCGAGTGGTCTGGGCCGCTCTGGTGGCGCCCGCGGCCACGGGATCCACGAACTCCAGGTGGCTGGGGTTCGACTCGAGCCTGACGATTATCGACTCGCCCTTGGCCAGCTGATAGGTGCCCTGCGCGCCGTGGTGGTACTTGACGTCGCCGGTGCCGCCCTGTGGGATCGTGGTGATCGGCTCCAGCGTGGACGCGCCCTCGAACTCGGCGAAGATCGTGCGGTACTTCCGGCCCAGGTTGTGGGCCAGGACATTGAGCCGTCCGCGGTGGGCCATCCCGATCACGACCTCGCGGGCCCCCTGATCTGCCGAGAGCTTGATCAGCTCGTCGAGCATCGGAACGGTCATGTCGAGGCCCTCGATCGAGAATTGCTTCTGACCCAGGTACGCCTTGTGCATGTATCGCTCGAGCGCGTCCACCTCCGTCAGTCGCTTCAGCAGCTCCTTCTGCCGATCGGCGCTCAGCGGGGGGCGGAAGGCGCCCGACTCGATCTTCTCTCGCAGCCACAACCGCTGTCCGTGGGAGGCGATGTGCTCGATCTCATACGCAATCGAGCCGCAGTAGGTCTCGCGCAGATGGGGGAGCGCCTCCGCCAGAGTCTCTCCCGGGACATACATCCGCAGGATCCGCGCTGGGATCCTCGACATCAGCTCGGGCGTCAGGTGGAGCGGCTCGGGGTCGAGTGCCGGATCGCCCTCCGGGGGCCGGCCGAGGGGATCGAGCTTGGCCGCCAGATGGCCGTGGGTCCGGTGGGCCCTGAGCAGCGACGTCGCGGCCTGGACCGCCTGGAGCATCTCCTCGTCCGGCGGGGCAGCCGGGGGAGCCCCAGGTGCCGCGGGAGGGGGAGGGGCGACCGCCGGCGCCTCCTGCAGAGGAGGCAGAGTGGCGATCCCGAGGTCCGAGAACACCTGCTCGTAGAAGCCTTCATCGCCCTGGAGGTAGGACTCGATGCGGCCCAGGAACCGGCCAGATTCCGCACCCTGAATGATCCGGTGGTCGTAGGTCGAGGTCATCGTCATGACCTTCTCCGCCCCCGGGACGTTCGCCGTCCCGACCGGTGGTCCGATCGCCCCGGTCGCGATGATCGTGCCCTGGCCCACCATCAACCGGGGAACGCTGGCGATCGTGCCGATGCCGCCCGGGTTGGTGAGGCTGAGGTTCGCGCCGGTCAGATCATCGGCGGTCAGGGTATTGGTCCGCGCTTTCTCCACCAGCGCGCCATACGCGGCCAGGAACTGGCTGAAGCTCAACCTTCCGGCGTCGCGGATAACAGGCACCATCAGCGTGCGAGTGCCGTCCTTCTTCTCGACGTCGACGGCCAGACCGAGGTTGCAGGCACCGTCATCGACGCGGTTCGGTTTCCCGTCCACCTCGGCGAAGTGGTTGGCCATCACGGGCATGTCCTCGGTGGCGGCGCGCGCGATCGCGTATGCGATGAGGTGGGTGAACGAAACGCGGTGGCCGGCGTCCTTGAGCTGCTTGCGGCGCTGGTCCAGGACAGTGACCGTGATCGTGCGAAAAGAGGTCGCTGTGGGGATCGACCGGCTCTGGTCCATGTAACGGGCCAGAGTCGCGGCACCGCCACGGAGCGGCTGGGCCTCGG
>DAIPIC010000221.1:0-2571 GCA_036771025.1 Solirubrobacteraceae bacterium
GTCAACAGCCTCGAGTCGCCGTGGGTCCTGGACGATCTGACGACGGTCGTCACCGAGATCGGCCACAGGCTCGATGTGGTGATGATTCCCAAGGTCGAGGGGGCCTGGGACATCCACTACGTCGACCGGCTCTTGGCACAGCTCGAGGCCAAGGCGGGACTCGAGCGCCCGCTGCTCGTTCACGCCATCCTCGAGACCTCGTTGGGCGTCGTCAACCTGGAAGAGATCGCCACCGCCAGTCCCCGCATGCAGGGAATGAGCTTCGGCCCCGCCGATCTGGCCGCCTCCCGGCGGATGAAGACCACGAGGGTCGGAGGCGGTCACCCGGGCTACAGGGTGATAAGCGATCCCGATCCCGAGGACCCTGAGGCACCGCGTCAGACTGCGCAGCAGGATCCGTGGCACTACTCGATCGCGCGGATGGTCGACGCTTGCACGTCGGCCGGGATCCTGCCGTTCTACGGCCCCTATGGGGACATCAAGGACGTTCAGGGGTGCGAGACCCAGTTCCGGGCCGCGTTCCTCCTGGGCTGCGTCGGCGCCTGGTCCCTGCACCCCGTCCAGATCGAGATCGCCAAGCGGGTGTTCAGCCCGCCGGTGGACGAGGTCTTGTTCGCCAAGAAGGTGCTCGAGGCCATCCCCGACGGCCGCGGGGTGCACATGATCGACGGCAAGATGCAGGATGACGCCACCTGGAAGCAGGCCAAGGTGATGGTGTCGCTGGCAGAGATGCTGGCGCACAAGGACACGGAGCTGGCCGAGGCCTACGGTTTTGCTCCAGAGCCGGTCGCCTAGCCCGACAGATGCGGATCTCGGCCAAGGTCGACTACGCGGTACGGGCCGCGGTCGAGCTGGCCGCCGCCTCCGGAGAGAGGCCGGTAAAGGCCGAAGCCATCGCCACCTCCCAGGGGATCCCCCTGAACTTCCTCGAGAACATTCTCGGCGAGCTGCGCCACGCCGGCATCGTCCGCAGCCACCGCGGCGCCGACGGGGGCTTCCGCCTAGCGAAGCCGGCCGAGAGGGTGACGGTGGCCGACATCATCAGGGCCGTCGAGGGCCCTCTAGCGAGCGTACGCGGGGGTCCGCCCGAGGAGGCCTCCTACGCGGGAGCGGCGGAGACTCTCCCTCGCGTGTGGATAGCCGTGCGGGCCAACCTGCGCAAGGTGGTCGAGCACGTCACGGTGGCCGACGTGGCGGCCGGCAAGATCCCGGCTGCCATCGACCGGCTAGCCGAGGATCCGGAGGCCTGGGTCACGCGTTGACGGGTTCGGGCTGGTCCTCGCGTACCCAGACCACGTCGCCCTGCGCAAGCTCCAGCTCCTCGGTCTGTCCGCGCGTCAGCTGCGCCCGCGCGGCCGTTCCATCGGAGAGCTCGAGCTCGATCCTGACCTCGAACCCGAGGTGGACCACGCGTTTCACCTGAGCCTTGATCGCGCCGTCCTGCGGCGTGGGCGAAAGCGTCAGGTCGTGAGGACGCACGAGCCGCTCCCCGACGCGGCTGACGGGGCCGAGGAAGCCCATCACGAAGTCATTCGCCGGCGCGTCGTACACCTCCACGGGCGCTCCCACCTGCTCGATCCTTCCGGCATGCATCACGGCGATCCTGTCCGAGATCTCCATCGCCTCTTCCTGATCGTGGGTCACGAGCACGGTGGTCACGCCCTGCTCGTCGTGCAGCCGCCGCAGCCACACGCGAAGCTCGGCGCGGACCTTGGCATCCAGCGCGCCGAACGGCTCGTCGAGCAGCAGCACTCGGGGCTCCACGGCCAGCGCCCGGGCCAGCGCCATCCGCTGGCGCTGGCCGCCCGAGAGCTGCCGGGGGCGCTGCTCTGACCATTTTGTTAGGCCCACGAGCTCCAGCAGCTCGTCGACGCGCGCCCGGACCTCAGGTTGCGGCCGGTGCCTCACCCGCAGCCCGAAGGCCACGTTCTCCCGCACCGTCATGTGCTGGAAGGCCGCGTAGTGCTGGAACACGAACCCGATCCCGCGATCCTGCGGACGGGCCCGGGTGACGTCCGAGGAGTCGATCTGCACGGTCCCCGCGTCGGGCGCCTCCAGCCCGGCGATGATCCGAAGCAGGGTCGATTTCCCGGACCCACTCGGGCCCAGAAGCGCCGTCAGCGAACCTGCCGGCACCTCGAGCGTCACGTCGTCGAGCGCGGCGAAGTCCCCGAACCGCTTGGAGACCGCGCTGACGTCGATCCTCATCAGCCCTCATCCCTTCTCGGCGCGAGCACCGTCATCACGATCAGCACCACCACGGAGATCACTGCCAGCTCGGTCGCTGCGGCGTAGGCCCCGGTGACCTGCTGGGCGCCGGCAACCTGCGAGTCGCGCTGCTGAACGAGGAGAGGAAGCGTGAGCGTGGAGCCCGCGACGTTCGAGGAGACCACGGCCACGGCCCCGATCTCCCCCAGCGCCCGGGCCGTGGTCAGAACGACGCCATAGGCCACCCCCCAGCGGATCGAGGGGAGGGTCACCCGCCAGAACGTCTGCCAGGCACTGGCACCGAGGGTGGCGGCGGCCTGCTCCTGCTCGTCGCCCACCTCCTTGAGGACTGGAACGACCTCG
>DAIPIC010000222.1:0-2564 GCA_036771025.1 Solirubrobacteraceae bacterium
AGAGCGCCATCGGGAAGTGCGCTGCCGGGCGGCAGCAGCCCGAGGATGCTGCCGCCGAAGCCGCCACCGATGAGCCGCGCGCCGATCGCGCCGGCGTCGCGGAGCCGAGTCACGGCACCCTCAACGGCCGGGGTCGACACGTCAAACAGGTCTCGGAGGCTTGCATGCGACGCGTTCAGTAACTCGCCGAACCTCCGGAGATCCCCGCGAAAAAGGGCATCGACGCTCTCCTCGACGCGGTAGTTCTCCGCCACCACATGGCGCACGCGATCGGCGAGGGGAGGCTCCAGCCGGTCGGTCATCTGAAACGTGGCGTCCCTCAGGCTCGCCAGTCCCAGCTCCTGGCATGCCCGGGCGCATTCTGCCCGGCGATCGTTGTAGCCCGATGCCGCGTGGCTGTGGCGCTCGCCCGAGTCGAGGGTGACGAGCCTGAAGCCCTCGAGCTCCAGGCGCACTGGTTGCACCTCCAGGCTTCGGAAGTCGATCCGCAGAGCGTGGCCACGCTGCCCGTACAGGGACGCGATCTGGTCGAGCAGCCCGGTCCGGGCTCCGACCCACTCGTTCTCGACGCGCGAGCACAGCTTGGCGAGCTCGATCCGGCTCGGCGGCTGGGCGTCCGCCAGCGCCAGCAGGGTGAGCGAGAGGGCCACTTCCAACGCGGCGGAGGACGACAGTCCGGCCCCCCGCGGAACATCTCCGCGGATGTCCAGCCGGGCGCCACGCAGAGCGACCCCGGCCTGACGAAGCCCGGCCACCGTTCCGCGCACGAACGATCGCCAGCCCTTGACCTGGATCGGCCATTCGAGCTCGAAGCTGTCGTCCTCGCCGAGGTCGACGGCCCGAGCCCTGATCGTCTCCCCCGCCGACGCGTGAGCCGTGACGGTCACCCCTTGGCCGATCGCGATCGGCAGCGCAAGCCCGTCGTTGTAGTCGGTGTGCTCTCCGATCAGGTTGACCCTGCCGGGCGCGAACGCCTTCGCGCGATCAGCCATCTGGCATGGTCGCGGCGATCTGCTCGAGCGCGCTCCTCACCTCCCCGTCGCGCTCCCGCTCGCTTGCCTCCGTCCAGCGCCACCGGATGCCGGCTTCGATCACGAACGCCGGCCGGCGGTGGTCCTGGATGCGCTCGACCGCGACCCTGACCGCCACCACTCCTCCGGGCATCGGCTCATCGAGTGGCTCGGCCCGCCCGTGGGCGGTCACCGCCACGTTGTCCGCCGTGACGATCGCCACCGCCACCGCCGGATCCGATCGCAGCCTCGCCAGCGACCCCCGCCCCGCGGCGAGCGCCAGCAGGATCGTCCGCGGTCCGGCCCGGAGAGCGGTCGAGACCGGAATCGCATGTGGCGCCGGCCCGGCGGTCGCCAGGATCGCGACGGTGCCCTCTGGCCAGTCGGGGAGCACGCCCGGGACGCTAGCGCCCGCCACCGGTCCCTCGCCCGCCTCGCCGTCGAGAACGGGCGCCCGAAACCTGCCCAATTGCAGGAAGACCGTGCGGCTGCACAATCTGTTGCATCCGCGCGACATGACGCCGATCTTGCTGTTACTCTGCCGCGCGACATAAAGCCGAGTCGCCGCGCCATCCGTGGCCGGCGAGCGGGGGACCCACTGCGATTCGCCGGATCGCTTGGGGCGAAGCGCCACATTTGTGGCGTAGCGCGATAAGCCCCGATTAATCGCGCGAGCCCGTCAGCTAACTCCGCAGGCTTCCAGTCCGGACGAAGGGAGAGCTTGTGGACCCCGCACGAGATCTTGGCCGAGCCGATGTTTGGGAAGAATCGTTGAAGCGCTCGCTGGAGCGACGTGGACGTCCTCGTCGCTCGTCGGTGGAGCTGTACAGGCTGAGGCCCGCGCGCGATCTGACGCTGGGCGATGTTCTCGAGCGCTCCTCTCACTACTCCGACCTCCGGCGCAGAGCCGCCCAGCGCACGGCGATGCCTCGCCCCAGCGTCGCCATCGGCGGAATCTCTGCACTGGCCCTGGTCGCGGGATCCACTCTTCCCAGCCTGCTCGGTGGCGGACGAGCCGCCAAGAAGGAGCGGATCGCGTACGCCGAGACCGCGCACACACAGGCTCGGGCCGAGGCAGCGGTCGGCGGAAGCTATAGCAGGACCGGTGAGCGGACGGCGACCCAGGCGTCGGCCCAGCGTCACGCCGCCCGCACCACCTCTGGCAGGGCCGTCGCACACGGCGCTCGCGGGTCGCGTGCCGCAGCCGCCGGCTCCTCCGGAGGCGTCGGACTGGCCAGCAGCTCGGGGAAGGCCTCCCATGCACAGATACAGCTCGTCAGCGACCACACCGGCACCGTTCAGCCCGTCAGTGCCGCAGTTCGGGAGGTGCAGCAGCGGCTGGGGGTCGATCCGGTGGACGGCTCCTTCGGCGCAGTCACCGAGCAGGCGGTCACGCAGTTCCAGGCGACGCATGGCCTGCAGGCCAACGGGGTCATCGGCGACGCCACCCGCAGGGCGCTGGGACTCGGCCCCGGGCCCACGCTTCAGCCGCAGGTGGCGTCAACTGAGGCCCCGGCATCGGTGGTGGCCGGCCCGGCCGTGACGCGCGAGCGC
>DAIPIC010000223.1:0-2553 GCA_036771025.1 Solirubrobacteraceae bacterium
GCTCGCCACTGTCGCCGATCTGATGCCGCTGCGCGGCGAGAACCGACACCTGGTACGCGAGGGGCTGCGGACGATGGCCAACACCGGCCGCCCAGGGCTTCAAGCGTTGATGGAGGTGGCGCGGGTCGACCCCAGTGCGCTCGACGCCCACACCCTGGGCTTCCGGCTTGCGCCGCGGATCAACGCCAGCGGCCGGATGCGGCGAGCGGACGCGGGACTAGAGCTGCTTCTGACCGATGACCGGCGGCGGGCAGCCGAGATCGCGGCCGAGCTCGATGCCGTCAATGCGGAGCGCCGGACGGTCGAGGAGCGCACCACATGGGATGCCGAGTCCCAGGTCGCGAGGCTCGGCGAGCGAAGCTCATACGTCCTGTGGGGCGAGGGGTGGCACCCGGGCGTCATCGGCATCGTGGCCTCCCGCATCGTCGAGCGCTACCACCGGCCCGCGATCTTGGTGGCGCTCGACGGCGGCCCGTTCGGCCACGGTTCCGGGAGGAGCATTCCGGGATTCGACCTGCTGGGGGCCTTGCACGTCGCCGCTCCCGAGCTCGAGCGCTACGGCGGCCACCGCGCCGCGGCCGGCCTGACCGTGGCAGGAGATCGTCTGCCGGCGCTGGCGGATGCCGTCGAACGTCACGCCCAGTCGGTGCTCACTCCGGAGCTGCTCGAGCCCGTCGAGCGCGTCGACGCGATCGTCTCCGGCACGGAGCTGGGGCTGCCGCTCGCCGAGGAGCTCCGGGCCCTTGAGCCGTGCGGGATCGGTAATCCGGCCCCCTGCCTGCTGGTTCGGGGAGGGCGGTTCTCCGAGCAGCGAGCGATGGGTGACGGTCGCCATGCCCGGTTCTCCGTCAGCTCCGGCGGCACCCGGGCCCGGGCGGTGGCGTTCGGTTGTGATGGACGCCTGCCGGCGCGGCCCGGTGAACCCGTAGACGCCACCTTCAGGTTGGAGCGCAACGAGTGGCGCGGCCTGGTCGAGCCCAGGCTCGTGCTTCGACATGCGCAGCCCTGCGCGCCAGCACCGATCGAGCTGGTGGGGGAGCCCGAGGTCTACCTCGAGGGCGTCCTGGCCGAGCTCGACGCGCCCCTGGCGGAGCTCTGCCCGGCAGCGGCCCGTGCCCCGGATCCGGACGATGCCCTCGACCGCCGCGGCGAGAGCCCTCTGGCGGTCCTGGCAGACGCCCTCGCGAGCGGTGATCGCGTGCTCGCCGTGTGCGCGGACGTTCCACGCCGTGTCGCCGGGCTGAGCGAACGCCTGGGAGGCTTCGCCCTGGCCTGCTATCACGCGCTGGAACGGGAGCCATCCCTGACCGATCCGTACCACCACCTGGTGGCGCTGGACCCACCCGCCTCGGCCCACGGGACGCAGCTCTTGCGCACCGAGCGCGCAATTACCCATCTGGCCTGGGGCGAGGCTGAGCTACGCTTTGCTTGGCAGATGCACGAGCTGGAGTACGGTCTCCGTGCTTCGCTCGTGGCTCTCTTCCGAAGCCTCAGGCAACGAGAGAGAGTGGCCGGCGAGGAGCTCGAGCAACTGCTTCGCGGTGACGGTCAGCACGGCCGGCCGGCACGATTGGCCGGCAGGCTGATCAGGGTCCTAGCGGAGCTGGAGCTCGTCAGCCTCGACCGGGGACTGCCGGCCCTCGCGGTGGCGAGCGACTCGGCCACGAAGCTCGAGCGCTCTGCGGCCTACAGGGCATACGAACGACGGCATAAGGACGGACTCCGATTCCTGAGCAGCGCAAAGCTCCGACCAGACGGCTGAGATCGCCGGCCCGGTCCTCGACGCTCGTCCGCAGCCGCGTGCCTGTTGACCGCCTCGCTGACAAGCGTGACGGGTCGGTCGTAGCCCGGGCCGAGCTGACCGAGGCCGAGAGCCGGCTGCTCTCCGACCTGTTCGCGATCGTGGAGGAGCACGCCGACTCCTCGGCGGTCACGATCGACCGGGACAAGGTCGAGGAGGCGTTCGTCTACGCCTGCGTCCACCACGCCGATCAGCGCCGCCGAAGCGGGGAGGAGTTCATCAGCCACCCGGTAGGAGTGGCAAAGATCTGCGCCGGCATGCGCCTCGACACCGAGACGTTGTGCGCCGCGCTGCTGCACGACACGGTCGAGGACACCTCGGCGTCGCTTGCCGAGGTGCAGGAAGCCTTCGGCGAGGAGATCGCCGGCCTGGTCGACGGCGTGACGAAGCTCACCGGGCTGACGTTCCAGTCGCGCGACGAGGCCCAGGCGGAGAACTACCGCAAGATGATGGTGGCGATGGCCTCGGACATCCGGGTCATCCTGATCAAGCTCGCCGACCGGCTGCACAACATGCGCACCATCGCCGCGCTCCCGAAGCAGAAGCAGATAGAGAAGGCGCGCGAGACGCTCGACATCTACGCCCCGATCGCCCATCGGCTGGGGATCCACGCCATCAAGTGGGAGCTCGAGGATCTGGGCTTCCAGACGCTTCACCCCCGCAAGTACAACCAGATCAAGGACCTGGTCGCCCAGCAGCGGGCCGAGCGCGAGCGCTACGTCAACCAGGCCGGCGAATACCTCTCAAAGGAG
>DAIPIC010000224.1:0-2551 GCA_036771025.1 Solirubrobacteraceae bacterium
AGAGATGTTCGGGCTGGGCCACAAGACCAAGATGATCGAACCGGCCGATGCGCTGCCCGGACGCGAGCAGGAGCTGCCGGTCGCAGATCGCCACGCGGTCCTGGGCACGCCGCTGAAGCCGCCGTTTCCGGAGGGCCTCGAGCAAGCCATCGTGGGGATGGGCTGTTTCTGGGGCGCCGAGCGCGTGTTTTGGGAGGCGCCCGGCGTCTACACGACCGCAGTCGGCTATTGCGGTGGGTTCACGCCCAACCCCACCTACGAGGAGGTGTGCTCGGGTCGCACCGGCCATACCGAGGCCGTGCTCGTGGTCTTTGATCCGAAGGTCACGTCCTACTCGGAGATCCTGAAACTGTTCTGGGAGAACCACGACCCCACCCAGGGGATGCGCCAGGGCAACGACATCGGCACCCAGTACCGCTCGGCGATCTACTGGACAACCGAGGCCCAGCGCGGGGCGGCCGAGTCATCGCGAGAGGCCTATGCCGAGCGGCTACGCGCCTCCGGCTTCGCCGAGATCTCTACGGAGATCGAGCAGGCCGGGCCGTTCTACTACGCCGAGGACTACCACCAGCAGTACCTGCACAAGAACCCGTGGGGGTACTGTGGGCTCGGCGGGACGGGCGTAAGCTGTCCGGTGGGCGTCGCGTCCGCCGACGACCAGCGGACCGTCGGCACCAGCCAGTAGCGCCGGTCAGGCTTCACTGGGGGATCGCCCCGACTGCTCGCTGCTGCCTTGGCGCGCCCACTCAACGGGCTGTCCGCTCGCGCTGCAGCTCACGCGGGCGGAGCGTTGGACGAGAAGGTTCCCGGGTCACACGGTGCCTTCCGCTCTGGGCGTACTTGTGGAGGCTACGAGATACTAGGCAGCCAATGTCGTCGGAGAGCTTGGGGCCCAATCAGGGGTCGAACCCCACGCTAGAGCAGTTCCAGGCGGCGTTTCTCACCGGAAACGAGGCGTTCAACCGAGGCGACTTCGTGGCCGCCTTCGCGACACTTGCGCCCAATTGCGAGTGGCACTCCGTCGCGTACGCGACCGAGCGTGTTCTGGTTGGACCGGAAGCCGTTTGTCGCTTCTTTCAAGAGGAGATCTTCGGCATGTTCCGGGAATGGCGCAGCCAGCCCATGCACTTCCTGCAAGCTCGCGAAGGGGCGTTCGTGGTTCTCCTGTCTGGGCACGGCATCGGCAGCTCCAGCGGCGCGCCGGTCGACCTCGATCTTGCGGAGGTCTGGGAGCTGCGAGGTGGCGTTCCAGTCCGCGTGCAGGAGTTCCCGCACTGGGAGCAAGCCTTGAGCGCCGCCGGCCTCGATCCCACGACTGCCGGCGAGCTTCGGAAGGCTCGGCCAGCCAGCAGCTGACGCTCGACGGCGCTATCGCCTTGCCCTCCTCCGCAAAAGTCATACCAGCGTCGACGGACCAAGGGGCGAATCCCTCCGCTGGACGCCGCGCTCGAGGCCGCGATCAACGCCGGCCGCGCGCTGGCCGTTAGCCCGGCCGGCCGGGGTCGCCGTCGCGATGAACTGCCACTTGGGGGAGACGTGGTCAGCTTCGGAACTGGTTGACGGCCCCCGTCTAACCAAAGCAACATTCCGCGCGCTATCCCGACGAGACTGCCTCTTTGGGCTAAACGCGACGGCCTGCCCGACCAGCCGAGCAACCGGCAGACTTCCGGCATGGCTCCCGCTTTTCGATCAACGCGGGAGCAAGCTAGTTCGCGTCTGGAGTGAGGCCAAGGTCGGCGAACGCCGCGAGTCGCGCGGTTCTCATTTTTCGGCCGCGTGCGCGTCGGCCGCGGTCGTGAACACCGCCGCTCGTGTGGCGAAACCGTCCCGCAGCGTGAACCGCAGGTAGAGGGTCGTCTCGACTGGCGCACCGCTGCCGGTGCCGTGAAAGCTGAACAGGCACTTCGCCAGCCAGTCCTCGCCGACCCGCTCCACCTCCTCGACCGCGACACTGTCGAGCTGTATCGCATCGGGCGCCAGCCACTTCCTGATCGCTTCGCGGCCATGCAAGACCCCGAACTGGTCCACTCGCTGAAGCTCGGCGTCGACCGCGAACATGTCGGCTGCACGGTCGTAGTCGCCGTCATTCAGGGCCGCCAGGCCCGCCCTCACCAACTCGAACTCGTCAGCTGCCACGGGAGGGCAGTGTCGCGCATGCGCAGCGGAGCTGCAGACCCCGTGCCGGGCGGTATCGCTTTTCGATCAAAGTTTCTGCTGCCTATCTTGGTTTCCGCGCAAGGCGCGACTGTTGCCGCTGGTCGTAAGGGGTCGCGGCGTCTGAGGAATGCAGGTCGCGGGGCGACGGAGAGTCAAGGCTGGTGGATCGGCGTGGCACGTTCTTCTTCTTCCCGCCGGCCGTGTGCCGACCACTTGGTTGGGTGCCATATCTGGGGCGACCCGGCTCACGCGGTCAGACCGCGATGAGTCTTGTCGTGGGTCACGGTCTGTATCCGTGACCGATCAATCTTTGTCTAGGAGAGCATGATGACCGCTACGTACACCTTCGACGTCTTTTCCAGCCTGGATGGCTTCGGCTCCGCGAGCGGTGGCG
>DAIPIC010000225.1:0-2548 GCA_036771025.1 Solirubrobacteraceae bacterium
GGATCCCCGACGCGCAGACCTTGTTGATCGTCTCGGAGGAGACCTCCTTTGGGATCCCGGCCTTGATCTGTGCCTGCCGGGAGGGAATCTGGCCCTGTCCGGCTTGGAGCACCTGGCCCATGACGACGTGCTGCACCTGGTCCGGGCCCACTTCGGCACGGTCGAGCGCGGCCTCGATTGCGGTGGCGCCCAGCTCGGTCGCATCGAGGTCCTTCAGGCCGCCTCCGAGCTTCCCGATCGGGGTTCGTGCGGCGGACAGGATCACGGTCTTGGGCATTTCTGGCTCGCTCCAGGTTCGATGGCGACTGAAGGCAATCGTAGTGGGGCCGTCGCGTGGGCCCTGCGATCGCTAGACGCGAATCACTCGAATAAGCCGCCGCACCAGCCCGAGCCGGCCCTCGAACCGCACCCTTCTGAGCGCCACCATCCCCAGCGCTGCCCGGCCGCGCGCGTTGATCGGATTGGGCAGTCCGCCCAGCAGCGGTGTGACCATCAGGCTGATCAGGTCCGGCAATGCGCCCTTGACCCGCAGGTCGGGAGCGACGGCCGGGCCGTCCTCGACCAGCACGCTGCGCTGGCCAAACACCACCCGCACGGGCGGATAGCCCTCCTCGAACTCGAGCTGGACCTCAGCCTCGATGTCCTGGGCCAGAGAAGGGCGACGGCGGACTCCCCGGTCCACGATCGCCAGGATCGCCGGGGCCAGCCCACCCCGCTCTAACCGCCCGATCTCCACGTGAGGGAAGCTCGCCGCTTGCTGGGGCCGAGTGTGCTGCCCACGACGACCGGACTCGAGCCCGGCCGGGTCGGCGATGTCCGCCGCAACCGCTGCCGGATCGGGTGCCTGGTGCGGCCTGGCTGAAGTCTCCTGCCTCCTGTCGGGAGCCATGGCCGCTGATCGTAGGGCGATAATCGGGGCCATGGACTTCTCCTTGTCGGACGATCACCGCCTTCTTCGGGCCACGGTCCGAGAGTTCGCCGAACGGGAGATCGCGCCGGTAGCGGAAGAGCTCGACCGCACGAAGGCGTTTCCCTACGGGATCGTCAGGCGGCTCGCGGAGCTTGATCTGATGGGGATCCCGTTCCCGGTCGAGTACGGCGGCGCGGGTGGCGACACGACGGCCTACGCGCTCGTGGTCGAGGAGCTGGCGCGCGTTGACTCGTCTGTGGCGATCACCCTGTGCGCGCATACCTCGCTCGGGACGCAGCCCATCTACCTGTTCGGATCTCCGGAGCAGAAGCAGGAGTGGCTGCCGCGCCTCTGCCGCGGCGAGCGACTGGGCGCGTTCGGGCTGACCGAGCCGGAGGCGGGCTCCGACGCCGGGAACACGCACACCCGCGCCGTGCTCGAGGACGGGCACTGGGTGATCAACGGAGCGAAACAGTTCATCACCAATGCGGGCACCGAGATGTCGGGGATGGTGGTGATCACCGCAGTGACCGGCGGGGACTCAGAGCGGCGCGAGATCTCCAACATCCTGATCCCGAACGGCACCGCCGGGTACGAGCTCGGGCAGCCGTACCGCAAGATGGGCTGGAACGCATCGGACACGCGGCCGCTGACGTTCGATGACTGCCGCGTCCCGGCCGAGAACCTGGTCGGCCAGCGGGGCGCCGGGCTGCGCCAGTTCCTCCACGTGCTGGCCATCGGCCGTATCGGCGTGGCCGCGATGGGCGTAGGCCTCGCTCAGGGAGCGTTCGAGCAGGCTCTCGAGTACGCCAAGGAGCGGCGAGCGTTTGGAAGCCCGATCTCGAAGTTCCAGGCGATCCAAGCCAAGCTCGCAAATCTCTCGACGGAGATCGATGCCACACGGCTCTTGGTCCACAAGGCGGCCTACTTGAAGGACTCACAAGCCGATTTCGCGCTCGCTGCTGCGCAGGCGAAGCTGAAGAGCGGACGGCTGGCGGTGTGGGCGGCGGACGCCGCCGTGCAGATTCACGGCGGCTACGGGTACATCGAGGAATACCCCGTGTGCCGCTTCTACCGCGACGCCAAGGTCCTCACGATCGGCGAGGGGACCGATGAGGTGCAGGAGCTGGTGATCGCACGGGCGCTGGGGACCTGAAGCTCTCGCCGCGCTAATCCTCGCCGCGAGACTCGAGGATCCGTACCGCGGCACTCGCTGGGTCGATCTCCCGCGACACCACCCGGTCCAGAAGCTCCTGGACCTCGGGGTCCTCCCGCACCGCGGCTTCCAGCTCGCG
The DNA here is from genome assembly GCA_036771025.1 of Solirubrobacteraceae bacterium. Classification (GTDB taxonomy): domain Bacteria; phylum Actinomycetota; class Thermoleophilia; order Solirubrobacterales; family Solirubrobacteraceae; genus Palsa-465. Next base: position 2,206 of record DAIPIC010000225.1, read on the forward strand.
GCGCATGCGGAAGGTGGCTATCCCCAGGACCTCGTTCATCAGGTTGCGGCGCCGGCGCTCAGACAGCGCGCCCTCCGCTTCTATGTGCGCCCGGTGCTCCGCCAGCTTCTCCAGCAGCTCCTCGACGCCGTCCCCTCGCACCGCCTCGGTTCGGACGATGGGCACCTCCCACCCCTCCTGCGGGCCTAACGCCAGCACGCTCTTGATCTCCCGCACCATCGTGTCGGTCAGCGGATGGTCTGCCTTGTTGACGACGATCACGTCGGGAATCTCCATCACGCCGGCCTTGAGCGCCTGGATCGAGTCGCCGGAGCCGGGCATCAGCACCAGCACCACCGTGTCG
>DAIPIC010000226.1:0-2365 GCA_036771025.1 Solirubrobacteraceae bacterium
ACGTAGTAGTACTGGATGTTGAGAATCCCGGTGGCGAACTCGAACAGGGCGCCGCCGACCACCAGTGCCAGTGACATGCGCTCGAGGGCCTGGGCCGGGGTGCGCAAAGGCGGCCATTCGAACAGCTTCGGGATCACCGACCACAACTTGGCCAGCACGATCGGGAATGCCCCCAGCCCGATCGTGACGTGCAGCCCCTGAGTCAGCGCGTACAGCCAGCTCGGGTGTGTCGGAAACGCAAACAGGTAGAAGTCGAGCGGCCCCAGCGGCCTTCCAACCGAGTTACTGCCGAGGCGCGGGTAGTAGATGTCGTTTGACAGAAACCCGGTCACGGCGACAACGGGGATCGCGATGAGCAGCGCCACGCTGAGCACCGAGGTGAGCCATGGCCCTCGCAGTGGGCTGCGCCAGAAGGTGGGCCTAAAGGGGCCGCGAGGCGGCAGTGCGGGCTCTATCGGGCGTGGGCGCACCGCCGCACAGTGACAGCAGTCAGTTGCCTATCCAACGCCACCGGGGACGCATTTAAGGCGCCGTTCACGGTTCTCGCGCTTTCGTATTTCGTAATTGACCTGGCGCCGATCGCCAATACGTTGGTGTGCTGATGACCCAAGTCGCGCTGATGGTGATCGCCAAGGAGCCGCTACCCGGTCGCGCCAAGACGCGCCTGTCGCCACCCTGCAGCCCGGCCGAGGCCGCCGCTCTGGCCGAGGCCGCGCTCCTCGACACCCTGGAGGTCGTCGCGCGCACGCCCGCGCCACGCAAGGTGCTCGTGTTCGACGGAGACCCGGGGCGGTTCAGGCGCAAGGGGCTCGAGGTGATGGTCCAGCGAGGCGGAGGGCTGGCCGAGCGGCTGGCGGCGGCATTCGAGGACGTTGCCGGTCCCGCGCTGCTGGTCGGGATGGACACGCCGCAGGTCACTCCTCAACTGCTGCGGGACGGGATGCAGGCGCTGTCGACGCCGGCGGTGGATGCCGTTCTCGGTCCCGCCGCCGATGGCGGCTACTGGAGCGTCGGCTTCAAACGGAATGCAGCGTCGGCGTTCGCCGGCGTCCCGATGAGCCGCCCGACCACTTGCACCAAGCAGCGCGCGCGCTTGCGCGAGCTTGGATTCCGGGTGCACGAGCAGCTGCCGTTGCGCGACGTTGACACGATTGAAGACGCCCGCGCCGTCGCCAGTCAGGCACCCGGATCGCGGTTCGCGGCCGCGCTCGCGGCCATCGCCGCATGACCCGTCCGCTGGGGGTATACGCGGCCGGGCTCCGTCATCCGAGCGGAGCGCTGCTACGGCTGCGCGACGGCACGGCCCTGCCGCTGCCGCTCGATCGCTACCTCGGTCCACCCGATGAGACCGACTTGAGCCTGCTCGACTGCATCCGAGGCCCGGTCCTAGACGTCGGCTGCGGGCCCGGCCGTCACCTTCACGCGCTCCTCGCTCGGGGCGTTTTCGCCCTCGGCGTGGACCTGTCCCCAGCCGCCGTCGAGCTGGCCACCGGGCGTGGGGCTCGAGCGGTGGAGGGGTCCGTGTTCGGCGATCTCCCCGGCGCCGGTTCGTGGCGTACGGCCCTGCTGCTGGACGGCAATATCGGGATCGGCGGATGCCCCACGCGACTGCTGACCCGAATCCGCGCGCTCCTTCGCGAGGATGGCGAACTGCTGGTCGAGCTCGGCGGCCCAGAGGAGCCGACGGAAGCGATGCTCGTGCGCATCGAAACGGCCAATGAAGTCAGCAGCTGGTTCCCGTGGGCTCGGGTGTCCACCAACGATGTGAAAGGAATGGCTCGTACCGCGGGGTTTGCGGTCCAGAGTCAGTGGACGCTCGGCGGGCGCTGGTTTGCGCGCCTCAGCCTCAGCCCCCGATTGCGGACATGGTCCGCGCCGGCTGGATGAAGCCGGGGTCGCCGACGTGATGCTTGAGCTCCTTGCGCCACACGGCCTCCCGGATGACCCGTTCTAGCTCGGCATCGCCGGCGCCGGCACGAAGTGGCCCCCGCAGATCGGTTTCGTTCAGCGAGAACAGGCACGTCCGAAGCCGGCCGTCGGCGGTGAGCCTGATCCGGTTGCAGTCGCCGCAGAACGGCTCGGAGACGGGGTTGATGAAGCCGATCTTTCCTTGGCCATCCGCGAATCGGTAGACGCGTGCGGTCGCGTGGGGCTCACGCGGCTCGGGCTCGAGGGGGTAGACGGCATCGATCGCCGCTCGGGTCTCCTCGCCCGCCAGCACCTGATCCGGGGACCAGGCTCGATCGGCGTCAAGGGGCATGAACTCGATGAACCGCACTTCGTACGGAGTGCGGCGTGCGAGGCGTGCGAACGGGATCACCTCCTCCTCGGTGAACCCGCGCATCGCCACGGCGTTGATCTTGAT
>DAIPIC010000227.1:0-2281 GCA_036771025.1 Solirubrobacteraceae bacterium
GGTGCAGCTTCAGCGCGTGGGAGGAGACCTCCATCGAGACCGCCTGATCGCCTGCGTCGAGCATCCTCCGAAATGTCCGCTGTAGGTCGATCGCCTCCGGCGTGGTGCGGACGACCTCGTGCTCCGCGCCCCCGATCACGCTCACGACCGTGCCCAGCAGTCCAGTGCGCCTGCCGCCGGCCTCGAGCAGGGCGCGGAGCAGAAAGGCCGTGGTCGTCTTGCCGTTGGTGCCTGTGACGCCGGCCGTCAGGAGCTGACTGGTGGGGTCGCCGTAGAAGGCGGCCGCGGCCGGAGCCATGGCGGCGCGGACGTCGGGCACCAGGATCTGCGGCGCCCCGAGCTCCAGCGGGCGCTGTACCACGAGGGCGACCGCGCCCCGGGCGATCGCCTCCGGGGCGAAGTCGTGGCCGTCGCGCGTGAACCCGGGGACGCAGAAGAAAAGGGTGCCCGCAGCCACTTGTGCGGTGTCATAGGCCAGACCGGTTACATCCAGCTCCCTGGCCTCGGCGGGCGCATGCGGCATCACCTCGTGGAGGCGCATCGCCGCCCGAGTGTAATCGGGGGGTCAGCCGGAGCCGATCGGGGTCAGCCTGAGGCCGTCGGCGTCAGCCGGAGCCGTTTCCGAACCCCCGGGTTCTCGAGGCGACCTCGCGCTGCTCGAGCACCCTGTCCACGATCCCGTAGGCGACGGCCTCCTCGCCGGTGAAGTAACGGTCTCGCTCCATGTCGGCGTGGACCCGCTCGATCGACTGTCCCGTGTGCTTCGCGTAGATCTCGTCGATCCGAGCTCTGAGCGCAAGCACCTCTCGGGCGTGTATCTCGATGTCGCTGGCCTGTCCCTCGAACCCGCCTGAGGCCTGGTGGATCAGGATCCTGGAGTTGGGCAAGGCCATGCGCTTGCCCTTGGCCCCGCCTGCCAGCAACAGCGAGCCCATCGACATCGCGATCCCGTAGCAGATCGTCTGCACGTCGGGACGGATGAACTGCATCGCGTCGTAAATCGCCAGCCCGGCGTACACCGACCCACCGGGGGAATTTACGTAGAGGTGGATGTCCTTCTCGGGGTCATCTGATTCCAGGTGGACGAGCTGGGCGACGATCAGGTTGGCGGTCTCCTCGTCCACCTGACCGCCCAGGAACACCACGCGGTCGTTGAGCAGCCGCGAGTAGATGTCAAAAGAGCGTTCGCCGCGAGCTGTCTGCTCTACGACCATCGGGACAAGCGGCATGGTTCCTCCTGTATAGTGCAACTAGCCGGTTGCACAGCAAGATAGCAGAAGCGCAACCCACGGGTTGCACTTGGAGGTATCCATGGCAGACCGCATCGAACGCATCCTCTCCCTCCCCGCGCCCCCGGAGATCGTGTGGGGCATCGTCACGGCCGACGGCTGGCTGGCCGAGGAGGTGCGCCTCGACCTTCGGCCCGGGGGCGATGCCCACTTCCGCTCACAGGAGTCGAACAAGGACGGCTGGGTCGAGGAGGCCATGGCGCCCTCCCGGCTTGCATTCTGGTGGGCGCTTGACGACGAGCCAGCGACGCGCGTGGAGTTGACGCTCGCTCCGGACGATGCCGGCGGCACCCAGCTGCGAGTGGTCGAGTCGCGCCCACTCGACGTGCTCGATCTGGTTGGGACGCCGCTCGGCCGCACCGCCGGTCAGTCATTCGGGCCGGCCCTCGTGGCGGCCTGATCGTGCCCGGAGTAGCGGACAGCGCCGGTGCGGTGTTCGGCGTGCTCTCGGATCCGACTCGCCGGGCGTTGCTCCAGACGATCGCGGCGCGGCCGGAGGCGACGGCCACCGAGCTCGCCTCCGCGATGCCGATCTCGCGCCAGGCGGTGGTCAAGCATCTGACGGCCCTCGCGGACGCGGGCCTGGTGGATCGCGAGCGGACAGGGCGCGAGGTCCGCTACCACGTCACGCCCGAGCCGCTCTCGGACGCGGTCTCGTGGATGGCCGACGTCGGCGGTCAGTGGGACCGGCGACTGGCGGCGCTCCGGCGGCGCTTCCCGACGTAGTCGACAGCTTTCGCCGCGTGATCGACGGGTCAGCGGGGATTGATCCCGAAATAGGGAACGGCCCAGCCGACGATCTTCTGGAAGGCAGGCGCGGCCACTGAGCCGCCGTAGATGCTGCCGTGCGGCTGGTCGACGACCACCGCCACCAGCAGCCGCGGGTTGCTGGCGGGCACGAAGCCGATGAACGAGGCCACGAACGCGCTGTCGGAGTAGTGGCCGTTTATGGCGATGTTCGCAGTGCCGGTCTTTCCCGACAGGTCGTAACC
>DAIPIC010000228.1:0-2276 GCA_036771025.1 Solirubrobacteraceae bacterium
GTTCGCGCGCCGCCGGCGGTCCGGCGCGCCTGCGGTTCGCGCGCCGTGCGGTTCGCGCGCCGCCGGCGGTCCGGCGCGCCTGCGGTTCGCCGCCTGCGCAACGTCCCAAAGTCGGATCCATGATTTGCCGTTGGGCGCATCCGCAGCACAGCAATGCAGATCTCCCCACACTGAGGTCGCGATCTCCACTTTGGGTCGTTTTGCAGCGGTGGCGCGCACGCCTGCCACCTCGTCAGCCCTCCCAGCGCCTAGCGCCCCTTCCTGACGGGCTCCCGCTTCTCGAAGGACGCCGTGACCCCCTCCTTGATGTCGTCGGTCGAGAGCGCGACGGTCAGCTGCGAGCGCAGGTAATCAAACGCGTCCAACAGGGCCAGGTCCTGCCGGCGGATGAACATTTGTCACGCCGCGGCTTCGACTTCCCGGCAGCGGCACGACGATCATCGGCGCGGTTCCCATCCCCGACTGAGTCGCCCCTAGCGCCCCCTCCACTCCGGCTCCCGCTTCTCGAAGAATGCCTTGACCCCCTCCTCGATGTCCTCGGTCGAGAGCGCGACGGTCAGCTGCGAGCGCAGGTAGTCAAACGCGTCCAACAGAGCCAGGTCCTGCTGGCGGAACATCGCGTCCTTGCCCAGCTTCATGATCACCGGCGACTTGGATGCCAGCTTCGCCGCCCAGTCCCGCACGGCCTGATCGAACTCGGTGGCGGAGAAGACCCGATTGACGAGCCCGATCCGCTCCGCGTCCTCCGCCGAGATCTGCTCCCCCAGAAGCAGCAGCTCGGTGCACTTCTTGCGCGGCACGTTTCGGTAGATCAGCGCCATGATCATGAACGGGAAGGCACCCACGTTGATCTCGGGTGTGCCGAACCTCGCTCCCTCCCGCGCGATGATTAGATCGCAGGCCAGCGCGATCCCCAGCGCGCCGGCCAGCACATGGCCGTTGGCCGCGCAGATGGTCGGTTTGCCGAGCTCGCCGATGAGCCGGAAGAGATGCGGGAATCGCTCCGTGCCGAAGTGCTTGTGCACCAGCGGGACCTCGGCCGCAAATCCGGCCAGGTTCGCGCCGCTTGAGAACACCCTGTCGTGCGACGAGGTGAGAACCACGCAGCGGATCTCGGGGTCGTCGCGGGCCGCCTCGAAGGCGGCGATCAGCTCACCGAGCAGCTCGTCCGAGAGCGCGTTCCGTGTGTCTGGCTGGTCGAGCGAGATCGTGGCGATGGCCTCCGCGACCTCATAGCGGAGCGTCTTGTAGGACATAGGCGGCAACCTACCGCAGACCGGCCCGCTCACGCCAAAGTAGAAAGTAGGAAGTCCTACTGTTTACTTTGGGGGCGCGGCCCGGTACGGTTCGAGGCATGACCACCACCACCGCCGACGTAACCAAGCCCGACTTCCAAGGCCACCGCAAGCACTTCATCTTCACCGACGAGCACGAGCAGCTGCGGGAGTCGATCCGCCGCTTCGTGATCAAGGAGCTCCAACCCCACGCCGAGGAGTGGGAAGAGGAGACATTCCCCAACTGGGTCTTCAAGCGCATGGGCGAGCTTGGGTTCCTGGGGCTCGACAAGCCCGAGGAGTACGGCGGACAGGGCGGCGACTACTACACGAGCCTCGTCCTGGCCGAGGAGATCGTCCACGCGCGTTGCGGGGGGCTGGCGATGGGTCTGGCGGTCCAGACCGACATGGCGATGCCCCCGATCCTCGCGTTCGGAACCGAGGAGCAGAAGCAGGAGTGGGCGGTGCCAGCGATCAAGGGGGAGAAGATCCTGTGCCTGGGCATCACCGAGCCAGACGCCGGGTCGGACGTGGCGGGGATCAAGACCCGCGCGATTCGGGACGGTGACGAATACGTGATCAACGGGTCGAAGACGTTCATCACCAACGGGCACCGCGCCGACGTCATCGTGCTGGTGACGAAGACCGATCCGGACGCCGGCTACGACGGCTTCACGCTGTTCTTGGTGCCGATGGACGCGGAGGGTGTGATCCGCGACAAGCGGCTCCAAAAGATGGGCATGCACGCCTCCGATACGGCGCTTTTGACGTTCCAGGACGTCCGTGTGCCCAGCACGGCGGTGCTCGGAGAGCCGGGCCGGGGCTTCTACCACATCATGTGGGAGCTCCAGGGGGAGCGCCTGATCGGTGCGGCCGGCTGCGTGGCCGGGGCCCAGGCGGTATTCGAGCGCACGCTCGAGTACGCCCACGAGCGGACCGCATTCGGCCGCGCCATCGGCCACTTCCAGGTCATCCGGCACAAGTTCGCGGAGATGGCGACCA
>DAIPIC010000229.1:0-2135 GCA_036771025.1 Solirubrobacteraceae bacterium
CGCTTCGATCCCCAGTCGGGCGAGGCCGCCTACTGGGACGAGCACAAGGTCGAGATGCGCGAGCACAACTCGGTGCTTGACGCAATCCTCGAGGTCAAGGCCCAGGCCGACGGCTCGATCGGCATCCGCTGCTCCTGCCAGCAGGGGATCTGCGGCTCGTGCGGCGTGCGGATGAACGGCAAGCCGGGACTGGCCTGCAATACCCATCTGGACGAGGCGGCGAAGCGCGGCGCCGGGACGGGCTGGAATCCACCGGACGAGGGCCAGCACGAGGAGGCGGTGGTGACGGTCGAGCCGATGGGCAACATGCCCGTGATCCGCGATCTGATCGTCGACATGGACGCGGTCCACTGGCACAAGATCCACCGCGTCACCCCGTGGCTCATCAACAAGGAGCCGGTGCCCGAGCGCGAGTACATCGTTCCGCACGACAACATGGTGGACGTCACGCAGACGATGGCCTGCATCCAGTGCGGCGCGTGCGTCTCGGACTGCCTGTCGATGGAGGTGGACCCCGAGTTCGTCGGGCCGGCTGCGCTGGCCAAGGCCTATCGGTTCGTCGGCGATCCCCGGGACGCCGAGCACGAGGAACGGCTGAAGGACCTGAGCGAGGACGAGCACGGGATCTACGACTGCACCCACTGTTTCAACTGCATCGACGCCTGCCCCAAGGGCGTGGATCCCATGAGCCAGATCATGCGATTGCGGCGGATTGCCGGGAATGACTACGACATCGAGGACCGCAACAACGGCCACCGTCACGAGCACGCGTTCGTCAAGAACATCCGCAAGAACGGACTCCTGCATGAAGCCGACCTGCTGCCCGACTCGTACGGCGGCAAGCTGAACCCCCGTGCCGTTCCCGAGCTGATCAGCTCCCTGCCGACCGCGGCCACGGCCCTTGCGCGGAGGAAAATCACGCCCAAGACGGCGCTGCTTCATTCGCATAAGGCGCCCAAGGAGGTAAGAGCGCTGTTCGACGAGATCGACGGCAAGGAGAAGCGTGAAGAGCTGAACCTCTACGTGACCGGCTACGAGGAAGATCCGGCGCACCCGCCGCATACGGACGAGCCGACCCCGCTCGAGCCGCCTGAACCGGCCGAGGCCAAGGAGGACCGCTCGGAACAGACGGTGGGCGCGGCCGACCGTGAGCCCCCGGCTGAGACGTCAGTGCCGAGCGCCGGGGACGAGGGGCAGGAGAGCACCGGGGGTGAGGACCAAGGAACACCGCCAAGCGAGGAGCAAGCATGAAGGTCGCCTACTGGCCGGGATGCGTGAGCCGCGGGTTCACGCCCGAGCTTCATGGATCCATGGCCAAGGTCGCGCCGCTGCTGGATATCGAGCTGATCGAGCTGGACCGCGCCGCCTGCTGCGGCGCCGGCGTGATCGCCGAGCACAACCAGGAGCTGGCCGACACGCTCAATGCCCGGACGTTCGCGCTCGCGCAGCGAACCGATGGCGAGCTGATGATGAACATCTGCTCCACCTGCCAGGGCTCGCAGTCCGAGTGCCAGGAGCGCCTCGATGCCAACACCGCCTACCGAGAGCAGATCAACACCAACCTTGTTAACGAGGGCTTGCACTACGAGAAGGGGATCACGAACAAGAACTTCCTGTGGCTGCTGGTGGAGGAGATCGGCCTGGACGCCCTCCGTGAGCGGGTCAAGCGGCCGCTGACCGATCTCCGGGTCGGCCCCTTCTACGGCTGCTACATCGTTCGCCCGGTCGATCGTCTTGGGATCGACGAGCAGCATCCGCGTGACCGGTACCTGCACATGCTGATCGAGGCGCTCGGGGGGACCGTTGTCGACTACGCCGGGGTCTACAAGTGCTGTGGCTTCCCCATCATCACGATGAACAAGGAGGCGTCGCTGGCGCAGGCCGGACGTCATGTCGGAGACGCGCTCGACGCGGAGGCCGACTGCCTGGTCACCCCCTGCCCCCTCTGTCACCTGAACCTCGACCTCCAGCAGCCCGCCGCTGCCAGCGTGGTTGGCCGCGAGCTGGGTCTTCCGGTGCTGCACCTGCCGCAGCTAGTCGGCCTGGCGCTCGGCCTCTCGCCGAAAGAGCTCGGGATGGGCAAGCACATCGTGAGGCCGACGTCGGTGATCGACTGGTCGACCTCGGTGGTCGCC
>DAIPIC010000230.1:0-2060 GCA_036771025.1 Solirubrobacteraceae bacterium
GGGGCTCGCCGCTGCTGGCCGAAGTCGACTACGACGACATCCACTACTTCGTGCGTGCATCGGAGAAGGCGGGACGCTCCTGGGACGAGGTCCCCGAGGACGTCAAGAAGACTTTTGATCGCCTGGGGATCCCCGAGGCCGAGCGGAAGTTCCTGTCAGGGGTCGGGGCCCAGTACGAGTCGGAAGTCGTCTACCACCAGGTGCGCGAGGACCTCGAGAAGCAGGGCGTGATCTTCATGGATATGGACTCGGGCCTGCGCGAGCACGAGGACATCGTGCGCAAGTACTTCGCCACCGTGATCCCGCCGAACGACAACAAGCTCGCGGCGCTGAACTCCGCGGTGTGGTCGGGCGGATCGTTTGTGTACGTGCCCGAAGGCGTCCACGTGGAGATGCCGCTCCAGGCCTATTTCCGGATCAACACCGAGAACATGGGCCAGTTCGAGCGGACCTTGATCATTGCCGAGCCAGGGTCCTACGTGCACTACGTCGAGGGTTGCACCGCTCCCACCTACAGCTCGTCGTCGCTGCACTCGGCGGTGGTGGAGCTGATCGCCCTGCCCGGCGCCCGCATTCGCTACACGACGGTCCAGAACTGGTCGACCAATGTGTTCAACCTCGTCACCAAGCGTGCCGTGGCGCAGGAGGACGCGACCGTGGAGTGGGTCGACTGCAACCTGGGGTCACGTCTGACGATGAAGTACCCCAGCGTGTATCTGCTGGGCGAGCGGGCCCACGGCGAGATCCTCTCGATCGCGTTCGCCGGTGCCGGCCAGCACCAGGACGCCGGCGGCAAGATCGTCCACGGCGCGCCGAATACCACCTCCAACATCTTCGCCAAGTCGATTTCCAAGGACGGCGGTCGCGGGTCCTACCGCGGCCTGCTCGAAGTGGCAAAGGGTGCGCACGGCGCCCGCTCGAAGGTCGTCTGCGACGCCTTGCTCCTCGACGAGCACAGCCGCTCTGACACATACCCAACGATCAGGATCGGCGAGGACGACGTCGACGTGGGCCACGAGGCGACCGTGTCGAAGGTCGGCGAGGACCAGCTCTTCTACCTGATGTCGCACGGCATCCCCGAGGAGGAGGCATCGAAGCTGATCGTCAACGGGTTCATCGAGCCGATCACCAAGGAGCTCCCGATGGAGTACGCGGTAGAGATGAACCGGCTGATCGAGCTCCAGATGGAGGGCTCGATTGGCTAGCGCTCCCGGGGCCACCGAGTCAGAACCCGATTTCTTGGCGGCGCGCCGCGAGCGCGCCGTCAGTCTGTCGGAGACCCTCGAGCTGCCGGAGTTCAAGGGCAGGCCCGGATGGGAGTTCACCGATCTCTCGGGTCTTGAGCTGAGCGCCTATACCGCTGCTTCCGCCGGCAACGGCGAGGGGAGCGCTGCCATCCGGACCGAGCGGCTGTTCGCGCCCGACGCCGTAGCCGAGCTGCTGCAGGTGGACAGCGGGGCCGCCAACGTGAGCGGTGAACTGCCCGAAGGGGTCCTCGTGACCACGCTACAGCAGGCGGCCGCGGACGATCCGGAGCTGGTCGAGCGACACCTGGGGTCGGTGGTCAGAGACCAGGACCTGTTTGTGGCCCGCAACGAGGCGGGGTTTCACAACAGCGGGTTCGTCTACGTGCCCAAGGGGGTGGTGGTCGAGCGGCCGATCGTTCTGACCGCCGTCCAGGGAAGCGCCCAGACGGAGCTCGACAGGCGCACGCTGATCGTGCTCGACCAGGGGGCCCAGGCCGAGGTCTGGGAGCAACAGCTGTCCGCCGCTGATGATCTGGATGCCGTCTTCAACACCGTGGCTGAGCTGGTGGTGGGAGACGGTGCCAAGCTCAGGTTCGTGTGCGGCCAGTCGCTCTCCGAGCGCAGCTGGATCTTCGGCACGCACCGAGCGGAGGTGGGACGTGACGCGTCACTCGATTGGGTGGCGCTGGGTTTTGGCTCCGCGCGCGGGCGGGTCCGCATGGAGACCAGGCTCGGCGGGCCGGGCTCCGAGGCCCGGGTGACCGGGGCCTACGCCAGCCGAGGCCGCCAGCACATCGACTTCGACACCACCCA
>DAIPIC010000231.1:0-2004 GCA_036771025.1 Solirubrobacteraceae bacterium
GTCTGTCGGGCCGCTGGTTTGTCAAGCAGGACCACCAGGGCCCCGAGCGGGGAATGGCGCATCCGGGGATCGTCGCGAGTGCGCTGATCGAGGCGGCAATGCTTGCCGGAGGCGACGGCGTCCGGCTCGAGCAGATCGAGCTCGAGCTGGGGTCCGGCCCGGGACCGGCCGTCGGCTCGTTCTGCGAGGTCGAAGCAAGCACGTCTGACGAGACTGTCGATGTGGTCGCGTCAGCGGACGGACACCGTGTCGGAACGCTTCGCGCTGTGATCGCCGCCGGTGAGGCGAACACGCGAGGTGGGTAGCTGAACGGCTAGCGATGCCCGAGAGTCTCACGCGCCAAATCCTGAAGGAGCACTTGGTCGACGGCGAGGTGAAGCCCGGCTTGTCGATCTCGTTGAGGATTGACCAGGCGCTGCTCCAGGACGCGACCGGGACGATGGCGCTGATGCAGTTCGAGGAGCTGGAGGTGCCTCGGGTCAAGACCCATCGCGCGGTGCAGTACATCGATCACAACGTCGTTCAGCTCGATAACAAGAACCCCGACGACCACCGCATGCTCCAGGAGCTGGCACGCAAGTACGGACTTCACTTCTCGCGTCCCGGCAACGGCATCAGCCATTACATCCACATGGAACGCTTTGGCAAGCCGGGACATACGATGGTGGGCGCTGACTCTCACACCACTCAGGCCGGGTGCCTCGGCATGATCGCGATCGGCGCCGGCGGCCTCGACGTGGCGGTGGTGCTCGGCGGTTACCCCTACGAAATCACGTGCCCCGAGGTGGTCGAGGTGCGGCTCGAGGGCAAGCTCGCCCGTCCCTGGGTGCAGGCCAAGGACATCATCCTCGAGCTGCTGCGGCGACTGACCGCCAGCGGCGGCAAGGACAAGGTGTTCGAGTTCACAGGTCCGGGAACCGCCGATCTCAGCATCCCCGAGCGGGCGACGATCGCGAATATGATCGCCGACCTGGGCGGCACCGCGGGCGTGTTTCCTCCGGACGCGACCACCCGCAAATGGCTCGAGCGCCAGGATCGTCCCGACGACTTTGAGCAGATCGGACCGGACGAGGGTGCCGAGTACGACGACCGGATCGAGATCGATCTTGATCAGCTCGGGCCGCTGGTGGCCAAGCCGCACAACCCGGACAACGTGGTCTCTGTGGAGGAGGTTGCGGGCACGGAGGTAGCGCAGGTCTGCATCGGCTCCTCGGTCAACTCGGGATACAACGACCTCGCGCTCCCGGGCGCGATCCTGGCCGATCGCGGCGGCCAGATCGTGGACCCGTCGATCAGCGCCACCGCCACGCCTGGGTCGCGACAGATCCTGATGGCGATCGCCGACTCGGGCGTCTATCGGCAGCTCTCCGAAGGCGGCGTGCGGATGCTCGAACCGGTCTGCGGCCCTTGCGTCGGGATGGGACAGGCGCCGCCGTCGGGGGCAAATTCATTGAGAACGATGAACCGCAACTTCCCGGGCCGCTCTGGCACGCCCGAGGACTCGGTCTATCTGTGCTCGCCGGCTGTCGCCGCTGTGTCATTGCTCGGCGGCAAGATCGTGGACCCGCGCGAGTACGGCGAGCCGCCGGAGCTGCTCCCGATGCCCGAGCTACGCCCGTATGTCGATGACGTTCACATCTTCGCGCCCGCCGACGAGCGCTCGGCCGAGGACATCGAGATCCCGCGCGGTCCGAACATCAAGCGCCCGCCGAAGCACGAGCCGATGGCCGACGAGCTTTCCGTCCGGGTGGCGACCGTCCAGCCGGACGACATCTCGACCGGCGACCTCGCGCCCGACGGGGTGGAGGTGATGGCCTACCGGTCGAACGTGCCGGCGATCGCCGAGTTCACGTTCCGCCACCGCGATCCGGACTTTCGCAAACGGCTCAAGGAATGGGGGAGCGGCTTGATCGTGGCCGGTCACAACTACGGTCAGGGCTCATCTCGCGAGCACGCCGCGCTCGCCCCCCTGTACTTGGGCGTCAAGGCCGTGGTCGCCAAGTC
>DAIPIC010000232.1:0-1777 GCA_036771025.1 Solirubrobacteraceae bacterium
GCACGAAGTAGCGAATGTCGTCGTAGTCGAGCTCGGCCAGCATCGGGGAGCCCCACGTGGGCTGCCGGCGGGCGAGGAAGTGGACGAGCGCCTTCAGTCGGAACTCGCGCATCCACCGCGGCTCTGACTTGAACTCCGAGATCTTCTCAACGATCTCCCGGTCAAGCCCCTTGGGCGCCTTGTACAGATAGTTCTCGGCGTCGTGGAACCCGTAGCGCTCCTCGTAGTCGGCATTGATGCCCGCGAGCTCCTCGTTCTCGGTCAGGATGGTTGCGTCGGGAGTAGCCACTACTGCACCGCGGGTATCTGCGCGCCGATGCGTCGGGATCCGTCCCCAAGCCGCCGCCCTCGTCGGCCAAGGGATTCACGTCCAAGCCTCGCCCGTGCGACGGCAGGCGCCCGGCCGATGACCGCGGGACCGGGTGCCGAGCGGCGGTAGTCCCATGCGGCTTCGCAGCTCCAGCAGGCGTCTTCCTGGCGGGCCATCGGCGCGTCACAGGACCGGCACAGGCGTGGGAGGTGTCGATCGCGCATGACCTAACCCTCCTTCGTCGGCGCCTCGGCCGGCGGGTATGCGTCCACCATGTACTTGTCGCCGCGCAGCGCGGCGAGGAGCCGGGCGAGCGGGGTACGTCGAGCCGACAGCCGCGTGGTGGTGCCAGCTGCTTGCCGGCCGCCCTGCCGAGTAGACGCGGGCGTTTCGTCGTGGACGACTGACGGCTCAGGAATGATTCCCGGGGCCGGCGAGGTGGGGGATTCCATGGGAATCGTGGTTTTCATGTCGGCGACCTTTCGAACGCGCCGAAAATCCGACGCTAGATGTTGGGTGGCTGTTCCGTCGCTGGGGACGAGACTGTCCGTATGGCCGCCGCTGGCGTACGGCCGGCGGGAGCTCTGCGCGAAGATCGGTTCGCAGAAGCGGTGAAGTGGCCTGTGTCAAGAAGTTGCATTTCGACTCGAGCGCTGGCCCCTTCGGGTAGCGGCTCTTCCGGGGCGCGCTCCGGGCGCGGTCGAAGATCTCTCGGACCGCGCCCCGGGCTTGATCAAGTTGGCCCGCAGGTGGGAGGTTGTCGGCGCCGGAGGAACAGTCGCTTTGAAGCGTCCCTCTGTCGTCGACGTTCTTAGCCGGGCAATGGAACCTTCGTCGAGCTGGGGACGTCGACCGAGCTATGGGTTGCCACGCGGCGGTCTAGCCGCGCGGAGCCGGCGCCGGCGAGCACGACGCGGGCGGCGTCCTCCGCCTGCTCGTGTGACACGAACCTCGGCGATCGCGCGAGGCGATTGCCCTCGCGATCCAGGAGCGTCCACTGATATTTGCCGCCGTTGTCCTCGACGATGAGGAACTCCATCGACGCCGACTCGGACGCAGCTTCCCTCCCGCGGCTGGCCCCCCTCGGAGCGCGACCCTGCTTTGTTGCGGTAGCCATGGCCAACCGCCTCTCTGCCCTTCTGGCCGGAAATGTCGCCCGGAAAGCGAGAAGAGCCTGGGCTCACTGAGCGCATCTCGAAGCTTACCACATTTCCGACCACGAGACTCGGAATTTGCTGGCGACGATCCGGTGACGGCGCGGGCCCGGCCGCCCCTCGTTGCTACTCGGTCGTTGAGAATCCCGAGCCATGCTTGCCGGTTTGGCGTTGGCGTTGGGCTCAGCGCTGGGCACGAACGTTGCGTTTCTGTTCTCAAGCAGCGCAGCGCGGTGCTGGCGCCCGCGGGTGCAGGGACGTCATCCGCTGCGCAGCGCCGTGGGCCTGTTCCGCTCGCGCTGGTTCTCGCTGG
>DAIPIC010000233.1:0-1658 GCA_036771025.1 Solirubrobacteraceae bacterium
CCTCGGGCAGGTAGGGGGTGCCCTCGGCGAAGTAGAACGTGATCGCGCCCGACTCGGCCAGTGAACGCCCATCGTCCAGGACCAGCGTGGGGACGCGGAGCCCGGGGTTCCAGGCGCCGAGCACTTCTCCGCGGTCCGAGCGGTCGATTACTGACAGCTCCCGCCGCTCGCATTCGATCCCGAGATGGGCGAACAGCTGTCTGACCTTCCAGCAGTTCCCGGAGACCTGGGAGTTGTAGAGCAGCATCGGACGCAGAAGCTTGCCAGACGCTGCCGAGACGCTCTAGTGACCTGAGTCGTTAGTTCGCAGGCATGTTGGGTTCGGGGGCGAATCCATCGTCGGTATGGACGAGGATTGGAGGCGGTCATGGCTCGGCGTGCTGAGGTTGTTGTGAGTGATGAGGAGCGGGAGGTGCTTGAGCGTTGGGCTCGGCGTCCGAAGAGCGCGCAGGCGCTGGCGTTGCGGTGTCGGATCGTGTTGGCCGCGGCGGATGGGGAGCCGAGTATCGAGATCGCGCGGCGGCTGGGGTGCAGCAAGACCACGGTGGGGAAGTGGCGTGGGCGGTTCGCTCGCCGTGGGCTTGACGGGCTGCATGACGAGCCGCGGCCGGGGAAGCCGCGTTCGATCGGCGATGAGGATGTCGAGCGGGTGATCGTCAAGACGCTTGAGGAGCAGCCGCCTGATGCGACCCATTGGTCGACGCGGTCGATGGCCCGTGCGACCGGGATGAGCCAGTCGGCGATCAGCCGGATCTGGCGGGCGTTCGGACTCAAGCCGCATCAGACCGAGGCTTTCAAGCTCTCGCCCGATCCCCAGTTCATCGAGAAGGTCAGAGACATCGTCGGGCTGTACCTGAATCCCCCCGAGGCGGCGGTCGTGCTGTGCGTGGATGAGAAGGCCCAGATCCAGGCGCTTGATCGATCGGCGCCGATCTTGCCGCTGATGCCCGGCGTGCCGGAGCGGCGCACCCACGACTACGTGCGCAATGGGACCACGAACCTGTATGCGGCGTTGGATGTCGCCTCGGGCAACGTGATCGCTGACATGAGCCCACGCCACCGGGCCGAGGAGTTTCGCCGGTTTCTGAACCTGATCGACCACGCGGTGCCGGCGCATCTCGACGTGCACGTGGTACTCGATAACTCCTCGACCCACAAGACACCCTCGATCCAGCGCTGGCTGGTTCGCCACCCGCGATTCACGCTGCACTTCACCCCGACCTACAGCTCGTGGCTGAACCTCGTCGAGCGCTGGTTCGCCGAGCTGACCACCAAGTGGATTAAGCGGAGCGCCCACCGCTCGGTCCGCGACCTCACCGCCTCGATCCGCACCTGGATCACAAACTGGAACGAGGACCCCAAGCCCTACGTATGGCACAAGACCGCCGAGGAGATCCTCAACAGCCTCGCCGACTACTGCCACCGAATTTCTGACTCAGGTCACTAGCCAGGCACGACCTCCGGACTGCCGTTCGTCTGCTCGTCGACCGCGCCCGGGTCCTGCCGCAGGCCGGCGGCCACAGCGGCGCCCGGATCGCGCAGCAGCTCGGCGACCTCGGAGCCCTCCTCGCCGAAGCGGGGGAAGCGCTTGCCCTCGGCCTCGCCGATCGCCACCAGTTGCTCGCCCACCGCCCGCATGTCGTCGAGCAGGCGGCGCC
>DAIPIC010000234.1:0-1533 GCA_036771025.1 Solirubrobacteraceae bacterium
CGCGAGAACCAGCGTCCCGCCGGCGGTGGCCAGCGAGGAGATCGTTGCCCAGTCAGCCATAGCCCTCAATCAGTAAGGCCGGCGCACATGTGCGCCGGCCCCGGCCGAGCATGCTCGGCCGGCCGGGGCGCGCATGCGCGCCCCGGAAAACTATTTCTAAAGACGAGAGACGTTGATGGCCTTCGGCCCTTTGGGACCGGCCTCCTCTTCGAAGGAGACCTTGGCGCCCTCGGGAAGGGAGCGGTAGCCATCAGCATTGATGCTCGAGTGATGGACGAAAAGGTCACGGCTGCCCTCGTCCGGCGTGATGAAACCGAACCCCTTCTCGTCACTGAACCACTTGACCGTTCCGGTTGGCATGTCTACGTGAGTCCTCCTGGACTTGAAGTGCTGCTATGCGGAGGACTCCCCGCCGCCGGCACCTGCGTTCTCACCGCCCGATCCGCGCAGCGGCCTTGCGGGCGCAGACGCTAGCAGGCCGACCGGCAGCTCGCGGCCCCGCAGCCTGCGGCGCCGTAGCCTCCGTCCAGTGCGCTGGCTGATCGACGGCATGAACGTGATCGGCACCCGCCCTGACGGGTGGTGGAAGAACCGGGATGGAGCAATGCTCCGGCTCGTGGACCTGCTCGAGCGGTGGGCGGCCGCCGACGGCGAGGACGTGACGGTGGTGTTCGAACGGCCCCCCAGACCGCCGATCCACTCGACGGTGATCGAGGTGGCTCACGCGCCCCGGCCAAAGCGCGACGCCGCCGACGATGAGATCGTCAGGAGGCTCAAGCTCCAATCCGACCCGACGGAGGTGCGAGTCGTAACCTCGGACCGCTGGCTGGCCGACCGGGCGTCGGCCGAGGGCGCCACGGTGCTCAGCGCAGAAGCCTTCCGAGCTCGGCTGGAAGAGGGGTAGATCGGCGAACGGGGCCTGAGCGCCCACGGGCGCCTGCGACAATCTGAGCATGGCCGACTCACCCAACCAGCGCCCCAGCCAGGCGCGTGGCGGATCCCCCAGCCAGGCGCGTGGCGCACCGCCCAGCCAGGCGCGTGGCGGACCCGATGGCCAGCAGCCGCCTCCCTGGAGGGTGACCCCTGCCCCCGACGGCCGCGGCGGGCGCCAGCAGACGCCCCCGCCCAGGGGCCCGAGCGCAAGATGGGTGGTGGTGCTGGTGGTGCTGGCGCTGCTGGGGCTGAACCTCTACATCTCCTCGCAGGCGCTCCAGCCCGCCTCGCGGGTGGCGGTGCCGTACTACCCGACGTTCATCACCGAGGTCAACAAGGACAACGTCAGCTCGATCTCATCGACCGGCAATTCGATCCAGGGGACGTTCAAGGCCGCGGTCAAGTACCCGTCGAACAGCAAGACCGCGCGGCCGACGACGCTGTTCTCGACCCAGATCCCGTCGTTCGCCAACAACTCTCAGCTGTCCGACCTGCTCCAGCGGCACGGGGTGACGATCAACGCCCACGCGATCTCCAACGGCCCTTCGTTCTGGGAGAGCCTGCTCTATGGGTTCGGGCCCACGATCCTGTTCGTGGCGC